>NZ_PSWN01000016.1:0-76595 GCF_002932815.1 Rathayibacter sp. AY1B4 | reverse complement strand
CCGAATCGCTGGAACGCGATTCGGCGGTGAGCTCGGCGGTGCTCGATCGAGCGGATTCCTCCTTCGTCGTCATCGGCTCCGAGGTCGGTTGTACGAGGTGGGGCGTGTCGTGGAGCGGGGAGCGTACCGCTACGGCGAATCGATGGAACGCGATTCGGCGGTGAGCTCGGCGGTGCTCGATCGAGCGGATTCCTCCTTCGTCGTCATCGGCTCCGCGGTCGGCTGTACGAGGTGGGGGCGTGTCGTGGAGCGGGGAGCGTACCGCTACGGCGAATCGCTGGAACGCGATTCGGCGGTGAGCTCGGCGGTGCTCGATCGAGCGGATTCCTCCTTCGTCGTCATCGGCTCCGAGGTCGGTTGTACGAGGTGGGGCGTTTCGTGGAGCGGGGAGCGTACCGCTACGGCGAATCGATGGAACGCGATTCGGCGGTCAGCTCGGCCCTGCGGGCGAGCGTGCGCTGACGTGGCTCGGCCCTGAGGGCGAGCGTGCACGGATGCGGCTCGGCCCTTCGCTGTCGCGGGAGGGCGGGTGGTCTCCGCTGAGGGTGCGGTGGGCGCCGGCGCCTGCGACGGCGCGGGGCACGGGCCGCGGCTGCGCCGGCGGGAGCGGGGAGAGCGGGGGAACGGGGCAGCGGTCAGCGGGGGGAGACGGCGAAGGAGTGCAGGGTGAGGGCGTCGCTCAGGCGGGCGGCGACGCGGGCGCCGCGGACGCTGGTGCCCTGGGGGTCCAGCGGCGGGCTGACGACGGCGGCGCCGAGGCGGCCGGGAGCGGAGAGGACGAGGGCGCCCGAGACGCTCGACTTGGCGGGCACGCCGACCGCGCGCATCCAGCGGCCCGAGCCGTCGTAGACGCCGCACGTGGCCATGACCGCGACCACGTCGCGCGCGACCGACCCCGGCACGACCCGCTCGCCGGTCCCCGGGTGCACGCCGCCGAACGCGAGCGTCGCGCCCATCGCGGCCAGGTCGCGGACGTCGACCAGCACAGCGCACGCCCGGGCGTACGCGGAGACGGCGTCGTCGGCGCTGCGGTGCAGGGTGCCCTCCGCGCGCATCAGGTGCGCGAGGGCGTGGTTCCGGTCGCCGAGCAGGTGCTCGTCGGCGGCGATGCTCTCGTCGACGGAGAGCGGGCGGCCGGCGAAGGCGGAGAGGCCGCGGAGGATCCGCTCGCTCCGGCCGTCGGCGTCGCCCCCGTCGACCAGGGCGGCGGTCAGCAGCGCTCCCGCGTTGACCATCGGGTTCGGCGGGCGCCCGGTGCCGCTCTCGAGCTTGAGGGCGTCGAACGCCTCGCCGGTGGGCTCGATGCCGACGCGGTCGAGCGCGTCGCCGCCGGTGTCGAGGAGCGCGAGCGCGAACAGGAACGGCTTCACGGCCGACTGGATGCTGAACCGCGCCTCCGCGTCGGCACTCGCGCGGACGGACTCGTCGGGCAGGACGAGCGCGATCGCGCAGAGTCCCGGCTCGGCGTCCGCGAGCGCGGGGATGCTGTCGTCGACCTCGCCCCCGTCGTCCGGCAGCACCTCCCGGCGCAGCGCCTCGAGGTCGAAGGCCAGGGGATCGGGGAGGGGGCTCATCCGTCCACTCTGTCAGGGCGGGGAGCCCGTCGCGTCCCGGGCCTCAGACGAGCCCGAACTCCGCGTCCAGCGCGTCCAGCTCCGCGGCGAACGAGGCGCGCAGACTCTCCTTCTCATCGGCGGGCAGCCAGGAGGCCTCCGCTCCGGTGAGCGCCATCGCGCGCAGCTGCGCGGCGGTCGCACCGATCGGGCCGGCGGCGAGGCGGTACTCGTCGGCGAGCGTGGTCGGGAACATCCCGGGATCGTCGGAGCAGGGCACGACCCGCAGTCCCGCATCGAGCATCGCCCGGATGGACGCGCGCCGCCAGGGCCGCCAGGAGCGGCGCGAGGTCGTCGAGGCGACGGTGAACACGACGCCCTGCTCGCGGACGCGCTCGACGACTGCGGGGTCCTCGAGGACGAAGTAGCCGTGGTCGATCCGGTCGCAGCCCAGCAGATCGAGGCAGGTCGTCGTGTTGGCCGCGGTCGGGGCGTGCTCGGAGGAGTGGGCGGTCCGGCCCAGGCCGGCCTCCCCGGCGAGGCGGTAGGCGTCGGCGAAGCGCTCGGGCGGACCCGCCGTCTCGAGGTTGTCGAGCCCGATCCCCGCCACGTACTCGTGGGGGTGGCGGACGACCTCGCGGACCAGCTCGAGCGCCTCCTCCCCGCTGCGGCTGCGGCCTGAGCCGGGACGGTTCCCGACGGGGCCCGCGGGTCCGCGCGGCTCCGGGAAGCCGGACGCGGTCCCGCGGGTCGGACGCCGCTACGCCGTGAGCGCGACCGCCGTCCACGAGACGGGCGGGAGGGTCAGCGTCAGCACGCCGTCCTCGAGCGTCGCCGGGGCCTCGCGCAGGCGCACGCGGTCCTGGTCGTCACGCGTGTTCTTCGCGTAGGGGTCCTCGTCGAACAGGGCCACCGCCTCCGCGATGCTCGAGACTCCGAGGCCGCTGACGTCGACGGTGACCTCGATCGGGTCCGTCTGCGAGCGGTTCACCAGGAAGACGGCCGCGCGGCCCTCGTCGACGGTGGCGACGGAGTCGATGAGCGGAGCGTCGCCGTGACGGGCGGTCGAGTAGGTCCCCGCGTCGATCCGGGGGCGCAGCACCGAGCCGGAGGCCAGGCGTGCAGTGGTCGAGAACGGGAAGAACGTGGTCTGGCGCCACGCGGCTCCGCCCGGCTCGGTCATGATCGGCGCGATCACGTTGACGAGCTGCGCGAGGGAGGCGGAGGTGACCCGGTCGGAGTTCTTCAGCAGCGTGATCATCAGGTTGCCGAGGACGACGGCGTCGGCGACGGAGTAGACGTCCTCGAGCAGGCGCGGGGCGTAGGCCCACTCGCGGGTGCTCTGGTCGCCCTCGGCGTCGGCCTTCTCCTTGGCCTGCCACTCCTCGAGGTACCAGACGTTCCACTCGTCGAAGGAGAGCTTGATGTCCTTCGTCTTCTTGAGCTTGAACTTCACGTGGTCCACCGTCGCTGCGACGGTGGCGATGAAGTACTCCATGTCGAGGGAGGAGGCGAGGAAGGAGCCGAGGTCGCCGTCGTACTCCTGGTAGTAGGCGTGGCACGAGACGTACTCGACGTCGTCGTACGCGTGCTCGAGGACCACGCGCTCCCACTCGCCGAAGGTCGGCATCGACGAGCTCGACGAGCCGCAGACGACCAGCTCGAGCGAGGGGTCGGCGATCTTGAGGGCTTTGGCGGTGCGGGAGGCGAGCTTGCCGTAGTCGTCGGCGCTCATGTGGCCGACCTGCCAGGGGCCGTCCATCTCGTTCCCGAGGCACCACATGCGGATGTCGTAGGGCTCGGTCCCGCCGTTGGCGATGCGCTGGTCGGCGAGAGCGGTGCCGGCCGGTCCGTTGGCGTACTCGAGGACGTCGAGCGCCTCGAGGACGCCGCGGGTGCCGAGGTTGACGGCGTACATGATCTCGCTGCCGGTCAGCTCCGCCCACTTCGCGAAGTCGTCCAGCCCGACCTCGTTGGTCTCGAGCGAGTGCCAGGCCAGGTCGCGGCGGCGGGGGCGCTCGGAGCGCGGGCCGACGCCGTCCTCCCAGCGGTAGCCCGAGACGAAGTTGCCGCCGGGGTAGCGGATCGTCGTGGTGCCCAGCTCCTTGACCAGTTCGACCACGTCGAGGCGGAACCCGTCCTCGTTCGAGGCGGGGTGGCCGGGCTCGTAGATGCCGTCGTACACGCAGCGGCCGAGGTGCTCGACGAACGAGCCGAAGAGGCGCGGAGTGACGGGGGCGACGACCGCGGCGGGGTCGAGGCTGATGCGCGCGGTGGCGGCGGGGGCGTCGGTCATGAGGGCCTTTCGGGCTTCGGGCTCCCGCAGCGGGCTCGGCGGCGAGCGGTCTTTCTAACGTTGTACACGATGGTCCGCCCCGCCTCCGCTGCTGTCAAGAGCGGCACGGGGCTCACCCGCCTCGCTGCGTGCCGCTGCCGAGGTCGGCCGACCTTCTCCCGCATCGACCCTCCCCGCCGCCGCTCAGCGCACCTGTGCTCGACTGGGCGGGTGCCCTCCTCCGATGCCGTCACCGACGCCTGCTCCGAGCTCGCCGACCGCGCCGACGCCCTCGCGGCGTCGCATCCCCGCCCGCGCGCGTTCCTCGCGGCCGTCGCGAAGGACGTCGCCGGCATCCGCAGCGCCCCGCTCGGCGCCCTCGACCTGGCGCACGGCGGCCGCAACCGGGTCCGGGGGAAGGGCTTCCGCCGCCCCTACGACGACGGCACCCGCGGCCAGGCCCGCCACTTCGCCGGCGTCGCGGGCGCCACGCTGTACCTCGGCGGCCCGCTCGCGCACCTGTTCCTCCGGACCGTCGGCGGCGACGTCCGCGGCTCGGCCGACGACCGGCTGACGACGCGGGCCGTGGAGTGGAGTCGGCTCCTCCGCCGCGGCGAGCTGGCCGTCGCGGACGCGGGCGCGTGGATCCGCCGCGAGATCTGCGGCAGCGGGACCTGCGCCTAGGCCCCGGCCGACGCCCGGCCGACCGGCGGGTCCTCCGCGATCGGCCGGCCCGCGGTCGACTCCCGGGCGACCACGGTGAACGCCGCCTCGTGGAGCGTCCCGGGGCCGGTGCGGGTGCCCTCGATCCGGGCCTGCAGCACCTCGACCGCGGTGCGCGCGATCTCGTCGCGCCCCGAGTCCACGCTGGAGAGGCTGGGGGAGGAGTAGCCCGCCTCGTCGATGTCGTCGAAGCCGATCACCGCCACCTCCTCGGGCACGCGGACCCCCGCCTCCTGGAGCGCGCGGACCGCGCCGAGCGCGAGGGTGTCGTTGAGTGCGAACACGGCGTCGAAGTCGAGCCCGGAGGCGAGCACGCGGCGCATCGCCTCGGCGCCGCCGGAGCGCCGCCACGGGCCCGAGACGCCGATCATCCGCTCGTCGTAGGCGATGCCGGCCTCGGCGAGCGCGGCGCGGTAGCCCTCGAGGCGGAGCGACGCCGAGCTGACAGCGGCGTCGGGGTGCGTCCCGAGCACCACGATCCGGCGCCGGCCGGAGGCGAGCAGGTGCGCGGTGGCCGCGTGCGCCGCCGCAGTGTTCTGCATGGTGACGTGGTCGACCAGCCCGGTGAAGATCCGCTCGCCGAGCAGCACCAGGGGGAAGCCGACCGCGAGCGCGTCCTCGTCGGCGAGGCCCAGCGGGCTGAAGAGCAGCCCGTCGGTGAGCTGCCGGCGCTCGCTCGCCAGCACGCTCCGCTCGCGCTCGGGGTCGCCGCCGGTCTGCTCGATCAGTACCGTCAGGCCGCGCTCGTCGGCGGCGCGCATCACGCTGTCGGCGAGCTCGGCGAAGTAGGGGAGGCTCAGCTCCGGCAGGGCGAGGCCGATCACGCCGGTTCGCCCGCGACGCAGGCTCCGCGCGGAGAGGTTGGGGCGGTAGCCCAGCTGCGCGATGGCCGCCTGCACCCGGGAGCGGGTGGCCGGGCGCACGTGCGGATAGTCGTTGATCACGTTCGAGACGGTCTTGATCGAGACGTCGGCGGCGCGGGCGACGTCGTGCAGCGTGACGGCCACGGTCCTCCCTCCGCTCGGCCCTCACGCTACCCCGGGGCTCCGCTCCGCCCTGTCGCGGATCGACGCCGGGGCGGCGTGCGGGCGGGGCGCGTCGCCGGAGCAGGACGCGCCCCGCGGCCGATCAGGTGTACCAGCTGGGCTCGGGGACCGTGTCGAGCAGGGCGAAGACGCCGACCTCGCGGCGCTTGTAGGGCAGCGGATCGTGCAGGGAGTGGGTGCGGAGGTTCCGCCAGTAGAGGTCGAGTCCGACCGAGCTCGCGGAGGCGCGGGCGCCGGTCAGCTCGAAGACGCGGGTCGCCGTCGCGAGGCCGTCCTCCACGATCCGCGCCTTGGCCGCGGCGATCCGCACGGCGATCTCGCCACGGCGCCGAGGCGTCAGCTCCTCGCGCGGAGCGTGCAGCGCGGCCGAGAGCGCGGCGCCCGTCGCGTCGATCAGCGCCTCGTCGGCCCAGAGCCGGGACTGCAGGTCGCCGTATCCCTCGAGCACGTACCACTCGTCGCCGGCGCGCTCCTTGTCGTCGCCGCCGTACGGCCAGGCCCGGGTGCGCTCGCGGGTGTACTGCGCCGCGCGCTCGAGCGCTCCCTGCGCGATGCCGAGGTAGAACTCGGCGAAGACCTGCTGGATGACGGGCACGTTGAGGGTGTTGTAGACGAGCGGACGGTAGACCTTGTCGACGAAGCCGGCCGCCGCCGCCCACGGCACGCGGACGCCGCGGATCTCGACGGAGCCGGACTCGGTGAGCCGCTGGCCGAGGCTGTCCCAGTCGCGGCCGAAGACGATCCCCTCCTGATCGGTGGGGACGATCGCGAAGAGGTGGGTGTCCGTCCCCTCGAGCACCCCCTCGAGCACGGTCAGGTCGCTGACCACGCCGCCGGTCGAGAACGACTTGCGGCCGGTGAAGACCAGCTCGTCGCCCTCCTCCCGCACGGTGAGGTCGGAGTCGCGCGGGTTCACCGCGCCTCCGTAGAGGAGGTCCCCCTCGGTCGCGAGCTGCTCGACCGCGATGATCTGCTCAGGGGTCCCCACGAGGCGGGCCGCCCAGGCCCAGAGGTAGTGGTAGCCGAGCAGCTGGCCGATCGAGCCGTCGCCGCGCGCGACGGTGCGGACGACGCGGAGGGCGGTGGTCCACTCCTGGGCACCGCCGCCGTGCTCGGCGGGCCCGAGCAGCGTGACGAGGCCGGCCGCCTTGAGCAGGGCGACCTCGGCGAAGGGGGCGGCGCCGGCGCGGTCGCGCTCGAGGGCGTCGGTCGCGAGCACGGCGGCGACCTCCTCGGCGCGGACGAGCCAGGCGTCGGGGGAGTCGGGCCGGGGGGCGGTCGACCAGTGCTCGGCGGCGGCGCCGATCGTCGTCGCGGCGTCGGCGCCGGTGGTCGTGGGTGCGGTGATGGTCACGGTGTCCTCGTCTCGTCGGGGGCGGTGTGCAGCGACTGTGCCAGGGGCGAGGGGGCCGGAGCGAGGCGCGTGTCGCCCCGTGTCCGCGTGTGTCCGCGGATGACCGGCGGGCGCCTCCGCACGATTTTGACAATCGTTATCAATAGCCGTTAGCGTGGGGGCACCCGCCCGGCCCCTGACCCAGATCGGCTCACCGTGAAGACCCGCCTCCTCGCCCTCACCGCACTCCTCGGCGGCACCGCGCTCGCCCTGAGCGGCTGCTCCGGAGCGGGCAGCGCCTCCGACAGCTCCTCCGTCGCCGCCGCGGGCGGGCCCGTGAAGGTCGTCGCGTCGACGAACGTCTACGGCGACCTCGTCTCGAGCATCGGCGGCGACCTGGTCGAGGTGACCAGCATCATCGACAGCCCGGACAAGGACCCGCACGAGTACGAGGCCACCGCCCGCGATCAGCTCGCGGTGTCCGGCGCGACCCTCGTGATCGAGAACGGCGGCGGCTACGACCACTTCCTCGACACCATGATCAGCGCGGCCGGCACCGAGGCCCCCGTCATCACGGCGACCGTGATCGCCGGCCTGGAGGACGTCCACGACCACGCGGAGGAGGAGGAGTCGGAGGGCGGGCACGAGCACGCGGAGTTCAACGAGCACGTCTGGTACGACCTCTCGGTGATGAAGGAGGTCGCGGGGCGGATCGGCGACGAGCTCGCCGCGCTCGACCCCGACAACGCCTCCGCCTACTCGGCCAACCTCGCCACGCTCGACGAGGGGCTCGACGCCCTGATCGCCCGCGAGGGCGAGCTGAAGGGCACGCTCTCCGGCCGCTCCATCGCGATCACCGAGCCCGTCCCGCTGTACATGACCGACGCGCTCGGCCTGACCGACGCGACCCCCGAGGCCTTCAGCGAGGCGGTCGAGGAGGGCACCGACGTCCCCGCGACCACGCTCCAGGAGACGCTGGCGCTGTTCTCCGGCGAGGCCGTGGACGCGCTGATCTACAACGAGCAGACCGAGGGGGCGCAGACGGACGCGGTGCTCGACGCCGCGAAGGCCGCCGGGATCCCGGCCGTCCCCGTCACCGAGACGCTGCCCGAGGGCGACGACTACACCGGCTGGATGACCGCCAACCTCGACGCGATCGAGGGAGCCCTCTCCCAGTGAGGCACGACTCCCCGACCAGGCCCGTCTCCCCGGAGGCGGGCCCTTCGGCGTCCGTGCTGCGGCTGCGCGGCGCCGGGCTCCGCTTCGGCGACCGCGAGCTGTGGAGCGGCGTCGACCTCGACGTGCGCGCCGGCGAGTTCGTCGCGGTGCTCGGGGCGAACGGCTCCGGCAAGACGAGCCTCCTGCGCGCGGTGCTCGGTCAGCAGCAGCTGAGCGCGGGGGAGCTGCAGGTGCTCGGCGAGCCCGTGCACCGCGGCAACCGGCGCATCGGCTACATCCCGCAGCAGAAGCTCGCCGACGAGGGCACTCCGCTGCGCGCGCGCGATCTGCTCGGGCTCGGGATCGACGGCCACCGGTTCGGCCTGCCCCTGCCCTCCCGCTCCCGGCGCGCGGCCGTGGACGCGCTGCTCGAGGCCGTCGGCGCCACCGCCTTCGCCGACGCCCCCATCGGCAGCCTGTCCGGCGGCGAGCAGCAGCGCGTCCGCGTCGGCCAGGCGCTCGCGGGCGACCCGGCGCTCCTGCTCTGCGACGAGCCGCTGATCGCGCTCGACCTCGCCCACCAGCGGGCGGTCAGCGAGCTGATCGACCGGCACCGCCGCGAGCGGAACCTCGGCGTCCTCTTCGTCACGCACGACGTGAATCCGGTGCTCGGCATGGTGGACCGCGTGCTCTACCTCGCCGGCGGCCGGTTCCGGATCGGCACCCCCGACGAGGTCCTGCGCTCGGAGGTGCTCAGCGAGCTCTACGACGCACCCGTCGACGTGATCCGCGCCCGGGGCCGGGTCATCGTGGTCGGCGCCCCCGACCACTCGCACGTGCACGAGCACGAGGAGGGGCAGTCGTGACGGACGTCTGGTCGCAGATCTTCGACTTCTCGGACTACGGAGCGCTGCTGTCGCTCCTGATGAACTCGGTGATCGCCGGCGCGGTCCTCGGAGTGGTCGGCGGGCTCATCGGCGTCTTCGTGATGTCGCGCGACATGGCCTTCGCGGTCCACGGCATCAGCGAGCTCTCGTTCGCGGGGGCCTCCGCGGGGCTGCTGCTGGGCGTCGGCGTCGTCGAGGGATCGATCGTCGGCTCGCTGATCGCGGCGGTCCTGATCGGCGTGCTCGGCTCGCGCGCCCGCGACCGCAACTCGATCATCGCGGTGCTGATGCCGTTCGGACTCGGCATCGGCATCCTCTGCCTGGCCCTCTACCCGGGCCGCAGCGCGAACAAGTTCGGCCTGCTCACGGGTCAGATCGTCGCGGTCGACGACCCGCAGCTCGGCTGGCTGATCGGCATCTCGGTGGTCGTCCTCGTCGGTCTCGCGCTGATCTGGCGCCCCCTCACCTTCGCGAGCGTCGACGCCGACGTGGCGGCCGCGCGCGGCATCCCCACCCGGGCGCTCTCGATCGCGTTCATGCTCCTGCTCGGCCTCGCGGTCGCCGTCTCGGTGCAGATCGTCGGCTCGCTGCTCGTGCTCGCGATCCTGGTGACGCCGGCGGCCGCGGCGCTGCGCCTGTCCGCCTCGCCGGTGGTCGTGCCGCTGCTGAGCGTGCTCTTCGCCGTCGGCGCGCTGGTGGGCGGGATCCTGCTCGCGCTGGGCGGATCGATCCCGATCAGCCCCTACGTGACGACGATCTCGTTCGCGATCTACGCGGTCTGCCGGATCATCGGCCGCAAGGGCGTCCGGCGCTCCCGGCTCGCCGTCGGCGGGGGGCGGTAGCGTGGCCCGGGTCGTGCGGAGTGGAGGTGGTCCAGTGGTCAAGCGCAACACGTGGCAGCGCGAGGCGGTGCGCGAGGCTCTCGGGCGTCGCGAGGACTTCGTCAGCGCCCAGGGCCTGCACAGTGCGCTGCACGCCTCCGGCTCGCCGATCGGGCTCGCGACGGTCTACCGCGCGCTCTCGGACCTGGCCGTGGAGGGCGAGGCCGACTCGCTGCAGTCGCCCGAGGGCGAGAGCCTCTACCGCGCCTGCACGCCGGGGACGCACCACCACCATCTGATCTGCCGCCGCTGCGGGCTGACGGTCGAGATCGCGGCCGACGAGGTCGAGGAGTGGGCGCGCTCGGTCGCGTCGCAGAACGGCTTCACGGACGCGCACCACGTCGTGGACGTCTTCGGGCTCTGCGCCGCCTGCACCGCGGAGCTCGCCGAGGCTTGAGGCCGGTCCGGCCCGGAGCCCGTCCACGGGCGACCCTCGCCCGGCGTCCGGCTCAGGCCGGGAGGAACACGCCGATCGACCGGTCCTTCACCACGGAGCCGGCGGGCAGCACCCGCCCGCTCATCGCGAGGTAGACGCCCGGCGGCAGCAGCTGCACGGCGGCCACCGCGGTGCCGAGGTTGAACGCGGCATCGCTGTCGAGCATCCGTGCGGGCTGCATCGCGCCGGTGAGGACGACCACCCGATCGCGGACGACGCCGAGGGCCTCGGCCGTCGCGGTCATCGTGTCGGTGCCGTGGGTGAGGACGATCCGGTCCTCCTCGGCGGCGAGCACCCGCTCGCGGATGAGGGCCCGATCGGCGTCGTCGAGCTCGAGGCTGTCCTTGGCGAGGACCTCCTCGACGCGGAACTCGAGCGTGGTGAGCACCGGGGCGAGCAGGCGCGGCACCATCGGGGCGCCGATCTCGAGCTCGCCCGCGAGCGAGTACTCCTTGTCGACGGTGCCACCGGTGGTGAGGACGAGGATGCGGTCAGTCACCCGATCAGACTAGGCGCCGCCTCCGACACCGGCACGTTCGTGCGCAGTGGCCGCGCCACGGCGGCGGCGGCGGCCCGCATCGGGAACGATGGAGCGCATGACATCCTCCTCCCCGTCCCTCCTCCGCACCGGCGCCAAGGTGCTCCTCGGCTCCGCCCTCCTCTTCGCGGGGGTGAGCCACCTCACCCGCAAGCGGGAGGAGTTCCAGGCGCAGGTGCCCGAGTGGGTGCCGCTGGACAAGGACGCGGTCGTGCTCGCCTCGGGCGTGGTCGAGATCGGCCTGGGCGCCTCGCTGGTGCTCGCGCGCCGACGGGCGCCGCTGGTCGGAGCCGCGGCCGCCGCCTTCTTCACCGCGATCTTCCCGGGCAACGTCTCGCAGTGGGTGACGCGGACGAGCGCCTTCGGCCTCGACACCGACCGCAAGCGCGCCGTGCGCCTCGCGTTCCAGCCGCTGCTGGTGGCGTGGGCGCTCTGGTCGACCCGGCGTCCGCGGGGCTGATCCCACTCGGCGGGCGGCACGGAACCGGCCGCGAGCGCGTGCCGTCCGCCGCCGGCCGCGGAGGATTCCCTTCAGACGTCGTGCTGCGCCTCGGCCAGCAGCGGCGCGAGCAGCTCCTCGATCCGGCGCCGCGCCCCCTCGGCGTCGCCCGCGGCGATCGCCTCGACCAGCTCGGCGTGCTGGCGGGCGTGCACGTCCTCCTCGCCGACGACGTCCTCCTCCAGCACCGACTCGAACATGCCGGTGAGGCCGTCGTAGAGCTCGACGAACAGATCGTTGTGGGTCGCGACGACGACGGCCCGGTGCAGCGCGGTGTCCGCGGCGATCCGCTCGGCGAGCTCCGGCGCCTCCCACGAGCGGGCCCGGCGGGCCAGCAGGGCGCGGAGGGCGGCGACGTCCTCCCCGGTGCGGCGCTCGGCCGCCAGCGCGGCCGTCGCCCCGTCGATCGCGAACCGCAGCTCGAGGCCCTCCCGGCGGGCGGCGCTCGGGATGCGGCGGCGCAGCGACTCGGCGAGCTGCGAGCGCGCGGTGACGAACGTGCCGCGCCCCTGCTCCCGCCGCACGAGGCCCGCCTGCACGAGGGCCTGGACGGCCTCGCGGACGGAGTTGCGTCCGGCGCCGGTCCAGCGGGCGAGCTCGGCCTCCACCGGGATCCGCTCGCCGACGGCCCAGCGGCCGGAGCGGATCTCCTCGTGGAACAGCGCCGTGACGTGGTCGATCACGCTCTCGCGCTGGAACGGCGCCGCGGGGCTAGACTCGCCAGGATTCATCCCATCATCCTATCTCTCGGGGACTCCATGACCGCAGCACCGACGCTCCGCGCCACCGCCCTCCTGGCCCTCGCCGCCATCGCGATCACCGCGCTGAACCTCCGCACCGCCGTCACCGGCTTCAGCCCGCTGCTCGACACGATCGGCGCCGATCTCGGCTTCGGGCCCTCCCTCTACGGGGCGCTGGGGACGATCGTCACCGCCTCCTTCGCCGTCTTCGGCTTCGTCGCCGCGGCCGTCTCGCGCCGGATCGGCCTGGAGCGCACGCTCGCGATCGCGACGCTGGTGACCACACTGGGCATCGCCCTCCGCGCGCTCAGCCCGAGCCCGGTCGCTCTGGTGCTCTCGACCGTCGTCGCCTTCGCGGGCGTGGGCACCACGAACGTGCTCATCGTGCCGATCGTGAAGCGGTACTTCGCCGAGCGGATCAAGACGGTCAGCTCGCTCTACCTGGCGCTGCTGCAGGTGGGCCAGTTCGTCGCTCCGCTGGTCGCGGTGCCGCTGGCCTCGACGGCGGGGTGGCGCTGGGCGATCGGGATCTGGGCCGTGATGACGGCCGCGGCCTGCCTGCTCTGGGCGGCGCTCGCGGCCCGCGGAGGAGGCGGGGCGGCCCCGGCCGCCGCCGGCGGCCGCGTGGACGGGGCGTGGCGCACGCCGCTGCTCTGGGCGATGGTGCTGATGCTCGGGATGACCGGTCTGCACACCTACGGGATCATCACCTGGCTGCCGACGATCCTCGTCGACGCGGGCGCGGATCCGGCGCAGGGTGGGGCGCTGCTGGCGCTGTTCTCGGTGTTCGGCCTCGCCGCCGCGTTCGTGGTGCCGCCGCTGACGCTGGGCATGCGCAACCCGGTCGTGGTCGTGGTGGTGTGCTGCGCGCTGCTCGCGGTCGGCTACGCCGGCCTCGTCGTCGCTCCGCTGGAGGGAGCCGTGGCGTGGGTGGTCTGCCTCGGGCTCGGCGTCAGCACGTTCCCGATGACGCTGACGCTCGTGAACGCGCGGACGCGGACGACCACCGGCTCCTCGACCCTCTCCGGCGCCACGCAGGGGCTCGGCTACGGGCTCGCCTGCCTCGGTCCGCTGCTGATCGGCGTGCTCTACGAGGCGCAGGGGGACTGGAGCGGCGCGTACGCGCTGCTGTTCGCCGGAGTGGCGGTGCTGCTGGTCAGCGGGATCGTCGCGTGCCGTCCGCGGTTCCTCGAGGACGAGGCGGCGCTCCGCCGGGCCTGAGCGGTGGCGCTCAGCGCGACGCGGCCGGAGCGAGCGCGGAGACGATCCGCCCCAGCCCGAAGCGCCAGGCGCTCTCCACGTCGCCGCCGAGGGTGAAGGCGCCGGTGATCTCCATGCCGATGAACCCCGTCGCCCAGGCGGTCAGCGTGCGCGCCGCCTCGAGGGCGTCCTCCTCGCCCGCCAGCTGCGCGGTGAGGTCCAGCAGGCGGGCGCTCGCCGCGTCGCGGTACTCCTGGGCGGCGACGGGCGTGCCGGGAGCGGGGGCCGTCACGAGGAGGAACGCGGCCGGCCGGTCTCTGGCCGGAGCTCCTGGCCGAGCTGCGCGCGATGGGCCGCACCCTCGACGACGTGCGCGGCGTCGTGCTGACCCACGGCGACTCCGACCACGTGGGCTTCGCCGAGCGCCTGCGCCGCGACCACGGCGTGCCGGTCCACGTGCACGCCGCCGACGCCGAGCGGGCGAAGGGCGGGGCGAAGCCGAGGACCGCGACACCGCGGCTGCGCGTCCTGCCGCTCCTCGGCTTCGCGGCCTACGCGCTGCGGAAGGGCATCGCGACGGTCCCGCCGCTCACCGAGGTCGTCGAAGTGCACGACGGGCAGACGCTCGACCTGCCGGGCGCTCCCCGCGTGATCGCGCTCCCGGGTCACTCCCCGGGGAGCATCGCCGTGCACGTGCCGCTGGCCGACGCGGTCTTCGTCGGCGACGGGCTGACCACCCGCCACGTGCTCACCGGCCGCACGGGTCCGCAGCCCGCGCCCTTCACCGACGAGCCGGAGCAGGCGCTCGCGTCGCTCCGGGCGCTCCTGCCCACCGGGGCGCGCTGGGTGGTGCCGGGCCACGGAGCGCCGTGGAGCGGCGGGATCGAGGCGGCGGTCCGGCTGGTCGAGAGCGCCTGAGGCCCGGAGCCGCTCAGGAGGCGGGGACGAGCTTCCAGCGGTCGGCGAGGATCTCGAGGCCCTTGTCGAAGGTCGCCGACCACGCCGTGACGTCGTGGGCGCTGTCCGGCACCTCGAGGTAGGTGGCGCTCATGCCGGCGGCGACGGCCGCGGCGTAGACGGTCTTCGCCCCGGGGAGGAACGAGGTGTCCTCGGCGCCGACTCCGAAGATCGCGACGGTGCCGGTGTAGGGGGCGTTCTCCGCGAGGACGTTCACCGGCTTCGCGGCCTCGTAGGCGGCCTGGTCGCCGCCGAACCCCTGCGCGACCGTCGCCGCCTCGCTGCCGAGGGTCGGCGCGAGCTCGCCCGAGGCGTCGACGATGTTGCCGAAGAGCGACGGGTGGCCGGCGCCGAGCTGGATAGAGCAGGTCCCGCCCTGCGAGAGGCCGCCGATCGCCCAGTGCTGCGCGTCCCCGAGCACGGGCAGGTTGGCGCGGATCCAGTTCGGGACGTCGACGGTGAGGTAGGTGGCGGACTTCCCGAGCGGCGAGTCGACGCACATCGGGTTCCTGTCGGGATCGCCCAGCTGGTCGGGCGACACGACGATCGGGGCGAGGCCGGCGTGCGCGGCGGCGTAGGCGTCGAGGGTCTGCTGGAACTTCTCGGTCGAGAGCGGATCGGAGGGCGACCCCGGCTGTCCCGAGAGCATGATCATCACCGGCAGCAGCGGCGGGGTCGCGGTGAGGGCCGCGGGCGGGAGGTAGACCACGGCGTCGCGGGCCGGGAAGCCCGACGCGGTGGCGGGGATGGCGACCGTCGAGACCGAGCCGACGGCGGGCATCCCGGCCGGGGCCGTCCAGGTCGCGAGGTCCGAGTGCGGTCCGTCCGCGGCGGCGACGGGCACGGAGGAGTCGGAGTAGGCGCTGATCCCGAGCGCGCTGCGCACCGTGGGGTACTGGCCGAAGTCGATGTTGACGGTCATCGCGGCCGCCGCGACGACGAGCACTCCGGCCGCGAGCGATGCGAGCACCCCCCGCGCGCGGCGGCGGGCGATCGCGTGCCCGAGGACGACCAGGGCGACGCCCAGCCCGCCGATCCCGAGGCCGATCGCGACCCTGGTGACCGGCGTGAAGTCGACGCCGAACGGGCCGTCGGGCCCGTCGACGAGGGCGGCCAGGGCGGCACCGCCGATCAGGCCCAGGAGGAGGACCGCGACGGCGATCCCGCCGCGTCGGGAGCGCCCGCGGCGGGGAGCGCGGACGTGAGCGGCGAGCAGGAGGAGGAGCGCCGCGATCGCGAGCACGTAGACGGCGACGACGAGGGGGCCGGAGACGAGGCTCAGGTCGAGGAGAGAGGTCATGCGTCGATCCGGTCGGAGGGTGCTCGGGCGGGCGTCAGTCTGGCGGCGGTCTCTGGAGGAGAGCCGGGAGCTGTCGGGAGCGATTCTCCTCCCCGAGCGCGGATCCACCGAGCTCTCCACCGATCGGGCGCAACCCCGCGCGCCGCGCCGCCGCTCCCGCCTAGCGTGGGACTCCCGACGCACACCGCGCCCTCACGAAGGAGCCCGCACCATGACGCAGCACCCCCGCCTCGAGACCTCCTCCCGCGAGGCCCGCGCATGAGCCGCGGAGTCGCCGTCGTCACGGGCGGCACGGCCGGGCTCGGACGCGCCACGGTCCGCGAGCTCGCCTCCCGCGGCTGGGACGTCGCCGTGCTGGCGCGCGGCGAGGACGGACTGGCGGCCACGGTGGCCGAGATCGAGCAGAAGGGCCGGCGCGGGCTGGGCATCCCGACCGACGTGGCCGACCGCGAGGCCGTCGAGTCGGCGGCCGACCGGGTCGAGGCCGAGCTCGGCCCGATCGAGCTGTGGGTCAACGACGCGATGGTCGGCGTCTTCGGCGAGTTCCTCTCGACCGAGCCCGCCGACTTCGAGCGCGCCGTGGGCGTCAACTTCTTCGGCTTCGTCAACGGCACCCGCGCAGCCCTCTCCCGGATGACCCCGCGCGACCGCGGGCACGTCATCCAGGTCGGCTCCGCCCTAGCGCACCGGGGCATCCCGCTGCAGGCCGCGTACTGCGCCTCCAAGTTCGGCGCCCGAGGCTTCACCGAGGCCGTCACCGCGGAGCTGCTGCACGCGAAGAGCCGCGTGCGCCTGTCCGAGGTCGACATGCCGGCGCTCAACACCATCCAGTTCAACTGGGTGAAGTCGCAGCTGCCGCACCACCCGCAGCCCGTGCCGCCGATCTACGAGCCCGAGGTGGGCGCGATCGCGATCGCCGACGTGGCCGACAAGCCGCGCCGCCGCACCTGGGTCGGCGAGCCGACCGCGGGCACCATCCTCGGCGACCGCTTCGCCGGGCGCTTCATGGACTGGTACCTCGCCCGCAGCGCCTTCGACGGTCAGCAGGCCCCCGACAAGACGGAGCCGATGCTCCCGAACAACGTCTACGAGCCGGTCCCCGGCGATCACGGCGCCCGCGGCCTCTTCAGCGATCGCGCGCACACCATGACGCCCCAGATCTGGATGATCCGCCACCGCGCCCTGAGCTACGCGGGGGCCGCCGCGGCCCTCGCCGCCGGCGCCGCGGGCGTCGTCTCGGCCCTGCGGAGGAAGTGACCGTGGTCGACGCCGTCGTCATCGGGGCGGGGCCCAACGGCCTCGCCGCCGCGGTCACGCTCGCGCGGGCCGGGCTCTCGGTCACCGTGCTCGAGCGCAACGAGACGATCGGCGGCGGCGCGCGCACGGCGGAGCTGACGCTGCCCGGCTTCCACCACGACGTCTGCTCGGCGGTGCACCCGATGGCGCTCGCGTCCGGCTTCTTCCGCGCCTTCGGGCTCGACCGGCGCATCGAGCTGGTCGTCCCCGAGATCTCGTACGCGCATCCGCTCGACGGCGGCCGCGCGGGCATCGCCTACCGCGACCTCGACCGCACGGTCGAGGCGCTGGGGCGCGACGGAGCGGCGTGGCGCGCCCTGATGGGACCTCTCTCCGAGCGGGCCGACCGCGTCGCGGGCTTCACCAACGACGCGCTGCTGCGGATCCCGACGGACCCGAGCGTGCTGATCCGCTTCGGACTGCGGGTGCTCGAGCAGGGCACCCCGGTGTGGAACCTGCGCTTCCGCGAGGACGTCGCCCCGGCGATGTTCTCCGGGGTCGCCGCGCACTCGATCCGCCCGATGCCGAGCCCGTCGACGGCCGCGGCCGCCCTGGCGCTCGGCGCCTACGCCCACGCGCGCGGCTGGCCGGTGCCGATCGGAGGCAGCCAGTCGATCGTCGACGCGCTCGCCGACGACCTCCGGGCGCACGGCGGCACCATCGAGACCGGCGTCGAGGTGACCTCGCTCTCGGAGCTGCCCCCGGCCCGCGCCGTGCTCGTCGACGGCACGCCGACGGCGCTGCTCGCGATGGCGGGGGACCGGCTGCCCCCGGCGTACGCCTCGGCCCTCCAGCGCTTCCGCTACGGCAACGGCGTGGCCAAGGTCGACTTCGCCCTCGACGGGCCGGTGCCGTGGACGAACCCGGAGCTCGCCGACGCAGGAACGTTGCACGTGGGAGGCAGCCGCGCCGAGATCGCGGCCGCCGAGCGCGACGTTAAGCGCGGCCGGCACAGCCGCAGCCCCTACGTGCTGGTGGCGCAGCCCTCGATCGCCGATCCGACCCGGGCGCCCGAGGGCAAGCACGTCCTCTGGGCGTACACGCACGTCCCCCGGTACTCGCCCGCCGACCAGCAGGAGGCGATCACCGCCCAGATCGAGCGCTTCGCCCCCGGGTTCCGCGACCGCGTGATCGGCGCCTCCTCGATGACCGCCCGCGACATGCAGGCCTACAACCCGAACTACCTGGGCGGGGACATCGCCGCCGGAGCCGCGAGCGTCGCGCAGCTGCTCTCGCGCCCGGTCCCCACGACCGACCCGTGGCGGACGCCCGCGAAGGGGCTCTACCTCTGCTCCTCGTCCACCCCGCCCGGGCCGGGCGTGCACGGAATGGCCGGCTGGCACGCCGCCCGCAGCGCGCTGCGGCACGAATTCGGGGTGCGCGAGTCGCCCGACCTGTCGCCGGAGGCGCGCCCGGCCTGAGCCGCCGCCGTTGCGCTGCGCCCGTCGCCGCCCCCGGCCTGCCAGGCTGAGGGACGGCGCCGCCACGCGCCCCACCACCACTCGAAGGAGCCCGCGATGTCCCGCACCACCCGCGTCGTCCACTGCCCGCCCGAGTCCGTCTTCGCGGTGCTCGCCTCCGGCTGGCTGTTCCCGAGCTGGGTCGTCGGCGCGTCGCGGATGCGGAAGGTCGACGCCGACTTCCCGCACGTGGGCTCGCAGCTGCACCACTCCTTCGGCCTGTGGCCGCTCGTGATCGACGACCGCACCACGGTCCTCGAGTGGGACCCGCCGCGCCGGATGGTCATCCAGGCCGCCGGCTGGCCGCTCGGCGAGGCCCGGGTGCGCGTCGAGGTCGAGCCGCACGCCCGCGGCGCGAAGGTGCGGATGCACGAGGCGCCCGTGAAGGGCCCGGGCACGCTCGTCCCGAAGCCGCTGATGCACTCGTTCCTCTGGATCCGCAACCGCGAGGCCGTGCGCCGGCTCGCCCACATGGCCGAGGCGGGAGCCGCGGGCCGCACGCTCGCGCCCGCCTCGCTCCCCTCGCCCGCCGACCGTGCCGGGATCGACCGGCCGAAGCACGTCTGGGCGCGCCTGACCGGAGCGATCGGGTCGATCGCGGTCGGGACGCTCGTGGTCCGCGGCGTCCTCGCGGCCGTGCGGCGCGCCCGGAGCTGACGGCGCCCGGAGCTGACGGTGCTCGGACCCGACGGCGCCCCGGTCGGACGCCGCCCGGGTCAGACGATCCGCTCGACCAGCCGCACGTGCTGCACCGCGACGCGCTTCGGCTCGCCCGCGAAGGCGGCGTCGCGCTCGGGCGAGGCCAGGTACGCCCGCTCGACCTCGGCGAACGCGTCGGCGTCGCCGGCCGTGCTGACCGCCCAGACGAACTCGTTCACCTCGCGGTCGGCGTAGGCGAACTCGATCCGGAAGCCGTGGGCCTCGCGCGCCGGCACGATCCGCTCGGGGAACCAGGCGAGGAAGTCGTCCATCACCCCGTCCATCAGCTCGTAGCGTCGGAGTTGGATCGTCCTGGTCTCGGCTGCAGCGCTCATGCTGCGACGGTACCCGCCCGGCGGCCGCGCCGTCGCCGCGCTACGCTCGCCGCCGACAGCCTGACGCCGAGGAGGACAGCACGGACCCCCGCCACCGCTCCCTCGCGCTGCTCGTCGCCGGCTGCTTCTTCATGGAGAACCTCGACGCCACGATCGTGACGACGGCCGCGCCCGCGATCGCCGCCGACCTGGGCGTCGACTCCGCCGCGGTCTCGATCACCGTCACCGCGTTCCTCCTCACCGTCGCCGTGCTCATCCCGGCCTCGGGCTGGCTCAGCGAGCGCTTCGGCGTGCGCCGCGTCTTCACCACCGCGATCGCCGTCTTCACCCTCGCCTCCCTGCTCTGCGCGCTCAGCCCCACGCTGCCGCTGCTGGTCGGCGCCCGCGTCCTGCAAGGCGTCGGCGGCGCGCTGATGGTGCCGGTCGGCCGGCTCGCGGTGCTGCGGGCGACTCCGCGGGAGGGGATCATCCACGCCATCGCGATCCTGGTCTGGCCGGGACTCGTCGCCCCCGTGATCGCGCCGTTCCTCGGCGGGCTGCTCACGACCGTCGCCTCCTGGCACTGGATCTTCCTGATCAACCTGCCCCTCGGGGTCGTCGCGTTCGCGATCGCGCGCCGGATCGTCCCCGCCACCGCCGAGAGCGCGCCGCCCCCGCTCGACGTCACGGGGCTGGTGCTCGTCGCGGTCGGGCTCGGCGCGCTGGTCGGAGCGGCGGGGCTCCTCACCGGCTCCGAGCTCGACGGGCGGGCGGTGGCGCCGCTGCTCGTCGGCGCGGTCGTGACGGCGCTCGCCGTGCGGCACCTGCGCCGCGCCGAGAATCCGCTCGTGCGGCTCGACGCCTTCCGCTTCCGCACCTTCCGGGTCGCCAACGCGAGCGGATCGCTCTACCGGGCGACCGTGAACGCGGTGCCGTTCCTGCTCCCGCTGCTGTTCCAGGACGCGTTCGGCTGGAGCCCGGTGCAGGCCGGCTCCGTGGTGCTGGCGCTCTTCGCCGGCAACCTGGCGATCAAGCCGGCCACGACTCCGCTGCTGCGGCGCCTCGGCTTCCGCGGGGTGCTGGTCGCGGCGAGCGCGGTCGGGGCGGCGTGCATGGCGGCGATGGCGTTCCTCGAGCCGGCGACTCCGGTGGCGCTCGTGGTGGCGCTGCTGGTGCTGAGCGGAGTGGCCCGCTCGGCGGGCTTCACGGCCTACAACACCGTCACGTTCGCCGAGGTCCCGCAGGAGGGGATGTCGGGCGCGAACACCCTCAACGCCACCACGCAGCAGATCGCGGCCGGACTCGGAGTCGCGGTGGGCGCGGTGGCGCTCGCCGTCGGCACCGCGATCGGGCCCGGCCTCGTCCCGTACCGCGTCGCCTTCCTCGCCCTCGCGGTGCTGACCCTCGTGCCGCTCGCCGCCGCCGCCCGGCTCCCGCGCGACTCCGGGAGCGCCCTCACCGCCTGACCCGCGCGGGCGTCAGGCGAGGCCGAGCGCGATGCCGTCGAGGATGTCGTGCGCGGTCGAGCGGACCCGGTCGACGCCCGGCGACGCCTCGTGGACCGCGCGGAGGACCTCGCCCCAGACCAGCGCGCCGGCCGCCAGCACGTCCTCGCGCCCCGGGCGGACCCAGGGGAGGGCCGCCGTCCCCTCCGGAGACAGCGCGGCGAGCTCGTCGCAGGCGGCGAGGACGTCGGAGAGGGGGAGGGACGTCTCGAGCGCGGCGCGGTCGGTGCTGCGGAGGACGTGCGCGGTGATCGTGAGCACGGTCGCGGCGACGCCGACGACGCTCCGGGCCTGCGAGAGGTCGACGGAGGAGGCGGCCAGCGCGGCGCGCACGTCCGCCCGGATCGCCGCGCGCTCGCCCTCCGTCGGTGCGGCGGCCCGGCGGTGGCGCTCGGTCAGGCGGACGCTGCCGACGTCCATCGAGTGCGCCTGCTCCGGCTCCGCTCCGCCGAGCACGAGCTCGGTCGAGCCGCCGCCGAGGTCGACGACCAGCACGGGCCGGGCGGAGTCGACGGCCGAGACCGCGCCGCGGAAGGAGAGCCGCGCCTCCTCCTCGCCGGAGATCGTCTCCGGGGTGACGCCGAGGATCCGCTCGACGGCGGCGAGGAAGTCCTCGCGGTCGGCGGCGTCGCGGGTGGCCGAGGTGGCGACGAAGCGGAGGCGCTCGGCGCCGGCCTCCTGCGCGGCGGCCGCGTACTCGCGGGTGACGGCGAGGGTCCGCTCGAGCGCGGCCGGGTCGAAGCGGCCGGTGCGGTCGACCCCGCGGCCCAGCCGCACGAGCTCGGTGCGGCGCTGGACGTCCCGGAGGCGGCCGCCCTCCACATCGGCGATCAGCAGGCGGAGGGAGTTGGTGCCGCAGTCGAGCGCCGCGACGCGCGTGGGGGAGGACATCCGCCCATTCTGCCCGCGCGGCCCGGGCCGGAGGCGGGCGATAGCCTGGGGGAGAGACGAAGGAGCCGCCCGTGCACGAACACCACGTCCGCGTCCACCGCAGCGACGAGGAGCTCCCGCGACACGGGCAGCTCGCCCACGCGCTCGCCGAGGTCGCCGCCGATCCGGTCGAGATCGACGACGAGGTCGCCGAGATGGTGGTCAACCGGGTCATCGACAACGCCGCCGTCGCCACCGCGTCGCTCCTGCGCCGCCCGGTCGTCGCCGCCCGCGCGCAGGCTCTCGCGCACCCCGCCTCCATCGGCGGCCAGGGCTCGGTCGTCCTCGGCGTCGACCCGGCCCGCCGGGTGTCGCCCGAGTGGGCGGCCTGGGCCAACGGAGTCGCCGTGCGCGAGCTCGACTACCACGACACGTTCCTGGCGGCCGAGTACTCGCACCCGGGCGACAACATCCCTCCGCTGATCGCCGTCGCCCAGCACGCGGGCATCGGCGGGGCGCAGCTCGTCCGCGGCATCGTCACCGGATACGAGGTCCAGGTCGACCTGGTGCGCGCGATCAGCCTGCACCGGCACAAGATCGACCACGTCGCGCACCTCGGCCCCTCGGCCGCCGCCGGGATCGGCACGCTGCTCGGCCTCGACGTCGCGACGATCGAGCAGGCCGTCGCGCAGGCCCTGCACACGACGACCGCCACGCGGCAGTCGCGCAAGGGCGAGATCTCGAGCTGGAAGGCGTACGCGCCGGCCTTCGCGGGGAAGATGGCGATCGAGGCGGTCGACCGGGCGATGCGCGGCGAGACCAGCCCGTCGCCGATCTACGAGGGCGAGGACGGCGTCATCGCCTGGATGCTCGACGGCGCCGACGCGAGCTACGACGTCCCGCTGCCCGACCGCGGCGAGGCCAAGCGCGCGATCCTCGACACGTACACGAAGGAGCACTCGGCCGAGTACCAGGCGCAGGCGCTGATCGACCTCGCCCGCCGCCTGCACCGCACGCACCCCGAGGCCGCCGATCCCGAGCGAGTCGAGCGGATCGTCCTGCACACCTCGCACCACACGCACTTCGTGATCGGCTCGGGCGCGAACGACCCGCAGAAGTACGACCCGGCCGCGTCCCGCGAGACGCTGGACCACTCCGTGCCGTACATCTTCACGGTGGCGCTGCAGGACGGCGCCTGGCACCACGTGCACAGCTACGCCCCCGAGCGGGCCGCCCGCGCCGACACGATCGCGCTCTGGCACCGGGTCACCACGCAGGAGGACGCGGAGTGGACCCGCCGCTACCACTCCACCGATCCGGGCGAGAAGGCGTTCGGCGCGCGCGTCGAGATCCTGATGACGGACGGCACGACGATCGTCGACGAGATCGCGGTGGCGGACGCGCACCCGCTGGGCGCGCATCCGTTCAGCCGCGAGCAGTACGTGTCGAAGTTCCGCACGCTCGCCGCCGACGTGCTCGAGGAGTCCGAGATCGAGCGCTTCCTCGACCTCGCGCAGCGCCTGCCCGAGCTGACCCCGGAGGAGGTCGGCCGCCTCAGCGTGATCGCCGCTCCCGGCGTCCTCGCCTCGATCGAGCCCCCGCGCGGCCTGTTCTGATCCCTCCGCGGGGCCGCTCGCGCGCACGGCGACGTGCGCACGAGCGGCCAGGGAGCGCCGTCGTCAGGCGGTCTGCTCCGCGACCCGGTCCTGGGCCTCGGCGATGAAGCGCCGGCGCGAGAAGACGCGGGCGCACCTGAGCGACGCCGTGCTCGGCGGGAATCACGCCGACTCCCACGCACCGTGGTTCCACAGCCGCTCCTCGGGCGGTGGTGCGGCGACCCGGCTGGACCCGCGCTGAAGCGTCGTCCGGGACATCCCGGGCGGAGGGGACGGCTGAGCCGGCCGTACGCCGCGACCGGCTACTCGTCGAGATCGCGCAGGCGCGGCGCCCCATCGGAGAGGCCGTGCGGTTCCGAGTCGGACGGGACGACGGCGCCCGCGGCGCTGACGCAGCCCGCGGCCACCGTGATCCCGGGAAGCGCGATCGCGCCGGCTCCGATCCAGCAGCCGTCCCCGATCGTCACCGGGCGGTACTCGGGACCGCGCGCCTGCTGCCTCGCAGCGATGGTCAGCGTGCAGCAGACGACCGAGTCACGAGTTCTCGACGACCGGACACGCGGCGAGGGGAAGTCGCACGAGCAGGCGATCGGCTCTGGCGCGAGGGCGGCTCGACGTGATCTGGGCACCCACGTCACGGATCGTGGCGCCTCCCTCGTCGCCCGGTTCCCGGACTCCTCGCTCGGCGTCGACGCGACCGGGACCGTCAGCGGATTCCCCCCTATCGAGGGCGAGGACGTCGCCGCCGACGTCCTCGTGCAGCTCCTCAGCTAGAGACGCCCGCTCACGAGGGTCCCTTCCTCCTAGGCTCAACGGCGCCGGAGCGCGATTCGAGTACAGCCCGGGCATTACCGCTCCTGGTCTTGTTCCCGAACAGGGCTACGAGCGGCACAACGACGGTATCGATCGCCCGCGCCACTAGGTCGATTGTCCGCGACCCCAGCATGACCAGCAGGAAAAGAGCGCAGACGATTCCGACGACCCACGGCCCGAAGGTCGCGAGTCCGCTCAGAAGGGCGGAGAAGGTTACGACCGTGCCGGTCGCGGCGAGGAAGTCGCTCACAAGAGTCTCGATGCCGGCGCGACAGCCCGCGCAGTCGCGCCTAGATCGATTGACTACTAGGGGCGTTGCTACTTCCGCGCCGGGATGCATCGTCTGAGCGGTTTCGGCTCGACGTCGCGGGACGCGGAGCATGTGACTCGACGATCTTCGGTGAGGAAGGTCTTTCGCAGAACGTGAGATCCACCGCTTGCGCGGCTAGTCCGATTGACGATCGCTTGCGCGGCGTCAGTGTGGGTGTCTCCGTTGCTGGGCCGGCACCTGCGAATCCGCGGGTCCGACCTGTTGTTGTGTTCATTCTGCCAGCCCGTAGCAGGGACACCCTCTCTGTTCGCTGGGAGCGTGAGGATGTCCCGTCGAGCCTGCTGCCTGCCGGTCCCGCAAAGAGATAGTTCACCGGACGCTGCGGACGCCTGCACGCCTGCACGCCTCCGCGCCGAGAAGCCTTTCTTTTCTTTCCGTTAGACTCGCCTGGTGAATTGTCCGGTTGGGGGATGCTCACTGGGACAATGTCAGAATGACCGACCTCGTTGGCTATGCCCGCGTTTCTACTGACAAGCAAGACGCGCAGGTGCAGCGCGACGCGCTCGCGGCCGCCGGCGTCCCGGCTGATCGCCTCTACGTCGACTCGGGCCCCACGGGCTCCAATCGCGCGTGCACTGCGCTGGCCGCGGCCCTGGCCGCCTGCCATGACGGATCGACCCTCCTTGTCACGAAGTTCGACCGCCTGGCCCGATCGATTAGTGTTGCCCGCGACATAGCTGATGAGCTGACACGCAAGGGAGCGCGGCTGAGAATCGGCGGCACGGTGAATGACCCGATAGATCCGATCGGTCGGCTGCTATTCAACGTCTTGGCGATGATCGCTGAGTTCGAGGGCGACTTGATCCGCGCTCGAACCCGGGAGGGGATGAAGGTTGCGAAGGAGAAGGGTCGGCTCCGACGGAAGAAGCCCAAGTTGAGCCCGAGAATCGAAGGTCACCTCGTGGCGGAGTACCGGTCCTGCAACCACTCGATCGCGAAGCTCGCGCAGCAGTATTGTGTGGCGCGGTGGACCGTGTACCGCGCGGTGCAGCGTGCCGCAGTGGCGGACGCTCGGATCGCTGATGCGACGCTGATGATGCCTCGGGACGCGTGAAGTGAGCCGCGCCCGAGACCAACGGCGTCGAAGCGACGCCAAGGAGCGGCGCGCTGACACGAGGCGCCAGCAGTGGCTCGAGGAGACGAAGTCGACCGATACGCTGCGTCGCCTCTGCGTCCTCTGGGACGACCACGCTGCCAATCCCGTGACGAAGTACTCCACCCCTGTGAACACGCAGACCGTCATCGCCGTTCGAGCGCTCGTCGCGCACGCCGTCGACTGCGGCCGGGCGATCGCAACGCTGTATGAAGCGAAGCAGCCGCTCGCGGCTGTTCCCGTCATACGCACGCTGATGGAGGATGCGACGACCGCAGCTTGGCTCCTGAAGGCACCGGACGGCTGGAAGGGGTTCACGCGGGAAGGTGCGGAGGCGAGGCGCAAGCTGCTCAACAACATTCGCCAGGCCAATCCCGACCTGAAACCGGACCTGGTCGGGGCGGAGCTGGCTCGCGCGAAAGAGCTGCTCAACCGCTTCGGTGAGTACACGACCGACAACGACTTCCAGCAGAGGGCGAGGTCCGTCACGGGCACGGATCGCCTGTACGTGCTGTTCCGGATGGCATCCGGGGTGAGTCACGCCGGCGCGAAAATCGTGGACCTCTACACGGCTGCAGATCCAGGCAGCCCTTCCGGTTTCGGCTGGTTCGATCAGGCCCGCCATCCGCAAGCGGACATGTGGTTGCGCGTGGCCTCGGCGCTACTCGTGCGAGCGCTGACGGCCTGGGATCACGTGCTGGCGGGTAACCCCTTGCAAGAGCGCCTGACACCTCTGGCCGAGCGATTGGGTGAGGCTCCATCGCTCACCTACGGACCGCTATTTGAGACTGTCGCTCAGTAGCGATTCAGTCGACGATGCTGTCGACCTCGAGCGATCGTTGCGTCATAGAGGGTTCGGCGCTACGCGCCCGACGGCAGTTTTTACCAGACTTGCTGCGGATTCCCTAAGGGAAGATTGTCAGACTCGCATTCTCTTTAAACGGGAGGGGAGCTGGTCAAAAGTTGAAGGGCTGGCGAGCCAGTAGGCCACGCCCGCCGCTCCGACCGCGAGGCTGAGTCCCGGCGAGCTGACCCGGCGCATGGCCTTCGCTTTCAAGCCGAGCGCTGAAAGCTGTAGCCAGGCCGGTGAGAGTCGTGCCGTGGAGCTTCTTCCAACTCGCCATGACTCACCGTCCCTCGGGCGAATCCTAGGCGTAGGAGCCGGATGAACGCCGTGCCTATCGCCAGGAAATGTCTCCGAGGGGCGTGCATCTCGACAGGGTCGCACGCGTCGGCAACACGGCTTTCAACCTGAGTCGTTTCGCTTGAACACGCATCGAGGCCATCCATCCGATAAGCGGTGCGATGCCGGAGGCGGGTGGTCGTCAGGAGTGCCCCAGAGGGCATCCCGGAGGGACGCGCAGCGCGCTTACTGGTTGACGTGATCCGACGACCGCCAGCAGCCCGACCGACCCCGCTCGCGGCTTGCATCCCGTGCTCGATTCGTGGGGCGAGTGTGCGCAGAGCGTCGGGCTCGAAGTCGTACTGGCTGGTCGTCCGCGAGGCGCAGACCGCCGCGGGACAGGTCACGATCCACAGCCGCGAGACAAGCGCCAAGGGCGACATGATCAAGCACCGGTTCGGCTGGCACGTCGTCACCCGCGTGAACCCCAAGAGCGTGACCGTCGCGCTCGACTGGAACGACGGCACTCGCCCCTACAAGGTGAACAACTCCGACGTGCAGGGGCACCACACCGCCGCCGAACTCGATGTAGCCCGCGAGGCCGCCACGGAGACGTCCTCGCCGAGCGGATCGGGCGAGGGCCGGCCTTCGGGCGGCCCGTGAAGGGGCGGCTCTCACCCTTCCCAAGCATCCCGTTCCGGGCCGCGAGCTGTGCTCGCGCAGCGGCGATGGAACGCCGCCCGGAGGCCCGTCCGCCTGCGCCGGCCGCTCCGGCTCGCCCGGTGGGCTCACGTTTCTTTGCCGTGAAGCCTCCGGCGGCTCGTTCGCTGCGCTCCCTCATTGCGACCGGAGCTCTCCGCGCAAGTGGCTGCGCCACCGGCTCCTCCGAGACTTTCGGCACGCGGTCGCTGCGCTCCCTTATCTCGCGCCGAAACTCTCTACTCCGCCGCCCTCCGGGTTGCACTACGCCCTCCAGTCGCGAAGGCGGAAAACCGCCTTCCTTACCGTTATTTCCGTGGATCCGGGGCAGTTGTAGGCTCCGGAACGCGCCAGGGGTCCCGGGTATGGCTGACCGCCTTCAGCCGACTGATGGCACGCCGTGATTAGCCGCCCGGGACCCCGCAACGGCAGGACCGCTCATTGAGAAACGCGACCAGATCGCCCCGTAAGGACATGCCGGCAAGGTCGTTCACGGCGCACCGCACCCTCAACGGAAGGACCCTGCGTGCCCCAACTCTGGGCCGGTATCGACGCCGGCAAGACCGAACACCACTGCGTCGTCATCGACGCCAACGGAACCAAGCTGCTCTCCCAACGGTTCAAGAACCGAGAAACGGCGATCCTGACCCTGATGGGAGACGTCGCCTCCCTGCCAGGCGGCACCGACGTCGCCTGGGCAACGGACCTCAACCACGGCGGGACAGGGCTGCTGCAGACGCTCCTGCACTCGCATGCGCAGCCGCTGTTCTACATCTCAGGCCGCGTCGTGCATCACGCCTCGGGCGCCTACCGCGGCGAAGCCAAAACAGACGCGAAGGACGCGGTCATCATCGCCGACCAAGCGCGGACCCGGCGAGACGTGACGCTGATGCGCCAGGCCGACGAGGTCACGGCGGAACTGCGCCTGCTCTCGGCGCGACGAGAAGACCTGGTGCACGATCGCACCCGCGCCGTGAATCGCCTGCGCGCCATCCTGGTCCACTACTTTCCGTCGCTCGAGGGGGCATTCAACTACGCGACGACCAGGGGACCTCTGGTGCTGCTCACCCGGTACGCGACCCCCGGTGCGATCCGGCGCATGGGGGAGAGCCGGCTGGCGGCGTGGTTGAAGGGACAGGGCTGCTGGAAATCCGCGGCGGTCGCGAAGACGGCGGTGGAAGCCGCGCGCGAGCAGACATCGGTCGTCGTGGGGGAGGGGGCAGCGGCTCGGCTGGTGAGCCGGTCCGCGCGTGATCTCCTCCGCATCCGCGACGAGGTCGCCGAGCTCGACGGGGAGATCGAAGCCGCTTTGCAGGACAGCAGATCCGCGGATCTTCTGGTGTCGATTCCTGGGTTCGGGCGCAGGCTCGCCGCGGATTTCCTTGCCGCGACCGGTACTGACCTCGCCGCGTTCGAGACGCCCGACCGGTTGGCCAGCTTCGCGGGTCTCGCTCCCGTGCCGCGGGACTCCGGGAAGATCTCCGGCAACCATCACCGGCCACGTCGCTATGACCGGCGGCTGTTGAACGCCTGCTTCCAGGCGGAGTTCATCGCGTCGAGGAACTGCCCGGTCTCGCGCTCGTTCTACGATCGGAAACGCCAGGAGGGGAAGTCGCACAAGCAGGCTCTGATCGCTCTCGCCCGGCGCCGTATGAACGTCATCTGGGCGATCTTCCGTGACCAGACGACCTTCAACCCCACCCCGCCCCGGCCGAACGATCCCGTCACCCCGCTTCTGCAGCACGGTCCAGAGTCGCCATCGAGGAGCAGACCCACCATCGCCCTTGCGGCCGCCTGACGCGTCTAGGTGAGGAGTTCGGTCTGGATCCGGGCGGCGACGGCCTCGCGGAGGGGGCGGACGTTCTCGGTGCTCCAGTCGGTCGGGTCGGGGAACTTCCACTCCAGGAATCGGCCGGTCGGCGTTGCGGGGAGGGTGAGGCCGGGCTTCATGGTGATGACGATGTCCGCGTTCTCGAGGTCCTCGACGGTGACGGCGCGGGGGATGTGGTTCCTGATGTCGAGGCCGAGCTCGGCGACGGTCGCAGCGATCGCGGGGTTCACCGTCTCGGCGGGGGAGAGACCGGCGGAGGTGGCGGTGTAGCGGTCGCCGGCGAGGACTTCGAGCAGGCCTGCGCCGAGTTGGGAGCGGCCGGCGTTGTGCTGGCAGAGGAAGAGGACGGTGGGCTTCTCGGTCATGCGGGGATGCTGCTTCCGGTGGTGGTGCGGGTCCAGGTCTGGGTGGCGATCTGCACGGCGTCCCAGGGGGAGCCGAGCGGGGGTGTGTAGGAGAGGTCGAGGTCGGAGACCTGCTCGACGGTGAGCCCGGCGAACAGGGCGGTCGCGTACGTGTCGACGCGCTTGGCGGTCTCGGTGCCGAGGCGTCCGACGAGCTGCGCGCCGAGCAGACGTCCGTCGCGGGTGTCGCCGGTGATGCGGATCGTGATGGGCTGCGCGCCCGGGTAGTAGCGCTTGTGGTCGTCCGCGACCGCGCTCGTCGTCGCCGGCGCGAAGCCCGCGGCGAGGGCCTCGTGCTCGCGAAGGCCGGTGCGGGAGGCGACGAGGTCGAAGACCTTCACGACCTGCGTGCCGACCGAGCCGGCGAACCGGGCATCGCCGCCGAGAGCGTTCTCGCCGGCCACCCGTCCCTGCTTGTGGGCCGTGGTGCCCAGCGGCAGGTAGGTGCTGCCGAGCAGACGGTGGTGCGTGGTCACTCCGTCGCCTGCCGCGAACACGTGCGGCAGGCCCGTGCGCATCGCCTCGTCGACGACGACCGCGCGGCCGGCGCCGAGAGACGCTCCGGCGCGGGCGAGCAGGTCGGTGTTCGGCTTCACGCCGACGACGAGGAGGACGACGTCAGCGGTGCGGGTGAGAGGTGTGCCGTCGTGGTCGGCGTGCACGGCGAGGCCGGTGGCGGTCTTCTCGATCGAGGCGACGGTGGTGCGGGTGAGAACCTCGACGCCGCGCTCGGTCAGTTCGGTGTGGACGAGGGCGCCGAGTTCGGGGTCGAGGGTGGAGAGCACTTCCGGGCCGCGCTGGAGCTGGGTGACTCGGAGGCCGCGGACGGTGAGGGCTTCGGCCATCTCGAGGCCGACGTAGCCGGCGCCGACGATGATCGCGGTCTGCGGGTCTCGACTGTCGAGGAACCGCTCGAGCGCGAAGGTGTCGCCCATCGAGTGCAGCACGTGCACTCCGTCCTCCGGCCCCAGTGCGTCCACTCCCGCGATGCCGGCGGAGGAGGCGAGGGCGCCGGTGCCGACGATCAGCTCGTCGTACCCGATCCGGTCGAGCGAGCAGTCGGGGGTGCGGACGGTGAGCTGCTGCCCGGCGACGTCGATGTCCGTCGCGAAGGTGTCCAGGCGCAGGGTCATGCCGGTGGCTTCGAGATCGGCGTGGCTGCGGTGCGCAAGCGACTGCCATGGCTGCACCTCGCGGGAGAAGTAGTACGGGATCCCGCAGATGGAGAAGTTCGGGTACGAGTCGGCGACGACGACGGTCACGTCGACGGACGGGTCGAGCTCGCGGGCGCGCAGCGCGGCGGAGATCCCCGCGTCGCTGCCGCCGATAGCGACGAGATGCATCAGATGGGCCTTTCGAATCAGACGTGTGAAGAGGTCGAGGTGGCCGGGACCACAAGGTCCCCGGCGGCCCGGGCGGCGCCCGGGAAGAGGAACACGGCGATGCCGACGCCGATCGCGGCGCCGACGAGCTGCGCAGCGACGAACGGCAGGACGGAGGCGGGGGCGATGCCGGCGAAGGTGTCGGTGAAGACGCGGCCGAGAGTCACGGCGGGATTCGCGAACGAGGTCGAGGACGTGAACCAGTACGCGGCACCGATGTACGCGCCGACCGCGGCCGCCGCGAGCGGGCCTCGGTGCGTACGGGCGAGGGAGAGGATCACGAGGACCAGGCCCGCGGTGGCGACGACCTCCCCGAGCAGGTGCCCGGCAGTGACCCGCTCCGTCGTCGCGATCGAGGACGGGATTTCGAACATCGCATTCGCGAGGACCGCGCCGCCGATGCCTCCGAGCAGCTGCGCGCCCACGAACACCGCCAGCTCCCGCCCCAGCAGGCCGGTGCGGTCGCGACGACCGAGGACCGCGTCCACGGCGGAGACGAGCGGATTGAAGTGCGCCCCCGACACCGGGCCGAGAGTGAGGATCAGCACCGCCAGCCCCAGCGCGGTCGCGAGGGAGTTCTCCAGCAGTTGCAGACCGACGTCGTCCGGGGAGAGCGTCTGAGCGGCGATGCCGGAGCCGACGACGATCGCCACGAGCAGACCGGTGCCGAGGAACTCGGCCACGGCCCGACGAGCGAGCGGAGGAGGGGAAGTGGTGTCCATGTCGTCGGCCATCTTGACCGCTCACGATCACTCAGTCAAGATTGAGTCAATGAACACCGAGCGAACCGAACTCGAAGCGCGCGCCGCCCGGCACGCCGCCCTCAGCGACCCCGCGCGCCTGCGGATCACCGACCTGCTCACCCTCGGAGACCTCGCGCCGCGGGAGCTGCAGGACCGTCTTGGGATGCCCTCGAACCTCGTCGCGCACCACCTCGCCGTCCTCGAGCGCGAAGGCATGATCCTCCGTCGCCGCTCGGAGGCGGACCGGCGCCGCAGCTACGTCCATCTGATCCCCGGGGCGTTCGACCAGCTCGGGCCCTCGACCACCGCCGCAGCGCGGCGAGTGCTGTTCGTGTGCACCGCGAACTCCGCCCGCTCCAAGCTCGCCGCGCAGCTCTGGGCGCAGCGCAGCCCCATCCCCGTCGCCTCCGCCGGCACCCACCCGGCCGCCGCGGTGGCCGCCGGAGCGATTGCGACCGCCGAACGCCACGGCCTCCCGCTACCCGAAGGAGCCCCGCAGCAGCTCGCGGACGTCGCCGCCGACACAGACCTCGTGATCACCGTCTGCGACGCCGCGCACGAGGAACTCGGCTCGGACGCGCTGCACTGGTCGATCCCCGACCCGGTACCTGCCGGCACGGATGCTGCGTTCGATGCGGCCTACGACGAGCTCGCCGCGCGCGTCGACGCTCTCGCGGCGAGGGTCACGGCCGCCTGATCAGACGCGGGTGAGCATCCCGGCGAGGGAGTCGAGCGCGCCGGGGACGAGGGAGAAGTACGCCCACGTGCCGCGCTTCTCGCGGGCCAGGATCCCGGCGTCCACGAGGATCTTCAAGTGGTGCGACACGGTCGGCTGACTCAGCCCGACCGGCTCCGTGAAGTCGCACACGCACACCTCGCCCGAGCTGCTCGACGCCACGATCGACACCAGGCGGAGCCTCGCCGGATCCGCCATCGCCTTCAACGCTCGCGCCAGCAGCTCCGCGCCCTCGGCGCTCAGCGGCTCGCGCGCGAGCGGCGCGCAGCACGCGGCCGCCGCCGCGGTGAGAGTCAGCTCGGTCGTCGCCATGCCTCCACCCTCCCACACATTGACAGCCATCGATATGCCGGGGCAGACTCGATCCATCGATGACCGTCGATGTTGAGGAGTGCACCTGATGACCCTGCTGCTGACCGTCCCGCCCCGCACCGACGAGCGCCGCCTCACCGGCCTGCCCGTCGCCGTCATCGGCGCCGGCCCCGTGGGTCTCGCCGCCGCCGCGCAGCTGCTCGAGCGCGGCCTCGACGTCATCGTCTACGAGGCGGGTGAGAGCGCAGGTGCCGCTGTGCAGCAGTGGGGTCACACTCGCTTGTTCTCCCCGTGGGAGTTCCTGGTCGACGCGGCCGCCGGGCGCCTGCTCGACGCCGCCGGCTGGGAGGCCCCCGCAGCGAAGAAGCTGCCCACCGGGCACGAGTTCGTCCGCGACTACCTCGCTCCTCTCGCCGCGACCCCGGAGCTCGCCCCGGTCATCCGCTACCGCTCCCGTGTCACCGCCGTCTCTCGTGAGGGCATGGATCGCACCCGCTCCACCGGCCGCGCTGCGACCCCGTTCCTGCTGCGCCTGGACACTCCGGAGGGCGCCGTCGAGGTCACCGCGCGCGCGGTCATCGACACCTCCGGCACCTACTCCACGCCCAACGCGCTCGCCTCCGCGGGCCTTGACCCAATCGGTGTCCTTGATGTCGCGGAGCACCTCAGCCACGCACTGCCGGACGTGCTCGGTGCGGACCGTGCCCGGTTCGCCGGGAAAAGCGTCCTCGTCGTCGGCGCCGGCCACTCCGCCGCGAACACCCTGATCAAGCTCGCTCGACTCGCCCGCGAGGAACCGGAGACGAGGATCACGTGGGCGATCCGCGGCACGAGCCCGGTGCGCGTCTTCGGCTCCGGCGACGACGAGCTCGAGGAGCGCGGCAAGCTCGGCGGCACCGTCCACCAGCTCGTCCGCGACGGCGCGATCACCCTCCTGGACCGCTTCGAAATCGACCGCCTCGAGAAGACCCCCTCCGGCGGCGTCACGGTGATGGGGCGCCGCCGGAAGGAGCGCGAGAGCGTGGAAGTCGATGTCGTGGTGCAGGCCACCGGGTTCCGGCCCGACCTCGACATGCTGCGCGAGATCCGCGTCTCCCTGGACGAGATCGTGGAAGCACCCCGCGCCCTCGCCTCGCTCATCGACCCGAACCTGCACTCCTGCGGCACCGTCGACCCCCACGGCGTCGCGGAACTCGCCCACCCCGAGCCGAACTTCTTCATCGCCGGGATGAAGTCGTACGGCCGTGCGCCGACCTTCCTGCTCGCCACCGGCTACGAGCAGGTCCGCTCCATCGCGGACGAACTCGCCGGCGATCACGCCGCCGCCCGGCGCGTCCAGCTCGTGCTCCCCGAAACCGGCGTCTGCTCCACCGACATCGGATCCGCCGGAGGGAGCTGCTGCTCATGACCGCGATCCGGCCGATGACCCCCGGAGACTGGGCGGCGGTCGAGACGATCTACCGCGAGGGGATCGCGACCGGGCACGCCACCTTCGAGGCCGAACCGCCCACGCGGGAGGCGTTCGACGCGGGGAAGCTCGACGTCGGGCGCCTGGTCGCCGTCGACGGAGAACAGATCCTCGGCTGGGCCGCGTTGTCGAAGGTCTCGGCCCGCCCCGTCTACCGGGCGTGGTCGAGCACTCCGTCTACATCGCCGCCGCTGCACGTGGCCGCGGCGTCGGATCGAGGCTGCTGGCCGCGCTCATCGCCGCGGCGGACGACGCGGACCTGTGGACGATCCAGTCGAGCATCTTCCCCGAGAACACCGCCAGTCTCGCCCTCCACGACCGCGCTGGATTCCGGCGTGTGGGCATCCGGGAGCGCATCGCGCAGATGACGTACGGGCCGGAGGCTGGCCGCTGGCGCGACACGATCCTCATCGAGCGGCGGCGCCCGTGACGCCGTGACTCGTCCAGGATCCGCGTGTATCGTGATCGTCACAACGGGCCGGTTCCCGGAACGTTGCCAGCCGAAGACCCCGCCTAGCGGGGTCTTCGTTTTTAAGGCGTCCAGATCCGGTCGTGCGACGTCGACGCGTCGATCAGAGCGCCCAGGCGCGTCATCGTCGCCGCGGACTTCGGGTGCGTCTCCGTCACCGTCTGCCGACGCCGGTGCAGGTAGATCGCGAGGTCGGCCGCCTGCACCCCGGCGGCGTTCCTCGAGGACGCGAACTGGATCGGGGAGGAAATCAGGTTAAGGCGGCTCGTCAGGTAGCCCGGCGTGCCCAGTGACCGGTAGCTCTCGAACTGCCGCCGGTGCTCCTCCTGCGTCGCGATCTCGTCGGCGACGACGATCACCTCCTCGGTATCGAAGGAGAAGACGTCACGGCGGTACTCGTTCACCCGCTCGAGCAGGTGCTGCAGCACGATCTTGTGCGGCTGCTCCGGGTACCGGTACCGGGCGTTCAGGCGCTTCACGTCCACGCCCCGGAACAGGTAGCGGACTTCTGCCTCCTGCGCGATGCGCAGCGCGGCCGCGTAGATGCCCGCCGCCTCACGATGCTTCCCGCGCAGAGGAGCCCACTCGCCGGCGCCGCCCATCAGCTCGTGCCCGTGAAACTCGACATCCGCCGGCACCCCGTGATCCGCGGCGATCTGCTCCCGGAGAGCGGCGTAGCCGTGCTCGAGCTGCTCCCACTTCTCCTGTGTCGTCACGGCAGCGCCGATGAAGTAGAAGTCCTGTGTGTAGGACTCGTCCAGGTACGCGATCAGCACCCCGTCATCATGTCAGCGACCCCCGCCACCACTGGCGGCAGAACAGCCCGGACGGGCCGCTCCGGACAGCTCAAAGGCGCGAGCATGTCGCAGGAACACACATGCTCGGGGTGCATGGAGAGCACCCGATCGATCGGCTGTCACCGCTTGCGCGCGTCGGCGTCGAGGGTCTGCTGGAGAAGTCGGAGAGCCTTAGGTCCTACCCCATGGAGGGTCGCGAGGTGGTCCAGGCCCACCCGCCGCAGGTCGTCCGCATCATGCACGCCCGCTTCCTCGAGCGCGCGGGAGGCCGGGGCGCCGATGGCGGGTAGCTGTCGAGACGGTTCCATAAGTCCGACCCTACGAACCGAACTGCTGCCCCGATAGCCGATGTCATCGCTCACCTCGGCACGCCTGCGCCAGGCTGCGGCGCTACTGCGGTCGTGTTCGTTCGCCTCATCCCACGGATCGCAGCGGATCGAACTGCCGTGAAGCCGTCGAAGGACAAGCGGGAACGCTTAGCCAGGGCGCCGGTATCCCGCTGCGTCGAGGACCGCCGGCGTCATTCAGGGCGGGTTGCGCACTTGAACGTCAGGAGCGGACGAGCCGCGCGATGGCGTCGGAGGCTTCTTGCAGCTTGATCTTCGCTTCGTCGCCGCCGGCTGCGGCGGCCTCGAGGACGCAGTGGTTCAGGTGGTCGTTCAGGAGACCGAGCGCGACGGACTCGAGGGCGCTGGTCATCGCGGAGATCTGGGTGAGGATCTTGATGCAGTACTGCTCGTCTTCAACCATGTTCTGCAGGCCGCGAGCCTGCCCCTCGATGCGGCGAAGGCGGCGGAGGTACTGGTCCTTGTCGGAGATGTAGCCGTGGGCGCCGGTGATGTCGGTCTGCTCGCTCGTCTGCTCGGTCACGGTGTCCTCATCCCCCGGGTGCTGGTGCAGCTCGTCCGCTGCTGCGCGGGGCGGACGGGTACGGAGGGGGTTTTCAGCCGCTCCGGCTGCTTTCTGCATACTCTAGGGGGGTATGCATGGGCGTCCCTTCTGATGCCCTCGGACGAGTGACGAGCAGTGTCGGAGGTGTGGATCATGAGCGACAGCGTCGTTTCTAAGCTGTCCGCGCCGCTGATGCGCGCGGTGGTCGTGGTGCTGACGTTGGCGGCTCTGCTGCTGGGCGTGTTCGCGATGCACTCGATGATGGGCAGCCATTCCGACGCGTCTGTGTCCGCAGGACACACGCATGCGCAGACCGATGCTCACGCCGACCCGGTAGCTGCGTCGACAGGCGGGATGGCTCTCGTGGCTGGCGCCGATCAGGGCGCGGTCGTGCCGATGGTGCCGTGTGATGACAGTTGCGCGATGGGGTGCGCTCTGATGGCGGCGACGTGCGTCATCGTCTTCTTCCTCGCGTCCCTGATCCTCCTGGCCCGGGTGCCGGCGCTGTTCGCGCGCGTGCTCGACGCGGGTCCGCGTCTTCTGCTGCTCGTTCCGCGCGCGAAGTTCCATGTGTATCTGCCGTCGTTGACGGTGTTGTCGATCAGTCGCACCTGATTCGCCTGTCGTCGCAGCGTCCGCTGCGACCTCATCACCCCGCCCGCAGGGCGCGGTTCCGGCGATTCCTGCTACCTACTGAACGGATACGACACTCATGAACACCAAGCGCACTCTTCTCGCCTCGACTCTCGCTCTGGCGACCGCAATTACTCTGGCCGCCTGCTCGGACAGCTCCGGCACGGGCGGCATGGACCACAGCAGCTCCTCCTCGTCCGCGTCCGCGTCGCCGTCTTCGACTGCTGCGGCGGAGGCGGACTTCAACGATCAGGACGTGATGTTCGCGCAGATGATGAAGCCCCACCACGAGCAGGCGGTGGAGATGGCCGACATGATCCTCGCGAAGGACGGCATCAGCACCGACGTCACCGACCTCGCGACCCAGATCAAGGAAGCGCAGGGTCCGGAGATCGCGCAGCTCGAGGAGTGGATCAGCGCGTGGGGCGCTGAGGACTCGATGTCGGGCATGGATCACAGCATGGACGGGATGATGTCCGACGAGGACATGTCCTCGCTGGAGAGCGCGACCGGCGCCGAGGCGGAGACGCTGTTCCTCGAGCAGATGATGATGCACCACGAGGGCGCCGTGGAGATGGCGCAGACCGAGGTCGACGAGGGCCAGAACGCGGACGCCATCGACATGGCGAACACGATCGTGCAGACCCAGACCGAGGAGATCGCAACCATGCAGGATCTCCTCGCGTCCCGCTGACCCGTCTTTCTGACGCCCCTTCCCCCTCCTGGGCAGGCGGAGCGCTGCTGCGTCGCGCCCGTGCGCGCTACCGCCGCGCCCCGGTGGGGGTCGCCGTACCTGGCGATCCCCACCCTCTACTTCTTCGCGCCCTCTGAGGGCGCTCGAACCAGAAACGTCCCCCTATGCACCGCCTTCCTCTTCACCCCCGTCCGCTTCGCTCGGGAGTCGCCCGGTGAGCGCCGCGTCGACGCCGACGAGCGACCCGCGCCGCCGCGACGTGCACCGCACCCGAACCCGCACCCGCGATGCCTCCCCGCGGCAGGCTGCGCTCACGCTCGGACGCCGGGTGACGTACACGGCGCCCTCGCGAGCCGACGCGCAGGCGTTGCAGCACGCCGCCCGCGTCGCGGCCCGCCCGCGCCCGGCCCCGCCGGGCACGGCCACGATGCGGCCGCGCCTGGCTGGGATGTCCGCGATGACTCTCGTCACGATGATCGCGGTGACCTCCTCCATGCCCGCGTTCGCCGTCGACGGCACCCCGACCAAGACCACGACCCTGGCCGTCAGCGAGGCGCAGCCGCAGACGTTCGTCGCGGCCGGCGCGGTGCAGCTCACCGTCACCCGGGACACGTTCGGCGCGGAAGCCAAACCCGAGGTGCTGGTGACCGCCGCCGTCGCCACGGAACTCGTGGACGACGCATCAGAAGAGTCCGCCGCATCCACTGAGGACAGCGAGGTCGCGTCCGCTACCTGGCGGGTGCCGGTCGCGGGGCGCATCTCGAGCACGTTCGGTCCTCGCCCGGATGCCCCGGTCGCGGGCGTGAGCGCGTTCCACAAGGGCACCGACCTCGCCGCCCCCTGCGGAACCCCGGTGGTCGCAGCGACTGGCGGCACGGTCGAGGAAGCCGGCTACGCCGGCAGCTACGGCAACTGGATCCTGCTGGCGAGCAGCGACGGCATCGAGACCGGCTACGCGCACAACAGCGACCTGCTCGTGGACGTGGGTGACACGGTCGCCGCCGGCGACCTGATCGCTCTCGTGGGCTCCACCGGCGCCTCCTCCGGCTGTCACCTGCACTTTGAAACGCGCGTGGACGGGAGCCCCGTGGACCCGGAAGGCTTCATGAGCGATCTGGGTGTCGGCCTTGGCTGAGCATTGCGGGCACCGCTCGCGCCGCACGCGGCGTCTCGCCGTCATCGTCGGCGCCGCCGTGACGGTGGCGCTGCTCACCGGCTGCGTTTCGTCAGGCCGCGTGGAGACGGGCGCGCTCGTGGCCGCGCCGGCAGGGTTGGAGCACGTGCACGGGCTGGGCTGGGATCCGGTGACCGGGCTCACCTACGCGGCTGCGCACTCGGGAGTGTGGGTGATCCCCACCGACACCCTCCCGGACACCTACCCGGCCAGCCCCACCCCGACCGACGACGAAGCGGGCGGAGGGCCGGTCGCCGGCCGGGCGCAGGACACGATGGGGTTCACGATCACCCCGGAGGGAGTGTTCTACGCCTCCGGGCATCCCGACCCCGCCGACAGGTCCGCGCCAGGACCCAACCTGGGTCTGATCCGCAGCATCGATGCGGCCGCGACCTGGGAGCCGGTGTCCCTGAGTGGGGAGACGGATTTCCACGACCTCGCGACCGTCGCTCTCACCGATGCGGCGACCCGCGTGTACGGGTACGACGCGAGCCGCGGCGTCATCCTCCGCAGCGACGACTCCGGCGCCGCATGGACCCCGTCTGCGCAACTGCCGCTGCGCGATCTGACCGTGGACCCCGAGCGTCCCGACCGGGTGTTCGCGACGACCGAGACGGGCTTACAGGTCAGCGAGGTCGCCGCGGTCACGTTCCGGCCCGTCTCCGGCGCGCCCGCCCTGTTCCTCGTGGACGGCAGTGCCGGCGGGCAGCTGGTCGGTGTCGACGTCGACGGGACGTTGTGGACGGGAACTCTCGAGGGCTCCTGGCAGAGCCACGGAACCCTCGAGGGGCAGCCGGAGGCGTTCGCGCTCGTCGACGGCGAAGAACAGTGGGTCCTTGCCGCCGACGAGCGCGGAGTGGTCGCCTCCGGCGACTACGGGCGCACCTGGACGGTACTGCGGCCCTCCTCGTGACGGACTGGGCTGGTGTCGCGTTCGCGCGCGGCGCGGGTGCTGGCCTGCGGGGACAGCTCCAGGCGGCGCAGCAGCTGCGCGTTCACGGCGACGACGACCGTGGACGCGGACATCAGCAGAGCCCCGACCGACATCGGCAGCACGAACCCGATCGGCGCGAGCACTCCCGCGGCCAGGGGGACGGAGAGGAGGTTGTAGCCGGCCGCCCACCACAGGTTCTGCTTCATCTTCCGGTAGCTGGCCCGGGACAGCTCGATCACGGACAGCACCGACCGGGGGTCATCGGAGGCCAGGATCACCCCGGCGGATGCGATCGCGACATCGGTGCCTGCGCCGATCGCGATTCCCACGTCGGCCTGCGCGAGAGCGGGAGCGTCGTTGACGCCGTCACCGACCATCGCGACCCGTCGGCCCTCGCGCTGCAACTCGATGACCTTCGCGGCCTTGTCCTCCGGCTTCACGCCGGCGAACACCCGGTCGATGCCGAGCTCCTCGCCCACGGTGCGGGCGACCGCTTCCGCGTCGCCGGTGATCATGACCACCTGCACGCCGATCGCGTGCAGCGCGTCGACAGCCTGCCGGGACTCCTCCCGCACCTCATCCGCGAGCCCGAGAGCCCCGATGACCCGACCGCCGGCGAGGACGTGGAGGATGATCATCCCCTCCGCCTCCCACGCGCGCGTCTGCTCGAGCGCGGCAGCGTCGTGCGCGCGCAGCATCGACGGACCGCCCACGCTCACCGCACGCCCCTCGACCTGCGCCGTGACGCCGACAGCGGTCGACGCCTGGAAACCGGTCGCTGCCGGCACCCGCACGCCGCGGCTGTTCGCGGCTGCCACGATCGCCCGAGCGAGAGGGTGCTCACTGTCCGCCTCGACCGCCGCAGCGACCGCGAGCAGCTGCTCCTCGTTCACCCCGTCGACAGTGTGCACGGCGGCGAGCGTCGGCTCGCCCTTGGTCAGGGTGCCCGTCTTGTCGAACAGGACCGTGGTCACCGTGCGCATGCTCTCCAACGCGAGACGGTCCTTGACGAGGACGCCGCCCTTCGCGGCCCGCTCGGTCGCGATGGACACCACCAGCGGGATCGCGAGTCCCAGCGCGTGCGGGCACGCGATGACCAGAACCGTGATGGTGCGGATCACCGCCTCGTCGGGACTGCCCAGCAGCGACCACACGATCGCGGTGATCACTCCCGCGCCCAACGCGAACCAGAACAACCACCCGGCGGCAACATCAGCGATGCGCTGCGCCCGGGAGGACGAGTTCTGCGCCTCCGTGACCAGGCGCTGGATGCCGGCGAGAGCGGTGTCGTCGCCGACGGCCGTCACCTCCACCCGCAACGCCGTGTCCGTGGCGACCGTGCCGGCCACGACCATCGATCCCGGGCCGCGACTGACCGGGCGGGACTCCCCGGTGATCATCGACTCATCCACGTCCGCGGTGCCCTCCAGCACCCGGCCGTCCGCCGGCACCCGGCCGCCGGGACGCACGACCACGACATCCCCCTGCACCAGGTCCGCGGGAGACACCTTCTCCACCTCACCCTCGCGCACCCGCTCCGCCTCATCCGGCAGCAGCGCCGCGAGAGAGTCCAGCGAGGAGGACGTCTGCGCGAGAGAGCGCATCTCGATCCAGTGCCCGAGCAGCATGATCACGATCAGCAGCGCCAGCTCCCACCAGAAGTCCAGCTCGTGATCCAGCAGCCCCGCGCTCGCACCCCACGACGCGAGGAACGCGACCGTGATCGCCAGAGCGATCAGCAGCATCATCCCCGGCGTCCTCGAGCGCAGCTCCGACACCGCCCCCTGCAGGAAGGGCCGGCCGCCCCAGACGTACATCACCGTCCCGAGCACCGGCGAGATCCAGCCGACCCCCGCAACGTCGGGGAGGGAGTAGCCCAGGATCATCGAGAACATGCCGCTGAACACGACCACCGGCACCGCGAACACCAGCATGATCCAGAACAACCGCCGGAACTGGCCGACATGATCGCCGTGGCCGCCGTGGCCGCCGTGGCCGCCGTGGCCGCCGTGGCCGGCAGCGCCCGCCGTCATGTTGTGGCCTGCGTGAGGATCAGGCGCTCCGCGCATCTGGTGCCCGGCGTGCCCGTCAGGGGCCGTACTCACGTGATGACCTGTCCTTCCCGCGTCGACGTCGCGTGCTTCGACGGTGCGGTGAGCACTCTCGTGCTCGTCATCGTGCAGGTGGTGCTGCGCCATCATGACTCCTTCCGGCCGCTTCCGGCCTGATCCGACGGTATACCCCCCGGGGGTATCAGACAACGGGGTGATCGGGCGGAAGATTCCCGACTTGACCGAAGATGTCGGGGCAGGGGCAACGCACCACATCGATACGGGATGGGTTGGGCGGGTGCCTAGGCTGAGCGCATGAGTGACTCCAACCCGTCTGGCACGCCGTCGCCCGTCCCGGAGCGCCCCCGCTGGGTGAAGGTGTTCATGGTCGTCGTCGTCGTCCTCGCGATCGGCTTCATCGTCGTGCACCTGCTCACCGGCGGCGGGGCGCAGATGATGAATCACTGATGATGCTCGGCCCGCGAGCTCGCCGAGTCGCCCTCACCGTCCACGTCCTGGTGTCCGTGGGCTGGTTCGGCGCGGTGGGCGCGTTCCTCGCGATCGCGCTCGTCGGAGCGACCAGCAGCGACCCCTTCACGGTCCGAAGCGCCTACTTGGCGTTGGACCCGCTGGGGACGTTCGTCATCATCCCGTTCGCCCTCGCCTCCCTCGCCACCGGAATCCTGCAAGGCCTCGGAACGCACTGGGGACTGGTGCGCCACTACTGGGTGGCGATCAAGCTGTGGCTGAGTGTCTTCGCAACCGCAGTCCTCCTGCTGCACACGCGCCTCATCGAGACGATGTCCCTCGCCGCCCGCCACGGGCTCATCCCCTCCACGCTCGAGGGAACCCGCACGCAACTGGTCGTCGCGACCGCCGGCGGCGCCGTCGTTCTCGTGGTTATCACCGCCCTGTCCGTCCTCAAGCCTCGCGGCCGCACCCGGCTCGGGCTGAGAGCAACCCGAACGACCTGACCGGCGTTGAGTTCCGGCGTGTCAGCGCCGAGACAATGAGGAGGCGCGGGGGTGATCGCTGCCCGGGCGCAGCGCTATCCAGAGCCCGCACCGCCGGCACACGTACGCGGCGCCATCGTTGAGTGCGTGAACCTGACGTCGACGGCGGGCCCGTCCGCAGCAGGAACAGGTGACGGAGGAATCAGGGTTCACGGGCAGCGATCGCTTCCACGAGCTGCTCCGTCGTCGGAAGACCCGCCAGCCCGCTCGGCGTGAAGTAGATCCGACAGGCAAGATCCGTGGTCCGCCCGCCCGACGGGAACAGGTCTTCCCCGTCGAGGGTGATCGTCGGGGAACCCGCGAAAGCGACGCCGGCGGCGTCCTCCGGTGTCGCCAGAAGCCGGTAGGTGACGGGGATGTCGGAGTGGCCGGTGGACTTCAGCGCCTGGTCCAGGCGAGGGCCGACGTCCTTCCAGTTCGGGCAGTCGTCGATGTGAAGAACCTCGATCATCATTCTCCGATCATCCTCCCGCCGTGCGCGTCGCACCCGAGGAGAGCACTTCTGAGGTTGAGGGTGTCTGCCCCGGAACATCGATCGTCAGCCCGCTCGTGGCTCGCCTGTCGGCGCCCGCTCTAGTCATCGTCATCGTCGTCTTCTACGAGCTCGCCTTCCCAGGCCTCGCGTCCCTCGTGAATGGCGAAGAGAGCGATGACGAACCCTGCAACCGGGTCAAGCCACGCGGCTCCAGTGAGGGCGTAGAGGACGAGCCCGACGAGGGTGGAGACGCTCAACAGCACGCAGATCCGAGTCTCCGCTGCGTCCGCGAGGATCAGGGGGTCTCCGAGCCTCTTCCCGACACGCGTTTTCACCGCCGCAAGGACCGGCATGACGATGATCGAGAGGATCAGGAGCACGATGCTGACCGGGGAGGACTCGGGAGCGTCACCCGCGATCAGGCTGCGGATGCCCTCGATGCTCACGTAGGCGGCGAGGAGGAAGAACGTCACGGCGACGAACTTCAACGTGCGCCGCTCCTTCGCTTCGTCCGCCTCACCATGCCGCAGCCGCGCCGCCAGGCGCAGCCCTACCAGCACGGCGGCGATCGACTCGATGCCGGAGTCGATGCCGAACCCGATCACGGACACGAGTCCCGCGGCGATACCGGCCGCGATCGCGACGATGCCCTCGATGACGTTGTAGGCGACGGTGAACTGCGCCAGGCGCAGCCCGCGTCGGGTCAGCTGTTCGGTCTCGGCGGGGGTGAGTGCGCTCATTCGGTGGTCCTCTCGGGGCGGGGGTGACGGGTCAGATGGGGAGGACGAATCCGTTGATCAGGTTCTGGAGGCGGTAGATCAACTGGGTCCACAGGCCGCTGACCATGGCGGTGCCGATGAGGATGAGTAGCCCTCCGCCGAGGAGGTTGATGGTGCGGATGTGGCGTTTGAGGAAGCTGGTCGCGGTGGCGGCCCAGGAGAATCCGAGGGCGATCAGCAGGAACGGCAGTCCCAGGCCCAGGCAGTACAGCAGGCCGAGGAACGCGCCGCGGCCGGCGGAGGCGCCGTCCAGGCTCAGCGCGGAGATCGCGGCGAGGGTGGGCCCGAAGCAGGGTGTCCAGCCGAGCCCGAACACCACACCGAGCAGGGGTGCTCCGGCGAGTCCGGTCGCGGGTTTCCAGCGGGGGCGGATGGTGCGTTGCAGGAACCGGACCTGCCCGATGAACACGACGCCCATGAGGATCACGAGCACTCCGAGGATGCGGGTGACGGTGTCCTGCCATTCGAGCAGCCATGTCCCGAGGGCGCCGAACGCGGCGCCGTAGGCGATGAAGACGACGGCGAAACCGGCGATGAACAGGCCCACTCCGGCGACGAGGCGGCGCCGGCTGCCTGTGGCGAGGTCGGGGTTTCCGCCGATGTAGGCGAGGTAGCCGGGGACGAGGGGGAGCACGCACGGGGACGCGAACGAGACGAGGCCGGCGAGGACCGCGATGGGCGCGGCGAGCAGGAGTTGGCCGCTGAACACAGCCTCTCCCCAGTTCACGAGGCCGCCTCCGCGATGGTGTCCGCGATGAGGGTGTCGAGGATGGAGCGGGCGGTGACCCGGCCGAGGATCCGCGCGGCGGGTCGGCCGTCGACGTCGAGCACGAGGGTGGTAGGGACGGCGTTCGCGGCGAACTTCCCAGAGAACGCGAGGGCCACGGCGGCGTCGGTATCGATGATCGAGGGGTAGGTGATGCCGTAGGTGTTCGCGAACGAGGTGGCGGTGTCGGCTTGGTCGCGAACGTTGACACCGAGAAACGCCGCTCCGTTCCCGTCGTACTGCTCGTGCAGCGCTTGCAGGTCGGGTGCTTCGGCGCGGCAGGGGGCGCAGGCGGCGTACCAGAAGTTCACGACGAGCACCTGCCCGCGGTAATCCTCGGAGCTGATCGCGTCGCCCGTTTCGCTCGTTCCGGCGAAGTCGACCGGCTCGCCGCGGCTGCCGACAGGCCATTCGATGACGGTGCCGTCACCGGCGACGTAGTTCTTGTTCGACCCGCCGCGGTACTGCTCCGCGAGGTCGTCCCGCGCGCATCCGCTGGTCCCGATGCCGATCATCGCGAGCGGGGGAAGGGCCAGCAGGGCGCGGCGGCTGAGGGCGCTCACGAGGCGAGAGCGGCGTCGAGAGCGGCCTGGATGTCTTCGAGGCGTTCGAGCTGGATCGCCTCGTCGTTGACGAAGATCGTCGGCGTGCCCTGCACCCCCAGGTCCTTGCCCGCCTCGAAATCAAAGCGCACCCGCTCGAGCGTCGACGGGTCGGCCACATCCGCGTCGTACTGCTCCAGGTCGAGGCCGATCTCCTCCGCGAAGCCGCGGAACACGTCGGCCTTGGAGTCTTGGCTCTCGCCCCAGCTCGCCTGCGTCTGGAACATCCGGTCGTACATCTCCTCGAACCGGTCCTGCCGCGCTGCTGCCTCGACGGCGAGAGCGGCATTCTCGGAGTTGCGATGCGAGGGAATCGGGAAGTAGCGGGTCGCGAAGGTGACCCGGCCTGCGTACTCCTCACGCAGCTGCTCGATGGTCGGGTAGACGGCCGCGCAGACCTCGCACTCGAAGTCGAGGAACTCGACCAGCGTCACCTTCCCGTCCTCCGCCTGATCGAGCATGTGGGTGTTCTGCTCGAGGACGGGCGTCGCGGCGGCGACCTCTTCGCGGGAGGCGGAGAAGGGCCGGAAGATCGCGATCGCGGCGATGACCGCGACGACGAAGACAGCCGCGGCGATGGCGATCAGGTTGACCTTGGTGCTGGTTTTCACGGGTGGTGCTTTCTGTCAGGCCGGTGGTCGGCAGAAACAAGGGGACGGCGCCGTGATCCGGCGAACGGTGAGGCTCAGGGCTGCGCCTCGATCAGGTTTCGCTCGTCTGTGGTTGGGGCGCGTCCGCTCTGCCGAAGACCTGCAGGAGGGCCCAGCCGGCGATGCCGCAGGTGGTGAAGATGTCGGCGACGTTGAAGATCGCGAACCAGTCGACCGCGATGAAGTCGACGACCTCTCCGCCCAGCGGCGTGTCCGCGGCTCGGCTGATGCGGTCCCAGATGTTCCCTGCGCCACCGCCGGCGGCGAGAGCGAGAAGTGCCGGTCCACCCAGCGGAGCCCCGCGGATGGTCCGCACGAACACCCACACCGTGAGGGTCACAAGAATGACGATCAGTCCGACCGCCAGTGCAGGTCCCAGCTCGGAGCCCATCCCGAAGGCGACGCCGGGGTTGAAGATCAACTCGAACCGCGCTCCGAGAGCGAGCTCGATCGTGCGTCCGTCTTCCAGCGCTGTCAGGGCCCAGCTCTTCGTGAGCTGATCAAGACCGAACGCGGCCGCAATCAGCGCAGCGATGAAAGCCACTCGGAGGACGAGCCTGCGCGTGGCGGGCATCAGAACAGCTCGAGGAGTCGAGGCAGAACACCCGACTCGATCAGGATGAACAGACCCAGGCCGATGAATACGGCAGGCACGAGCCAGTGCTCGACCCTCTCCAACAGCTCGGTCACCGTCTTGTTCGTGCCGACGACGCGAGCGATCAGGCACCACACCGCGACGAGGAGGAAGAACACGATGATCGTGACCACCGTGTCCGCGATCGGGCTCGTGCGGAATACGGGCGTGTAGAGGGAGATGTTGTCCGCGCCGTTCGCGATCGTGATCCCCGCAACGCCCAGCAGCCCGACCGCACTGATCGAACTCTCGTCATCGTCGTCGTCATCATCGCCCCTGCTGCGCAGGGTGCGGATGAGCCCGTACAGACCGATCGCCAGCGGGATCAGGCCCAAAAGCCCCACCCACTCATCCGGGATGATCGTCAACCCGGCGGCGGCAACGACGCTGATCGCGACGAGAGTCGCGAAGCCGAGGTACTGCCCCGCCACAACCTTCCAGCCCGGCAGCGAGCCACGGGCGGACGCGAGGAACAGCACCGTCAGAACCACGATGTCATCGATGTTCGTCGCAGCGAACAGTCCGATTGCCGCCGCGATAGTGCCGATCACGGCGCCACTTCCACGCCCCGACGGACCTCCGATGCGGCAGCGTCCACGTCACGTGCGCTCCGTGCTTCCGCCCCGAACGTGCCGCACAGATCCGCTTGGAACCCCGTCGCCTCCAAAAGTGCCTCAGCGGACTCGAGAAGATCGATCAGCTCCGGACGGGCCAACGAGTAGAACACCTGCCGTCCCTCTGCACGCCCCACGACCAGGCCGCACTCGCGCAGGCAGCTCATGTGCTCAGAAGCCGTCGACTGCGCCACGCCCAGCTCCGCCACTAGATCACTGACCCGAGCCTCACCATGCTGAAGTCGCCGCACGATCTGGAGACGCTTCGGGTCGGCCAAAGAGTGAAAGAGGGAGACGGCGGCAGAGGTGCCCCGCACGTGATCAATCGGCATGCACCGATGTTATCGACAGAAATCGATTTGAGCGACCACTGCCGAGGTGTTCGCGAACGATCGTTTACGAGACGGTCGAGCAGCGCGGCGGTCCAATCGGCGCGCCGTGTTCCACGGCCCGTGTCCGAGAGCTATGACCCGCAACCTACGTTCGCAGTACAGTCAGGCCTATGGCTTCGATCGGATACGCGCGCGTCTCGACCAGAGACCAGAACCCCGACGCTCAGACCGATGCGCTCACGGCAGCCGGCTGCGAGAAGGTGTTCGTCGAGCACGCCTCCGGAGTACTCGCGAAGCGTCCCGCGCTCGAGGACGCTCTCGACTACCTCCGCGAGGGTGACTCCCTCGTCGTGACGAAGCTCGATCGCCTCGGCCGGTCCGTGCGGAACTTGAAAGAGGTAGCCGACGGCCTCCAGCAGCGCGGCGTCGGACTGAAGGCGCTGTCTCAGGGCATCGACACCACCACTCCGGGCGGCCGGCTGTTCTTCCACATGCTCGCCGCGATCGCGGAGTTCGAGCACGACCTCATCGTGGAGCGAACCCACGACGGCCTTGCCGCCGCTCGAGCTCGCGGACGTAAGGGCGGCGGGCGCTTCAAGATGACGCCGACGAAGGCGAAACAGGCGCGTGCGATGTACGACGAGAAGACCTACACGGTCCAGCAGATCGCCGACACCTTCGGCGTGTCTCGCGGCACCATCTACCGCCACCTCACCGAAGACCACTGAGAGCCGCCGCGACGAGCGTCGCGGTTCACAGACCCGAGCGAACACCGGCCTCTGGCCGGCGGCGGTGTTGAGCGCTGTGCGCATTTTTGCCTGGAAGCCTTCGGCAGCGTACGGGCCTCCAGTGTCCGCGCAAGCCGCTGCGCGGCCGGCTCCTCCGAGGTTCTCGGCACGCGGTCGCTGCGCTCCCTCACATCGCGCCGACAACCTCTCCTCCTCCGCCCTCCGGGTTGCGCTCCCGCCTCCGACCCTGCTCGGCACTACGTGCCTTCCAGGCAAAAAAACGCTGGGAGAGAAGGAAGAACAGGCGAGCCAAACCATCCCCGCTGGCTTGACAAATCTGATTGAGAATCACGGCAAAAAAACGATGAGGAAGAGGAAGAACATGCAGCAGATCACCACCGTCAGCACCTTCGTCCCGGCCACGAACGAGGACGGGATGCAGAGCCAGTTGCGCCGGATCGCCGAGCGCGACGTCGACCTCTCAGGTCTGGCACGCAACGGGTGGGCGCTGGCACACACCGCCACGATCCCCGGCCCCGAGGGCGTCATGTTCGTGGACACCCTCACCCGCACCGAATCCTGACCCGCACCACCACCGAGGAGCAAACGCCATGTCCGACACCATCACCACCAGCCCCACGGCCAAGGAGCCGACCCTCTGGGGCGCGGTGGCCGAGTTCGCGTCCGTGTTCTCCCACGGAGACACCGCCGACGAGCTGGCCGTGCGACTCAGCTGCGCCGAGGTCGACGCGCTGGCCGGACTCCTGCGAGCATTCGGACGAGATGAGGCCGCGGACCTGTGGATCGCGGAGCACGCGAGCGACGACGACGAAGGCGACGCCCACACCCCGGAAGGAACCCACCGATGAGCGAGCAGCAGCAGACCACGCCCGACCCGGCGGCGACCTACCAGGCGGCCGTCGCGGCCTTCGCGGCCACGCTCTCCGACCCGGCCGTCACGGAAGCGATCGCCCCGACGCTGCCGTGCTGGCGCGCGACGGGCATCATCGACCTCCTCACCCAGGCCGGACACACCGACGCCGCCGAGAAGTGGGCCGAGCTGCACGCCTGGTCCCCGGTCAACGACGAGCACGACCCGCACCGCGGCGACCGGTGGGACGACTGATGCTCACCGTCTACTCGAAGCCGTCGTGCGTGCAGTGCACCATGACCTACCGGGTGCTCGAGAAGAAGGGCATCGAGTACACCACCGTCGACATCACCACCAACCCCGCAGCGCTCGCGTACGTCACGGAGGAGCTGGGCTACTCCGCCGCCCCCGTGGTCGTCGCGAGCGACCAGGACCACTGGTCGGGCTTCCGCCCCGACCTCATCGAGAAGCACGCCGCATGACCGGCCCGAACATCACCGGTGACGACTACCGGGCCGGGTACCTCGCCGGACAAGCCGACCGGCAAGGCGAAGTCGACTGGCTGGAGAACGAGGCCGACCGGCTCTACCGCCTCGCCTACGGCGACGAGCGCCGCATCCCCGCCCTCACCGTAACGCGCGCCGAGCTCGAACAGCGCAGAGCGCTGTCCGAGCCGCCCGTGGAAGTCACCCGCCGCGACGCTTTGGCGTCCTGGGGCATCGAGACACCCCCCACCGACACACCCGCGGCCGCGGCCGCGAACGAGAACCCGTCGACGTCGACGGGACCCACCAACCGCACGAGCAGGAGACGACAGATGAGCACCAGAACCATCACCGGCAACCTCGCCGCCGACCCCGAAGCCGTGCAGGCGGGCCGCGTGCAGATCGTGAAGCTGCGCGTCATCGAGAACACCGGCGAATACCGCGCGGGGGAGTGGACCCCGCACGACGCCCCGACCACGCACTACGTCGAAGCGAAGTTCGAACTGGGCGAGCACGTGCTCGCCTCCCTCCACAAGGGAGACGCCGTAATCGTCGTCGGCTACGAGCGCACCGTCGCCTGGGGCGAAGGCGAGAACCGCCGCACCGGCCGCGTCCTCGAAGCCGACGCCATCGGCCCCAACCTCACCCGCGCGACCGCCGTCGTCACCACAACCACCCAGCGCGCACCGCGCCGCAGCGCCGCGCCCGTAGCGGAATAATCGCAGCTGATGTTCGATTCCTCGCTGACCATCGCTCTCGCTGTCGTCGGCGCCGCACTCCTCGCCGTCGCACTCGGCCTCGCCGTCAGCAACCGTGCATGGAAGACGGATGGCGCGGTGAACGACCGGAGGGCGGCCCGGACCACGCTCTGGGCGTTGGCACTCATGTTTGCTGGAGCAGCGATTTGGCTCGTTCTCGCGTGGACGACAGAGAGCGTCCCGCCGCTGAGTAGCGGGGTGTACACCGCGAGTGTCGCCCTCTTCGTCCTCATCCAGATCCCCATGCTGCCTCGCCTGGTCCAGCGCGCACGCCAGCGGGACGAGTGAGCGTTAGCGCGCTCAGTTTTTGAGGCGGAGCATGTACAAGATCCCGTGATCCTCCGGGATCGCTGCGCGCACTTCCGGGATCGCCGCGGCCGGCGTCGCCGCGCTGCTGCGCACCACCGTTGATGCCGATTCCGCGCGCGTCCGGTGTGCCAGCTCTTACAGGCTCCCATCGTCGCATCCGACGCTGACACAAACCGCTCGAGCGTGGGGGCCGGCGGGTGACGGAGCACCGCACATCCAAGGCCGCGATGCGGCTCAGTCTCCGAGGTGCCCGGCTCAGGATTCATCCCTCGACGTAGCGTTCGCAGTCGCCCGAACCTTGCAGATCTGCCGGATCGGCACAGTGCAGGAGTGACCAGCTGGCGCCCACGCCCGTGGTCTCTTCGAGACCGTTGTGGCGATCGAACGCCGTCGTCGTGTACACGTCGACGCCGTCGATCGAGCCTCCGACGAACGCGAACGAGACGATCGGGTCGCCTTCGGTAGTCGGTGTGCTCCACGCCAGTTCCGCTTCGTCTCCCGCGATCGCGGCGGTCGCGAGGCACGCTCGAGCCTCGCTAGGCAAGTCACCGCCTTGCTCAAGAACGTATTCGCCGCAGCTTGAGCTGGCGTCGCTACCGGCGACGACGCCACCAGCATCAGGGAGGCTGCGAGCGGCGACGATCGGATCGCCGTTCGGCGCTTTCGACGCGGGTTCAGGTGCAACCGCCGAGCAACCGCTGGCGACAGTGAGCACCGCGATCGCGATCGCAGCTGCCGTAAGGCGGTTCATCCGCCCACCGTAGCCGCCAGCGCCGCCTGCCAGCCAAGCAATTAAGCAGGAGGGCCTGCGCTGCCCGCCCGTGAGGGGCGACCCCCTCACGCTCCCCGGTGTCCCGTTCCGGGGCGCGAGCTGCACTCGCGCAGCGGCGACGGAGCGCCGCCAATGGGAGGCCGCGATGCGGCCCGTTCCACCCGTTTTCTTCACCTCTCCGCGGTTTCAACCTATTTCGCTCCACCGGCTCCGTGCCACCGCTATCGGACGCGCCCTGCGGGCTTATTTCGCCCGCTATCGGCGTCACTGCGCCGCCTCCACTCAAACGGTTTTCCCCGCCGGAGAGGCAAAGAAAAACGATCAGCCAGAGGGAGCACCCACACCATGCAGATCACCACCGACTTGCACACCACCGCGAAGACCTACCTCACGCTCGGAGGCACCCGCGCGGTCGACGTCCGCGTCGTGGGCACCGACCCCAAGACGACGCCCTCGGTGCACGTCACCCGCCGCAAGTCCGGGGTCTGGGAGGCGTGGCACTCCGACCAGCTGCACGGCATCACCAGCGGCTCGTTCCGCCACTGCGTCGCCCACGCCCGCCGCGCAGCGATCCGCCGCGTCGCCCCGTTCCTGAGCCGCTGAGAGGACCACACCATGACCCGCACCGACACCGGCCGCGCGAGCGCCGACCAGCTCGCCCTCATCCTCGCGACCAGCCGCGACGAGGACCCGGAGAACACCACCGCGACCGACGTGGAGATTCTCACGCACACCCGCAACACGCTCGGACTGCCGGGGGAGTGCGGCCCCGGCGGGATGCCCGTCTACGACGACGGCACCGCCGAGGCCGCCGCGTTGATCGCGTTCCTGACGCCCGCCGAGTAGCGCGGGGGAGGGGCCGGCCCTCGGGCCGGCCACGAGGGGCGACCCCCTCGCGCTCCCCCGTGTTCCGCCGAAGGCGGGGCGCGAGCTCCGCACGCGCAGCGGTGACGGAGCACCGCCGGCGGGAGCCGCTACGCGGCGCGTTCCCAGGTTTTCTTCACCTCTCCGCGGTTTCAACCTATCTCGCTCCATCGGCTACGTGCCACCGATCCCGGACGCGCCCTGCGGGCTTATTTCGCCCGTGATCGGCGTCACTCCGCCGACTCCACTCAATTGGTTTTCACTCGCCGGAGAGGCAAAGAAAAACGATCAGGAAGACGACAAAAGCCCCGTAGTGAATGAAGCACCACGGGACCCGTCGCCTCAATGGTCGCACACCGATCAAGGAGAAACCATCGTGACTATCACCACCGGAACCGGGACCGTTCAGCACATCGACCCGACCACCCTCGTCATCGAGGCGAACGTGCGCACCAGCGCCCCCGTGACACGCGATTTCGTCGCGTCGATCCGCGAGAACGGCGTCATCACCCCGATCCTTGCCCGCCGCGACGAGCACGGAAACGTCATCGTCCGCGCAGGCCAGCGCCGCACCCTCGCCGCACGCGAGGCCGGAGTCGCCACGGTCCCCGTCTACGTCGTGGAGGGCGACGACACCACCGCGGACCGGATCATTCAGCAGATCATCGAGAACGACCAGCGCGCCGAACTCAGCACCGCGGATCGCACCGCCGCCTGGGCGCAGCTCGCGTTCGAGGGCATCACCGCCTCGCAGATCGCCAAGCGCACCGGAACCAAGACCGACGCGGTGAAGAAGGGCCTCGCCGTCGCGGAGTCCGCGACCGTCACGTCCGTTCTCCACGAGCACGAGCTGACTCTCGACCAGGCCGCGGTGCTGTTGGAGTTCGAGGACGACGCCGACGCCCGCGCCCACCTGATCGAGGTCGCGACCAACGACCCGACCCAGTTCGAGCACACCGCGCAGAGCCTCCGCGAGGACGCCGCGGAGAAGGCACGCCTCGCCGCCGTCGAGCAGGAGCAGATCGCGAACGGCTTCCAGGTGCTCACCCGCTCCGACGCCTACGGCGAGGGCAGCCCGTGGGTCGCCCTCCGCAAGCTCCGCACGGCCGACGGGGAGCAGGTCACCGCCGAGCACATCGCCGCGATCCCGGTTCGCGGGGCTCTCATCGACACCCGCTGGAACGGCGACATCGACGTGACCCACTTCGTGCAGGAGCCCACGGAGGCCGGATTCACCTACGCCTACCGCGGCGACGTGCCCGCCGCGGCGCTCACCCCCGAGGAGGCGGAGGAGGAGCGCGTCGAGAAGTCCGCCGAGCGGAAGGTGCTCATCGCCAACAACAAGGCGTGGACTGCCGCCGAGACGGTCCGCCGCCAGTGGATCGCCACGTTCCTCAGCCGCAAGACGCTTCCGAAGGATGCGGATCGGGTGATCGCTCTCGGGCTCACCGCGCACCGGTTTGCGGTGTCGTCGGGGATGAGCAACGGCAGCGACCTCGCCCACACGCTGCTCGGCATCGACCGCCCCTCCGGCTACCGCACCGACGCTCTCGCCGCGCTGGTCGAGGCGAACCCGGCGAAGGCCCGGCTGGTCGCGCTGGCCGTCGTGCTCGGAGGTCAGGAGGCGAACACGAGCAAGGAGTCGTGGCGACGCGGCGACGAGCGCGCCGCCGCCCACTTCCGCCAGCTCGCTGCGTGGGGGTACGCGCTCTCCCCGGTCGAGCAGGTCGTCACGGGCGAGAGCACCCCGGCTAACGCCGCCGGGATCAGCTAGCCGCTCCGCGGGGACCGGCATCCGCCGGTCCCCGCACCCCCGCTCCCGACTCCTGCAGAAAGGCCCGCCATGACCACCACCACGACACCCGCCGTCGACGTCGACGTGTGGGGACACACCCCGGCGCTGCGCGATGCGCAAGCCGCCGTCGCCGCCGCCACCGCGACCGGCGACCTCGACGCGATCGCCGCGGCCGCGCGAGCGCTGATCGTCGCCGCGGCCGCGCACGCCTGGCCCACCGCTACCGCCCTCGTGTTCAAGTACGAGACGACCGGCCCCGTCGCCCACGTCTGGGGGCTGTGGAGAGTCCTCGACGCCGATCGTCAGACCCTCCGCGAGTGGGAGGACGACCCGGGCGGCATGAGCGATGAGTCCGAGGAGGAGCTGGTGGCCCTGGACCTCATCAGCAACCGCCGCGAAACCCTCGACTACACCGACTTCGGAAAGCCCATCGGCTCCACCGTCCTGATCCTGCACACCCTCACCCTCTGAGCGCGGGCGCGGGCCGCCCCGGACCGGGCCGGCCCGTGAGGGGCGACCCCCTCACACTCCCCGATGTTCCACCGGCGGCGGGGCGCGAGCTCCGCCCGCGCAGCGTCGACGGAGCGACGCCCGGAGGTCGACCGGCTGCGCCGGCCGCCGTTGGTCGCCCTGCGGGCTCACACCCTTTTTTGCCGTGATTCTCAATCAGGTTGTCAAGCAGTTTGGCCCCGGTTGGAGGAGGAGCGCGGCAAGGCGTTTAAGGCTCGCGCTACGAACCGATGGCCGCGAGGTTGGTCGCCTCCGCTGGCCGCGTCGATCGGATGGGGCATTTGCAGCGTCATGGCAGGGCTGCCTTCGTCAGTGCTCGTACGGTTCCCAATTTCCACCATTGGGTGGTTCCTCGACTGATGAATCGTCCGTTAGGAGAATGCTCCGGTCCATTGAGGGGACGAGTGTACCCCCGGACACAATGAGGTAGCGCTCTTTTCCGCGAGATCGGCCAATTGCCTCACTTATTTCAGCTAGGAGTATCTGATCTTCGACGATATGCGAAATGTGGAGGCGAGTATTCTCATTGAGTATTAGAAGCATCGAGCGGCCATCCCCTCGGCGCCTAAGTAAAATCGCTTCATCATCAACTTTGCTTACGTCGAATTTTGACTCGAGAGTTTCAAAGAACGTCATCTCGCGCACCGTACCACTTGATCCGCGTCATTGCAAGAAACCTGCGAGGGGCCTGGAAGGTGCTTTTCATCATGCTCAAATCATCTTAGGCTAGTTCAAGTCATTACTAGATATCGGGGGATAAAGTATGAGAAAAGCATTTAAAGTTCTGATGACGGCGGTGATTGCTGTAGGGCTTTCGGGCGGGGCGATGTCCAATGCGGCGGCCGTCGAGGCGGTGCCGCAAGATTCTGTCGCCACGCTTGAGCGGCCGGCCGGCGGGACGTGGTTGCTCGACAGCCCTGGTACGCCAGGCGGTGGGGTTCAGGCGCGGGCCGACGTAGGTTGTGCCGCGGGGACGACCTCCTACCCACAGGCGCCTGCCTACGCGTGTCTTGCTGTGTTCCAGGACCAGACGGGCGAGAAGGTTGTTTTGCGACAGGGACAGTCAGGTGCGTCAGCTTTCGGCTACCTGCACGGATTGATCGACCACGGGGTCGAAGAACAAACTATCGACGCAGTAGTGACGGGCAGCGCGGCAGGACAGTTGCAGGCCAATGGCCGCTATCTCTATGGTGCGGTCTTTCTGAAAGACGGTGAGCCTCAGATTCGTTTCGAGACGATTCATGACCGACAGCCCTCGTCTGCAAGTCCAGATGCATTCGAGCTCGGTGTCGTCACGTCCTACTGCAAGGGCCCAGCGATTCAGGCGCCCGAGGAGGCCTGCCCCCAATGGGTGAACGATTCGCTCCCAGCAGGTATCGGCGGCTGAAGCCTCTGCTGTTCAGGCTGGTCTAGAACTCACCATGTAGCCGCGCAGGCCAAAACTTTGACCTGCGCGGCTATTAGTGTGCCATCTCGTTATCTGATCTAATGGTAACGGAGTCGTATCCCGCTAGGCATGGCGGAGAGAGCCCATGGCGTGGCTGACGTTATGGGGCTGTGTTGGTTGGTGAAGCTCCTACGCGTTTAGGACCGGGGCGGTGAAGGGTGTGCCGTCCCGAATGATGGCCCATATGACGTTGATACGGCGGCGGGCAAGGGCGATGAGGGCTTGCTTGTGGGATTTGCCCTCGTGGCGTTTGCGTTCGTAGAAGGTCCGTGATGTGTCGCAGTGCATGGAGGCGATGAACGCGGCTTGGAAGCAGGCGTTCAGTAGCCGCCGGTCGTAGCGGCGTGGTCGGTGATGGTTTCCGGAAATCTTCCCAGAGTCGTGCGTTGAGGGGGCGAGGCCGGCGAAGCTGGCGAGTCGGTCGGGTGTTCCGAAGTAGGAGAGGTCGGCACCGGTTGCGGCGAAGAAGTCCGCTGCAAGGCGGGGTCCGAAGCCGGGAACGCTCATGAGAAGGTTGGCGTGAGGGTGATCCTTCAGGCGTGCGTCGATCTCGGTATCCAGGTCGAGGAGTTCTTGGCGGAGGCGAAGTAGGTCGTGTGCGATCTGGCTGACCAATCGAGCCGCAGCTGCTTCGCCGTGAACCGCAGTGTGCTGCTCAGCCGCCGCCCCCAGCGCTGTCGTGGCGAGTGCGGCTGGGGTGCGGGCTCCGTTCTTCTTGAGCCAGTTGGTGAGTCGCTGTTGGCCGATGCGGCGTAGTGCGGCGGGTGTCTGGTACTTGGTCAGCAGGATCAGCGGAGACTTCGTGGCCGCGTAGTTGAAGGCGGCCTCGAGTGCGGGGAAGTAGTGCGCAAGGGTTGAGCGGAGGCGGTTCGCGGCGCGGGTGCGGTCGTGGATCAGATCCTCGCGGCGAGCGGAGAGCAATCGGAGTTCGGCCGAGACGTCGTCGATTTGCCGAATGGGCTCGAGGTCGTGGCGCATCCGAGCTTGATCGGCGATGATCACGGCGTCCTTGGCGTCGGTCTTCGCCTCACCGCGGTAGGTATTCGCCGCGTGGTGAACCGCTCGTCCGGGGATGTAGTGCAGGGGCTGCGCATGCGCGGAAAGCACTGCCTGCAAGAGGCCGACTCCGCCATGGTTGAGGTCAGTCGTCCAGGTGATCTCGGCACCTGCCTGCACGCTTGTCACGTCGCCGATTAGGGTGAGGATCTCGGGTTCGCGGTTAGCGAAGCGGCGGGAGAGGAGCTTGTTCCCGTCTGCGTCGATGACGACGCAGTGGTGGTGGTTCTTGCCGGCATCGATCCCGGCCCAGAGTTGCGGCACGCGCATGTCCTTCCTCGAGGTGTGTTTTCGTGCGCGCCTTCAGCGACCAAGCCGGCAAGTCCCTACGGGGCGATGAATCGCGTTTCTCAATGAGCGGTCGTGTCGTTGCGGGGTCCCGGGTGGCAAATCACGGCGTGCCATCACTGGGCTGAAGCCTTCTGGCCATACCTGGGATCCCTGGCGCGTTCCGAAGCTTACGAACGCTTCGGATCCACGTTTTTCACCGTAGGGAAGCCTTCGGCGGCTCCCTCCGCTTCGCTGCGGTCGTAGCTACCTACGGGCTCCGTTCAAGTGGCTGCGCCACCGACTCCTCCGAGACTTTCAGCACGCGGTCGCTGCGCTCCCTTATTTCGCGCCGAAACTCTCTCCCCCCTCGCCCTGCGGGTTGCACTGCGCCCTCCGGTTGCTAAGGCGGAAAACCGCCTTCCAGCTCGAGCAGACACGGCCGCTGGCGTGATCGGCGTTGCGACGAGCCGTGCACCGGTCAGCGCATCTCGTGCGCGATCTCCAGGAACGCCGCCGCGGACGACCCGATGCGATCGGACCAGATGGCGCGGAGGGGTCGCACGAGTGCTGGTCCGCGGAGGGGCACTCGTATCAGTGAGCGCGCGGCGAGATCTGTTTCGACGGTGAGGATGCTCATGACTGCGGGCGCGATGCCGGCGCGGGCGTTCGCTCGGATGATCGCCGTCGTTTCAAGGATCGCGGCGGGAGTCGTGAGTGCGAGCCCGGCGTCGTGGAGCCATGCTTCGAGGGTCGTCCGGGTGCCGGAGCCTTCCTCTCGTGTCAGCAGTGCGGTGCCGGCCAAGTCCTCGGCGCTGATACTCGCCGCGCGTGCCCAGGGGTGGTCGGGTGCCACGACGACAGCGAGTTCGTCCTCCGTGACCACGTCAGAGGAGAGCGTGGCCGTGGACGCTGGTGTCTCGACGAATCCGAGTTGCGCGGCACCGGATCTCACGAGCTCTGTGACCGTGGCTGAATTGCCGGCGATCAGCTGCACACTCACCTCGGGTGTGCGCTGTCGGAATTCGAGGAGCCAGCGTGGGAGCAGCAGTTCGGCGATGGTCTGCGACGCCGCGAGAACCAGTGAGCCGGTCGGCTGTCGCAGTGCTGCCGCGCCCGCCTCGAGGCGGCGGGACGCCTCGAGGACCGGGCCGGCCAGCTCGAGCACGAGCCGGCCCGCGTCGGTCATCAGGGACCCGGTCGGAGAGCGGCGCACGAGCGGCTGCCCGATGGCGCGCTCCGCGACCCGCAGACGCGCCGAGACGGCCTGCTGGGTGACGCCGAGGTCTTCGGCAGCGCGGGAGAGCGAGCCCGCCTCGGCGATGCGCTCGAGCACCTCCAGCGTGTCGAGATCCAGGATCCGGTCCGTCAATCGCCGCGTCGCCACAAGCACTCATTGTGCCCCGCCAAGACGATCGCTGTATCGGCTGGTGCCGGCGATGCTCAGGCTGGAGGCATGACAACTCTCTCCCCCGCCCGCGCATCTTCCTCGATCGGGCATCCTCCGCGGTCGAGGCGCTTGTTCCGGGAGTTGGAGCATCCGGGACTGATCGTGTCGAACCTGACGCCGAACTGGTTCGCGTCGATCATGGGCACCGGCATCGTCGCGGTCGCCGCCGCGTCCCTGCCACTCCAGTTCCCCGGACTCCGCACCGGGGCCACCGTCGTCTGGGCGATCGCCGCGCTGCTGCTCGTCGCGCTGACGGTCGCGACCGGGCTGCACTGGGTCCGCTACCGCGGTACAGCGGTGAGGCACCACCTGAATCCCGTGCTCTCGCACTTCTACGGCGCGCCGCCCATGGCGTTCCTCACTGTCGGCGCGGGAACCCTCCTCCTCGGCAAGGACTGGATCGGCCTGCCGGCCGCTGTCACCATCGACTGGGTGCTCTGGGGTGCGGGGACTCTCGGCGGGCTGGTGACGGCGGTCCTGGTGCCCTACCTCGCGTTCACCCGGCATGAGAACAAGCCCGATTCGGCGTTCGGCGGCTGGCTGATGCCGATCGTTCCGCCGATGGTGTCCGCTTCCACCGGCGCACTGCTGCTGCCGTACGCGCCCGCCGGGCAAGCGCGGGAGACGCTCCTGTGGTCCTGCTACGGCTTCTTCGGCCTCAGCCTGGTCGCGTCGCTGGTGGTGATCACCCTGATCTGGAACCGGCTCGCGCAGCACAAGGTCGGAGCGGCGGGGATGGTGCCGACGCTGTGGATCGTCCTCGGTCCGGTCGGACAGTCGATCACCGCCGTGAATCTGCTCGCCTCGAACGCGCCCACCGTCGTGGACGCCGGCATGGCGCGTGCGCTGCTGGTCGTGGCTCTGGTGTACGGCTTCGCGATGCTCGGCTTCGCACTGCTCTGGACCGTCATCGCCCTCGCGATCACCCTCCGCACCGCGAAGGAGCACCTGCCGTTCAGCCTGACGTGGTGGTCGTTCACGTTCCCCGTCGGCACCTGCGTCACCGGACTGAACGGCCTCGCCCTGCACTCCGGTCTCACGGTTGTCGCCGGCCTCGCGGTGCTCTACTACGTCGGCCTGGTCGCCGCGTGGATCATCGTCGCCGCCCGCACGTTCCACGGTTCCGTGATCCGCGGAACCCTGCTCGCACCACCGCGGCCGGCCTGACCGGGATCGAGGACCATCGTGGATGTCCGAAGCCTGAACGCCCTCGCCGAGACCTGGCGGAGTACCGCGGACGCGACCGGACGCTTCGTTCCGGGCTTCGATCCCTGCTCCGGCGGCACCGCCAGTCGCGTCCTGGTGCTGATGCAGTCACCCGGCCCTCGGACGATCGCCGCGGGATCCGCTGCCGTCTGCAGCGAGGACAACCTCGGGCCCACCGCCGCCGCGTTCCGGGCGGCCCGAATCGAGTCCGGACTCTCCCGCGACCACTACCTCCGATGGAACCTCATCCCGTGGGAGATCCCTGGCCGCGTCCGCCCCGCGGACATCGAGGAGGGTCGGCTCGCGCTCGGTGAGCTGCTGGAGCTGCTGCCCGCGCTCGGCGCCGTCGTCACCTACGGGACCGTGGCGCTCGACGGGGTCATGCGCTATCTGACCCTGCACGATGATCCCCGTGTCGTCCCCGTACTCGCGGCACCGCACCCCTCACCGGCCAACGGACGTCACCGCGCCGACCAGCACCTCCGCTCCGTGAACGCGCTCCGCCTCGCGAATCGTCTCGGATCCGGTCGGCGAATCGCAGACTGACGGCACTGAAGGGAGACGTCCGCGGCTCGGTCGGCACCGGTCGTCGTGACCGATGAGGCGCTGATCTCAGACGGTCCCCGTCCTCGGACCGCTGACGGGAGCGGCCGGGTCGTCCACGACGTCGACGGTGTACGCCGCGCCGTGCTCGAGCGTGTGGCCGACGGTGCACTGGCGATCCACGGCCCGGTGGGTGCGTTCGGACAGTGAGGCGATCCGCTCGGGATCGAGCGCCGACAGGTCGGCGCGGATCACGGCGGTGATGGAGTCGTAGCGGTCCTCACCCTCGGGCTTGGTCGCGGTGATGTCGGTGGTCGCTTCGAAGTCGGCTCCGAGTCGGCTGGCGAGGAGGTGGTCCGAGGAGAGCATGCCGCAGGCGGCGAGGGCGAGGTGCAGCAGCTCGCCGGGCGAGAACACGCCGTCGGCGTCCGACCCGCCGATGCGGACCTCGGCTCCTCGCGCGTTGCGGCCGATGAAGCTTCTCGGGCCCTCGCGGGTGATGTGCAGCGGTGTGGTCTCGGTGCTCATGGTCTGCTCCTGTCCTGTGTCCGCGGCACCGCGGGCAGTGCCGGTGTCTCCTGCGGGTGGGCGGTGTCTCAGGTGTCGGTGCGGACGAGGGGGGAGTTCGTGCCGCGGACCCTGATGTCGACACCGGTGATCTCCGACCGGGCGATGCCCGTGGACGCCGCCAGGTCGACGGCGCGCTGCCCGGCCGCCGTCCAGGTGGCGACGGTGATCGTGCTGCCGTCTGTGCGGGTGATCACGAGTTCGTACTCCGCGTCGGCGGGCGCATCACCACTGTAGGTGCAGCTCCACTCCAGCCGGGTGCCCCACGGCTTCCCCTCGACCTGGATGTCCGCAGCGAGAGCGGGATCGTCCGCGATCGGGTCCATCGGTTCGAGGGTCGCCTCGCTCGCCACGGGAGCACCCGCGATGCCCGTGCCGAGAGCGACGCCTCCGAAGACGGAGGCGGTGACGGCGGCCGCGACGGCGAGGGACGTCACCAGCTGGCGCCGACGTCGGCGCGTCCGGACACGGTGAGCGATGGCGGGCAGCGTCACCGGGGAGGGCGGCGCGTCCTCGCCGTCGTCCGATGCGCTGATGGCGAGAGCATCCTCGACGGAGAGCCGACCGACGATGCCGGGCAGTCCTGCCAGCTCTGCCACGGCCGCGCGGCAGGCCGCGCAGCCGCTGAGGTGCTGCTCGTACTCGAGTCGCTGATCCGCGGGGAGAGCGCCGAGGACGTAGGACGCGTCCCAGTCGCGGTACTCGTCCTCCGTCGCAGAGCTTCCGTGGTGGTCGTTCATCGGGTGACGCCCCTTTCCTGCAGAGCCAGTCGCAGTCCGCGCAGTCCGTAGTGCAATCGAGATTTCGCTGTTCCCTCGGGGATGGAGTGCCGGCGGGCGATCTCGGGGACGGTGTGTCCGAGGAAGTACGCGTCCACCACGATCCGACGATGCTCCACCGACAGCGATGCGAGAGCGTCGGCGACGAGGATGCTGTCCAGGACTGCGTCGGTGTGATCGGGGACGGCGCCGCCGCCGTCCTCGTCCTTCGCCGGCACTTCGCGTCGGCTCCGAGCGGAGCGGGCGTCGTCGATGACGAGGTTGCGGGCGACGGTGAACAGCCACGCGCGAGCGGCGTCGGCGTCGCGTTCGAGGACCTGCGGGCGCTGCCAGGCCCGGACCATCGTCTCCTGCACGACGTCCTCCGTCAGCGCCGCGTTCCGAGTGAGGTTCTGCACGAAGCGCCGCAGCGCCGGGCCGTGACTCTCGTATAGCGCCGCCAGGAGCTCATCGACGGGGCGGGGCACAGTGCTCACCGCCTCGAAGCGCCACGGCGCACTCCGTCATCTCGGTTGCTCCGATCACTGCGGGTCATCCCTTCCGGTCTTTGCCTGTCGAGAACCGGCGACCCGTCCGGGCGATGCGCTTCGCTGCGCGCGGGGACGGGTCGCCGGCGCATCAGGACGCCGGGGTGGAGGTGCTCATGCCCGCAGCTTCCTTGTTCGTCGTGCCGTCAGGGAGGAGGACGTACCAGGCGTCCTTCACACCCTGCCCGTTGACCTGGCCCGGTGCGGTGTCCTTCGCGAACCGGTAGACCGGCCATCCGTCGACGGTCAGCTGGGTCGTCCCGTCGGTGCGCGTGATCGAGCCGACCTCTGCGGTGATCCCATCCGCGGCGGTCGTGCTGGACGCCGACACGGCCGGCCAGGTCGTGGCGCACTCGTCGTAGCAGCTGCTGCTGCCCGAGTTCTGCGTGTCCTTCGTGAACGTGTAGACGGTGTAGCCGGCCTCGTCCGTGATGATCTCGCCCAGCGGCGAGGACGCCGTCGTGAGAGCCGCCGTCTCAGCGGAGGCGGAGGCGGTGGCGGAAGGGCTGTCGGCCGGCGCTTCCGACGAGGCGGCCGAGCCGGCGGCCGTCGAGCATCCGGCGAGAAGGACGGCGGCGAACGCCGCAGTGGTCACAGTGGTCGCGATTCGCTTGAGCATGATGCCTCCTGTAGTGCGGGGGCCGAGGTGGTCCCACCGAGGACACGACACAGCAGTCGCGGACGTTCAACGAGGCGAGAAGATCGCTGGGAGAGCATCCGCGCGGCGGGCGGCTTCAGCGAGAGCGACGATCCGTTGCGCGCTCCTTCGCGTGAAGGCCCGAGGCAGCGCGCTGCTCTCCATCCCCGCGCAGACCGAGGCGAACGAGCACGCAGACCGCCAGGGAACGGTACCCGCGGCCGTACTGCTGAGGATCCGGGCCACCTCGTCAGGTGGGATCGGGCTTCGCTGTATCGCCACGAGGCGGACGCCACTCGGCGCGCTCCTGCTCAAGAGCAGACAGCCTCCCAGTAGAGGCTCGTCCTCTGGCCGATCGAACCCCCTCGGCGGAAGTCTCCGCGAGCAAGCAGACGCCGACCTCGGTCGGCGCTGTGGTGTGCGCTGCGCGCATTTTTGCCTGGAAGCCTTCGGCAGCGTACGGGCCTGCGGCGTCCACGCAAGCCGCTGCGCGGCCGGCTCCTCCGAGGTTCCCGCCACGCGGTCGCTGCGCTCCCTCACATCGCGCCGACAACCTCTCCTCCGCCGCCCTCCGGGTTGCGCTCCCGCCTCCGCCTCTGCTCGGCACTACGTGCCTTCCAGGCAAAAAAACGCTGGGAGAGAAGGAAGAACAGGCGAGCCAGACCACCCCCGCTGGCTTGACAAACCTGATTGAGAATCACGGCAAAAAACGAGGGGGAAGGTCAGAACAAGACCGCCGCCACCCACTCGAATCCGCCGCCATCACGCCCGCAATGAGAGGATTCATCATGACTACGACCCCGATTTCCGAAGACGCGCTCGTCGAGCAGCCCACCTCGCCCGACGCGGCCGTCGCGTACAAGGCTGCTGTCGAGGCCTACGTTTCGGCGCTCTCCGACCCGGCCGTCGCGGAAGCGATCGCCCCGACGCTCACCTGCGCCCGCGCAACGCCCATCATCGACCTCCTCACCGAGGCCGGACACCACGACGTCGCCGGGCTCTGGGCCGAGCTGCACGCCTACTCGGAGGTCAACGACGAGACCGACAAGCACCGCGGCGACGGTTGAGCCTCGTCAGAGCCTCCGCCAAGCGTCCTACTGCTCTCTGACCTGAACGGTGGCGACATCGAGGAGGGCGGGGGAGAGGGTCAGTGAGCTCGGCGAGGACGTCGACTCGCTGGCCCGGGGGGACGCGCTCGTTCGAGCGATCAGTGCCCAGGGTAGGTCGGAACCCAGGCGAGTTCGGCACGTAGCGTCTGACCGAGTTGATCCATTACCAGCTTGTAGTCGCTCTCAAAATCTTGAATGAGGTCGCTCGCTTTTCGCTCACGCTCGCCTTCGTCCAGCCCTCGGTAGAAGACCGGGGGCCTGGTTGCCGCGGCGGCGGCGGAGGCAAATTTCTCGACGGCACCGCGTAGCTCGTCATCTAGCAGACGATTCCGCAGCCTGATGACGTCCAAGTCGTTCGTCGTCATGTCAGCGTCGTACTCAGAGGGGAGCAGAGAATATCGGCCTTCCCTTGCCTCCATGTGGTCGAAGTGCATCGTGCGTCCAGCAAGACGCGCCATGCGCTGAACGGCGTCCTGCAACGCGAGGAGGGTGTCAAGCTGAAACTGATGCTGATTCTGGAGCGCGGCCGAACGGCGCTCTTCCGCGCGCGCCGACCTCTCCCGGACCGCTGATCTTCCATCGCGGCGAGCTTCGTTCAGGCCCGCGAGAAAGAATCCGAGCAACGCTGCAGACGAGGTGAACGCCCCGGTCACCACCTGGGGCCATACGTCGTCCGTCATGAGGTCGAGTATCGCAGCATGCTCCACCCGAACGAGTTGTACTCTCCCGTTGGCTGATCGTGGTGCGGCTTCGCCGAGGTCGCTGTAGGATTTTGACATGTTCGACTGGTTCACGATCCCTCACGGAAAATCAATAGAGGTCGATCGCGAAGGTCGCACTATTCAGGTGCACCACTCAAATCACGATCTCTTCGTGGTTCAGCGATTCTTTGATGGAACTTGGCAAGACACGGTGTGGGTTCGTCGGCTTGGCGGCAGCTGGCGGGTCTCGCGAGAGCCCAATTCTATTGGCATCCACGCGCCGGACCTGGCTTCAGCGGTCGAGGCTGGCCTTGCGCGCAGCGGCGAAGCCCTCCGTTAGAAACTCTGGCTTCGAACTCATCAGGCTACGTTCCGCCTTTCTGTCGTCGGCGAGCGAACGAGCTTCGAGCCGAGGCTCTTGCGTGTGACCGCACTGCAAACGGACATAATCTCAGTTATAGGAGCGATGGCGGGAAGCGCCTGGGGGAATCGCAAGCCCTGTACCGCCCTGACGCACCTGCGTACCGTCGCTGACGACCCGCACCACTCCTCGAGGCACCGGACCGGTGCAGGCAAGGCGACAGCACATGACTAGCAAGCAGAACATCGCCTCCCAGCAGGCTTTCGGCGAGGCGGTGAACGCCGGCGACTTCGCCGCGTTCGACGACCTCGTCGCATTAGACTCGGTCGACCACGACCCGGCGCCCGGCCAGGCACCGGGTCCGGAGGGGTACGCCGCGTTCTTCAGCGACCTGCGGACCGCGTTCCCCGACATGGCGCTCGAGGTCGAGAAGCTCGTCGCCGACGACGACAGCGTCGCGTTCGCCTACACGCTGACCGGGACGCAGACCGGCGTGTTCCAGGGCCACGCACCGACGGGCAAGTCCGTGAAGATCCGCGGCATGCAGATCAGCACCTTTGTCGACGGCAAGCTCGCCGAGCGCTGGGGGAGCAGCGACGAGCTCGGCATCTTCAAGCAGCTCGGGCTCGCACCCGACGCGTAACAAGGCGGGACTTCGACGACTTCCGAGGCTCGTGTGCGACCAGAACCTCGAGGCCCGTCGAACAGCGCCCATGCGACCAAGCTAACAAAAGTATCATTATCGAACAAATTCTCATGTTTGAACATGTGACCACCTGCACTCGTCGGCTGTTCAACATGCGGAAGCGCCGCGAAGGGCGCAGCTCAGAGGCACGTTCGCGAGCGCGACTCGCCGAGGACCTAGTATCGGCTCCGCCCCGTCGCCAGCGGTGCTAGCCGGATTATGGCGAGTGTCGTCGGTCTCGCTACGACCGAGCACTCCTACCAGGCCCACCGATGCTCCCCAAGTGGCGCCGCTCTACGCGGCCAGCTTGGTGACGCCCTCCGGCACACATCGTTGCGGCAGGATCAGGCACGACGGGCGAGGACATGGGATTCACTCTCCTACGTATCCACATACTGCTCGCGCTCTATGACGTAGACGGGGTGATCCTCAAGTCAATTTCCGATTCTCTCCGACCGCATCGGCTCCAAGCGCAACATCCTTGGCGCACTCATCGGGTTCGCTATGCTCTCGCTCCCTGCACTAAGCGTGACCGATCCGCTCATGGTGGCCGGCACATGCCTCACGCGGGGAGCGGCCGCACCCGTCCTCCTCGCGCGCGAAGCCGCCAATCGCAGGGGATTCTATGACAACGGAATTATGCGTCTAGAGTACTCTCGCACAACCGCGGAGGTGAGCGATATCAAATACCAAGAAGTTTCTCGAAGAGCGAGGACTTCTTCGAGATGAAGCCCTCCTGCATCAGCCAGTTCAAGTTAGATTTAGTGGTGTAGTTCTTGCCGGCTTCCATCCAAGGTGTGAGCCGGCCCCGCAGGCCACTTCGAGTGGATACTGGCCAAAATGGGGCGTAGGCGCGAAGTAAATCGACACCGAGGGGCACCTGCGTCAACTTAGCTTCAGTACTCATCACTTTGATCAGTTCACGGGCTGTGGCGGTACCTGCAACACCGGGTGGCAACGTCAGGAACACATCCAAAGCCATGCGGCGCGCCTTCGTATTTTGCGCATCCGTCACAGGGCCGGCTGCTTTCTCGTAGATGTCGGAGGGCATCCCGGCAGAGCTTAGGGCGCGGAGGGCGGCAGGAGATGCATTCGCCGCCCAAAGCGCTTCCCAAAGCTTCGCGCGCTCACCGATCGTTGACCTACGGCTATAGACACCCCATGCGCTATTCGAGAAGGTGACGTCTGCCAAAACCTTCTCGATCTCCTGTGCGGCCGGCGCGGTCTGGAGCCATAGTTGACCGAGAGACGCACGTTGTTCAACGTCAGTAATCAACCCAAGGGCACTACTGGGGAGAGGATGGACAGAAATTCCAAATGACAACATTCGAAGTTGAGTGGTGAGAAGGACCTGTTGCGAAGCAAAGGAGTCGTCTTCCTCCCACAGGTTTGAACTCTGAAGGATGTTGGCGATAGAAACGCACTGCTCATCGGAAACCGTGCCCACCGCGCGCACGATTGCATCAACCGATGCTCCGTCTTCGGCCGCAGTGCCGACTGCATCGACGACCAGATGCGCACGTAGCTCGAGAGTGCTCAAAGTTGAATCCTCTATCGCATCGAGCGCAGCGAGAAGCGTCCACTGGTATTCAAAACGATTATCGCTGTACTCCTCCCATTCCTTGTCTAAGTCCTCACGGACCATTTCTACCAAAGGGGCCGCTGAAATAGGTGGAGAGATCAAGTTGGCGATGCTCAGCGAGTTAGTGGCGCCATTCTCGCTCACGAGAATTCTGGTGGCGTTCGTGGCACGGTGGACGACCGCCCGCAGTGCGTTGCTTTTGTCGATCGCCTTGACAGGAGCCTTCATAGTTAGCATCTTTCGCCAACGACCGGCTGCCCATTCAGGGTGTTCCGCGATTGCGTCTAGCAGGTATTGGTTAGCAGTAGACATGTCTCCACCGTCTCGTACCTGGGTCACGAGGGCGTCGTGTTGGTCCAGATGCCACTGTGAATCGTCCCTAACATTGCGAAGCACTCGCAATAGATCGCGGCGTAACCCTGAGGCTGGCTGGAGGTGGTCCCAGACCAGCAGCACGCGTGTGGTTGCTTCCCGCGTCTCGGCGACAGCCGCTTCAAACGCTTCGGTTGCGGCTTCGTTTTCCTCGTTAGCGGCCTGACGCGCGGCAACCGTTGCGGACTCAGGTGTGACCTCTGCCGGCTTCGAAACAGAAAGCTCAGCGGTGAGTATTGCCAGGTCCGAGGCACTAAGCGAACTTTCGGCTGCCACTTCAACCCTGCGCAGAACTGTCTCGAGCACTTCTGGCTCCGTCAAAACCACGCGAAGAGCCTTCGACGTCAAGAGAGCTTGCGCGACATGCCAGTCGTTCTCTGTAAGAGTTTCGACAAATCGAACCACAAGGCTCCCTGCTGATCCCTGCGAGCGCTCCGCTGCATCCAGCAGCTCTGTCGCGCTAGGAATAGTGAATGCAACAGAGATAGCGCCCGCGTAGCCACGCAAGCTGTCTTCACTGTGGCCGTCAAAACCGGATGTCACGGCGGCACGGAGTGCATCGGATAAGGGCACAGGGACGACGGTCAGGACCGAGCTTAGGTCGCCGGCTAAAATTCTGAGATGCTCTGCGATTTGAGCGGACTCTCTTTCCGCTTGTTCCAGAATGTGTTGAATCGCTTGAGACCGGTCGCTCTCTGAGGCTGCGGCAAGTTCTGCAACTACATCACGACGAGATGCGTCGGGAGCGAGAAGCACCGCGTCATAGACCGCCGGGTCCTCGAAGTGCACTAGCGCGCCCCCCGAGTGCATCATGATGAGTTCAGCTCGCGGTTCGGGCGCGCGCAGTTCACGCAGTCGGCGTAGATAGCGGTGTAGGTTTACAAGCAGCTGGTCCGATACGGCGTCGGTGTCGGTGTTCGCGATCACGCGGTCGAGCTGCGTAGGCTCCGAAGCATCCTCGTCCTCGGGGTCAGGCTCGGAATACTTGGCGAGAAGCTTGGCTACTTCTGGACGGGTAGAAGATTCGTTGCGGTAAAGAAACCGCATCAATGCGGGCGTCCGCTCGACATCGGTCATAAGATGAGGGAATTCGGTTCGGAGCACTGCTAGGATCGCTATCTCCTCGGCAAACTGAACCCATTCAAATCCTAAACTTTGATAAATGCGCGCGGTTACGGCAAATTCATTGAGTAAGACTTTCGTGCGGCGTGGGCTGGCTAGGTGCATTGGGGCGAGTACTGTGACGACTCGCTCTAGCAAGTTTTCTCTATATGCGCCAAGTTCGGCCCAGACACCGCCCTTGGCGGAGACGAGCGAAAGTGCGTATCGGCGGAAGGTGTGAGCGGCCTGAGGTGGGAGGGAGAGCTGGAATTGGAAGATTTTATCCAGATACTCGCCGCTCGTGCCGTAGTACGGCGCGGCAGGACCATGCGGTACTTCGTGGCGAAGATGTTTCGAGATAGTTTCTGCGACAGCTTCGCGGTCGAAAGCCACTACGAATACACATCGCTTGTCGCCGAGGAACGTGCGCAGGCCCTCAAGAGTCTTCACTACATCATCGGGTGAGCAACGGTCGAGTTCATCAATAAAGACAACATAGCGTTTGCTTTGTCCTGCCGCGAGGAGTTGATCGAACAATTTGCTGAACTGGGCAACGTGAGAAGGCATCGACTGAGAGACAGTCACCTTGGACAATTCGATTAGTCCTGCGAGAACTACAACAATCAAGGTGGAGCTGACTCCAAATGCACTCCACCCCTGAATGTTTTGCCACCACAGCCCGACAAAACTCTTCGACGGTTCGACCGCATTAGCTGCTAATGCCCATAGTAGGGGACCTCCTAGAAATAAGAGGAGAAGGGCTAAGGGCAGTAAAATACTGGTCGCTATTCGTCGCGTTTTTGTTGATACGTAGGTAGCGCCTAGGGGGAAGCTAACCTTTGTGGTCCCTTGGAAAAGCTGATCAGGGATATGGTCGTTCTTTGGGGAAATTTGTCGAGCGAGTTCGCTCAGGAAGTTTGCCCGAAATCCTTCTCCGGAGTTTTTCCAAGCATCAAACGTGATATGGCCGACGCTTCTGTCTACGGCTGCGAGCTCTTCCTTGAGCAGTGCATTGAAAGAGCTTTTGCCAGATCCCCACGGGCCGAACAATGCGACGTTGACCTTGCCGGATGCCGATACAGCCAACTCGGCAATTCTCCGGGCAATTACTCGATGATGAAGGAGGTCTTGTTCCGCAGAGATGGCAGCGCGGCCGACGCCCTGTAGGGGTTCGTCAGGAACGATGTCTTCCGGCGTGAGCGGGCTGACCGCGGGGCTCTCTTGCGCTTGATTCATGTTCCGTTCGTGCTTCCGACACGGTCGGAAGCGTCCTCCTCGACGTCGAACGTACCTAACGAGCCGTCAACCATGCCGCTCGACACGTTCGCTCGACCAAAGCGGAACTCGGCAAGGACGGATGACGCCGCGTAGTGCTTCGACACGAAGTTGCGCCCATCCGAACTGACATAACGCGGATTATGGGAGACGCGTGCAAAGCCAGGGGAGGGTCTGTCGGAGCATCCCGGGTGGGTTGAGATGACCCATCATGAATTGGACTCGCCGTGCCCACCATCCAGAACATCGCCAGGGCGTCGTGGTGCGTGAAGTCGGTGGTCACCTCAGTGCTCCCGGCTCGAAGGGCAGTGACGTCGCCGACGCCGATCCTCAACCACATGAAGTCCCAGCCCCCACGCAGACCTGTCGGTACCGGCGTCTCTCTTCCCCTGCCGCCCTCTCCGCGCGCACACTGTGACGAGGCGCTCGAAGAGTCGCGACGAGAGCGTCCTGAGGGCCACGAGCCGCACGTCGCGCCGGATGATCGAAGGAGTGCCGCGTGGACAATCGAGGCCCGCAGTGACGAGAAATGCGCTCATCCTCGGCGGCGCCGCTGTTCTCCTCGCGTTCGGAGTCGCGGGCTGCACCCCGTCGAGCTCACACAGCTCCGCTCCGGACGCTTCCACCCCGGTCCGCGGCTCGAGTGCGGTCACGACGACACCACCGACCGGCGAGAGCTGCGAGCTCAGCGAGACCTCGACGCTGACGACTCAGGACGAAGTGACAGTGATCGTCGAGCTGACCGACGCCGGCGGCGGATCCTGCGAGCTGCAGGGCACTCCGCAGGTGACGTTCCTCGACGCCGAGGGCACCCAGGCGGCGATCGCTGTCCAGGCGAGTTCAGGCGAGCAGTTCCCGGGAACACCAGTCGAGGTCGACCCGGGCGGACACGCCTATCTCACCTTCCTCACGGATACCACCGGCTCCTGCGTGCCCACGGGCGCCGCCACCATGCTCATCGCGGTATCCGGTGCTCCGAACACCACGCGAGTCGAACTCGGCTCGACGACGTTCTGCCCGACCGCGGACGACGTCCCGCCACTGTCGTACCCGGTGACGCCCCAGCCCACCACTCTGACCTGACGATCGGGTAGTCCTGAGCGGTGCGCACTCGCTCCCCTTCAGACCGCTCTCGACGAGATGACACACTCTCGATCATCGAATCGAGTGGTCTCGGATTCGACGCAAGGCTGACGCGCCATCACGTCGACGGTGTTCACCACGGGGGCCAGCGCCTCCGTCGGCATGACCCGAGGTGAGCACTGCAAGAAGACCATCGTGACCGCCGCCTCCGACGTTGGCGCGTGTGTCGTACTCCCCGAAGCGATCCTCCGCGGCCGAATCGCAACGATGTCCGGGCGGTCCCGCGAGACCATGGCCGAGGAGATCAGCGCAGCAGCGAAGCCCGCGACGTCGACCACCGCCCCCTGGACCGACCGGCGTCCACGGAGACGGAGGCGTCCCTGCCCTCGATCGCCCTCGCCGCATCGAGCCGAGCGGCCGCGGCCTGCTCCTCCGATGCCGCGCGCAGCTTCAAGATCTCCTCCTCGAGCTCCGCGAGGAGCGCGCCCTCTCGATCGGTGGCGGCGACGCAGTCGGTCTCGAGCTTCTCCTCGCGCTCCCGGTACACGGCGGCGCGCTCCCGCGCCCTCTTCCGCGCGGCATCTCGCGGGAGGGGGATCGCGGAGTGACGGACCGCGGCAGGCCGGTCAGAGCAGGCCGGTCAGAGCAGGCCGGTCAGAGCAGCCCGTCCGTGAGGTGGTCCGGCGTGCCGAAGCGGTGGGCCGTGATCGACACGGCCTGCTCGCGGAGGAACGGCAGCAGCTCCAGTCGGCCCGCCTCGGTCGCCGGGCCGGCGTAGACCGCGAGGTCGGGGCGCCCGCCCGTCACGGCCGTCACCGTCGCGGCGGAGGCGCCCAGCAGGCGCACCCGTCCGGCGCCGTGCGCGCGCACCCGCGCCTCCCACGCCGCGTCGTCCTCGACCACGACGGCGCCGGCCGCCTCGTCGAGACCGGCGGCGAGCTGCGGAGGCAGCGCCACGGCGCTCGAGACGACCACCCGTGCCTGCGCGGTCGCCGCCGCGACGGCCACCCGCACGAGCGAGCCCAGCGGCTCCCCGGCGGCCAGGCGCACCAGCACGGCGGAGTCGTAGGGCAGGCGGCGGAAGACGTTCCGCTCCGCCTCCAGCCCCGTCACGTCGCGAGGAGCGCCCGCGGCCCACGCCGCCGCGCAGCTGCGCGCCGTCCGCTCCACCGCGGCGTACTCCTGCGCCGGGAGCTCCGCGCGCGACGCGGCGAGCAGGCGGGCGGCCGGTCCGACGACCGGAGCGGTCGCCTCCGACGGCGCCGCGGTCGAGGAGCCCAGGCCGAGCAGGTAGTCCGGCCCGCCCGCCTTGGTGCCCGGGCCGACCGCCGACTTCTTCCAGCCGCCGAACGGCTGGCGCTGCACGATCGCCCCGGTGATCCCGCGGTTCACGTAGAGGTTGCCCGCCTCGATCCCGTCGAGCCAGGTGCCGATCTCCTCCGGGTCGAGCGCGTGCAGGCCCGAGGTGAGCCCGTAGTCGACCTCGTTGACGATCGCGATCGCCTCGTCGAGGGTCGCCGCCGTCATGATCCCGAGGATCGGCCCGAAGTACTCGGTGCGGTGGAACTCGGAGCCGCGGCGCACGCCGTCGCGGACGCCGGGGCTCCACAGGCGTCCGGAGTCGTCGAGGCTCCGCGGCTGCAGCAGCCAGGTCTCACCGGCGCCGAGCGCGGTCAGTCCGCGCAGCAGCTTGCCCTCGGCGGGTTCGATCACCGGCCCCATCCGCGTCGCGGGGTCGGTCGGGTAGCCGACCGTGAGGGAGGAGACCGCGTCGAGCAGCTGCGCGCGGAACCGCTTCGAGCGCGCGACGGAGCCCACCAGCACCACGAGCGAGGCGGCGGAGCACTTCTGGCCCGCGTGCCCGAAGGCGCTCGCCACCACGTCCTTCACCGCCAGGTCGAGGTCGGCCGAGGGGGTGACCACGATCGCGTTCTTGCCGCTCGTCTCGGCGAGCAGCGGGAGGTCGTTCCGGAAGGAGCGGAACAGCTCCGCCGTCTCGTAGGCGCCGGTGAGGATCACGCGGTCGACCTGCGGGGAGGCGATCAGGTCGCGCCCCAGCTCCTCCTCCGGCAGGCGGAGCAGGCGCAGGGCCTCGCGGGGCACGCCCGCCGCCCACAGCGCCTCGGCCACCACGGCGCCGCAGCGCGCGGTCGGCCCGGCGGGCTTGAGCACCACGGCGGAGCCGGCCGCGAGCGCCGCGAGGACGCCGCCGGCCGGGATCGCGACCGGGAAGTTCCACGGCGGAGCGACCAGGGTCAGCGCGGCCGGGTGGAAGCGGGCGCCGTCGACCGCGTCGAGCTCGAGGGCGCGCTCGGCGTAGTAGTGGGCGAAGTCCACGGCCTCCGAGACCTCGGGGTCGCCCTGGTCGAGGGTCTTGCCGCCCTCGGCCGCCATGACCTCGAGCAGCTCGGCGCGGCGCGCCTCCAGCTCGTCGCCGGCGCGGTGCAGGATGCGGGCGCGCTCCTCGGCCGGGACGTCGCTCCAGCCGCTGCCGCGGGCGCCGGAGAGCACCGACTCCAGCTCGTCGAGGGTGCCGATCGTGGCGGCCTCGATCGCGTCGGCGCCGGCCCGGGAGGAGGGGACGCGCGCGAGGATCGCCTGCGCCCACTCGCGGTTCGCGGCGACGGACGGGTCGGTGTCGGGGGTGCTGCGGAAGTCGCCCGGTCCCGGGCGGCCGCTCGCGGCGAACCGGTCGGGCACGCGGTGCGCCGGGGGGACGGCCCCGTCGAGGGCGGCGACGGAGGCGCGGAACCGCTCCTCCTCCCGCGCGAAGAGCGCCGGGTCGGCCTCGAGCTCGAAGACGGCCGACATGAAGTTCTGGCTCGACGCGCCCTCCTCCAGCCGGCGGATCAGGTAGGCGATCGCCACGTCGAACTCGGCCGGCGCGACGACCGGCGTGTAGAGCAGGAGCGAGCCGACCGTGCGGCGCACCGCCTCCGCCTGGCCCTGGGCCATGCCGAGGAGCATCTCGTACTCGATCCCCTCGCGGACGCCGCGGGTGCCGGCGAGCAGCCACGAGTACGCGACGTCGAAGAGGTTGTGCCCGGCGACGCCGACCCGCACGTTGCGGATCCGCTCCGGGTGCAGCGCGTAGTCGACGACGCGCTTGTAGTTCGTGTCGGAGTCCTGCTTGCTGCTCCAGGTCGCCAGCGGCCAGCCGTGGACCGAGGCCTCGACCTGCTCCATCGGCAGGTTCGCGCCCTTGACCAGGCGCACCTTGATGCCGGCGCCGCCGCGGGCCCGGCGGGCGGCGCTCCACTCCTGCAGGCGGATCATCGCCGAGAGCGCGTCGGGCAGGTAGGCCTGCAGCACGATGCCGGCCTCGAGACCGAGGAACTCCGGCCGGTCGAGGATGCGGGTGAAGACCGCGATGGTGAGGTCGAGGTCCTTGTACTCCTCCATGTCGAGGTTGACGAACTTCTGCGGCGAGGAGGCGGCGGCCCGGGCGAACAGCGGCGCCAGCTCCTCGACGATGTCGTCGACCGCGGCGTCGAAGGCCCACGGGTTGTGCGGGGCGGTGCTCGAGGAGACCTTGATCGAGACGTAGTCGACGTCGTCGCGGGCGAGGAGCCGGTGCGTCCCCTCCAGGCGGCGGTGGGCCTCCTCGCGGCCGAGGACGGCCTCGCCGAGCAGGTTCATGTTGAGCCGGACGCCGTCGCGGCGGATCGCGGCGATGGCCGGGCCCAGGCGGGAGTCGGTCGCGTCGATGATCAGGTGGCCGACCATCCGGCGCAGCACCCGGCGCGCGATCGGCACCACGACGTCCGGGAGGAGCGGCGCCATGACGCCGCCGAGGGCGACCGCGCCGCGCATCGGAGCCGGGAGGAAGGACGGCACGCCGCCCGCGATCGCCTTCAGCGCCGCCGCCGCGACGCGGGTGTCCTCGGGTCGGACGACGCCGTCGACGAAGCCGACCGTGAAGTCCAGGCCGGCCGGGTCCTTCAGCACGCCCGCCAGCTGCGCCCCGGAGGCGTCGATCGGGATCGCGGACGCCTCGCGCAGCCAGCGCCGCACCAGGGCGACGCTCTCGTCGACCAGGCGGGGATCGATCGAATCGGCGGACGGGCCGTCGGCCGCGGGGCCGGTGGCGAGAGCGGGGCTGGCGAGATCCGTCATGGTGCGGTCCTTCTGCTCTGAGGTGGGTGCCTTCAGTATTCGACCGACTACCGTTGAGCAGAAGCGACCGTTCCTTATCGGTACCGGTCAGCTCAGCTGAACGATCGGAGGGACGCCGTGCTCGATGTCCGCCGCCTGGTCCTGCTCCGCGAGGTGGCCATCCGCGGCACTCTCGCCGCCGCGGCCGAGGCCCTCGCCTACAGTCCCTCGGCCGTCTCGCAGCAGCTCGCCGTGCTCGAGCGCGAGGCCGGCGTCGAGCTGCTGCGGAAGGCGGGCCGGCGCGTGCAGCTCACACCCCAGGCCGAGATCCTGGTCGAGGCGGCCGGCGAGGTGATGGCTCTGCTCGAGCGGGCGGAGGCGGCGCTCGCGGCCTCGGGAGAGTCGGTGACCGGGCGGGTGCGCGTCGCGGTGTTCCAGTCGGCCGCGCTCGCGCTCATGCCGGGTGCGCTCCGGGCCGTCGCCGACCGCTTCCCCGAGGTGCGCGTCGAGATGGTGCAGCGCGAGCCCGAGGGTGCGCTGCACGAGACGTCGTGGGCGCGGGAGTTCGACCTCGTCGTCGCCGAGCAGTACCCCGGCCACTCGACCTCCTGGCTGCCCGGACTGGTTCGCAGCGACCTGACGTCCGACGCGATCCGCCTCGCCGTGAGCCGCGACTCCGCCGTCGTCGACCTCGCCTCGGCCCGCGACTCCGCCTGGGTGATGGAGCCGCGCGGCACCGCGAGCCGCCACTTCGCCGAGCAGACCTGCCGGGTCGCGGGCTTCGAGCCGGACGTCCGCTTCGAGACCGCCGACCTGCAGGCGCAGATCCGCCTCGCCGCCTCCGGCCACGCCGTCGCCCTGATGCCCGACCTGGTCTGGGCGGGCGAGGCCCCGGACTGCCGCCTCCTCGAGCTGCCCGGCACGCCCCGCC
>NZ_PSWN01000015.1:0-80837 GCF_002932815.1 Rathayibacter sp. AY1B4 | reverse complement strand
GCCGCCCCCGCTTCCCCCACCCGGCAGAGGGCGGGGCCGGGTCCCGCAGGCGCTTGGTGCGACCCAGTGAGAGTCGACGTCACGCTCCAGGGGCTGCCGCGGCTACCGGCGCCGTGGGCGCCGGGGCCGGCCGCCTTGCGTGACGCTAGGCGTCACGCGTCGTGGTCGGTGGTGAGGAAGGTCGCGAGCTCCTCGAGCACGGCCTCCTCGTTGTCGCCCTCGACGCTGACGGTGAGCTCGTCGCCGTGCTCGATGCCGAGCGAGATGATCCCGAGGATCGACGCGGCGTTGACCGGGGTCGCGTCGCCCTTGGCGACGAGGACCTTCTGACCCGACTTCGCCGCGGCCTGGCTGAAGAGCGAGGCGGGGCGGGCGTGGAGGCCCTTCGACGATGCAACCTGCACGGTGCGCTCGACCATGAACGTTTCTCCTTGATCCTGCAGTCGCGACTGCATCAGTGGTGCCCGGAGTCGGGCTCGCCCGGACGGACCGGGCGGGTGGAGGAGTCCCCGTCCGCGCCTGCGACGACCGCGCGAGCGGCGAAGAGGACGGGCAGGGTCTCGAGCACGGCATCGGCACCGTGCGCTCCGAAGACATCGGGCGGGAGGAGGGCGGCCGCGGCTCCCACGAGCTCCGCACGGTGGCGGAGTCCGTCGAACTGCGACTCGAGGTGCGGCCCCACGAGGAGGACGTCGGCCTCGGGGAGGGAGTGGTCGAGACCGGTGAGGGTCTCGGAGCGGAACACGGCATCCATGCCGCGCTCCTTCGCGCCCGCTCGCAGCCGGTGGGCCAGGAACGTGCTCGACGCGCCTGCACCGCAGACGATCAGGATCTTCCGCACCTCGTTCGCCTCCTCGCGTCCGGGTCGTGATTCATCCAAGCATCCCCTCGGAGGGGCGGCACCCTCCAGCAGACAATCTTCCGCGGGGGCGGAAGACGGCCCCTTCCACCCGCGGCGCGGGGGCTCCCGGGCGCGTCGCCGGGGTGATTGACTGACGGGACGTACGACTCGCCGCCCGCGTCCTGCGGGCCCGCGGCAGGGTCGTGGCGCTCCCGGCGCCCGCCCCGACCGCACGCCTGGAGCCTGATGCCTGACAACCGCGAACGACTGCTGGAGTACCTCTCCCGCGCCGACGGCTGGGTGACGGCGCACGAGCTCGCCGACAGGCTCGGAGTCACCACCCGCAGCGTCCGGAGCTACGTCACCGCGGTGAAGGCGCAGGCCGCCCCGCTGGAGCCGGTCGAGTCCTCCGCGAACGGCTACCGGCTCGCGCGCGAGGCGTACGCGGCCTACCTGGAGGCGCAGCGCAGCCGCGACGTCGAGCCCGACACCCCGCGCGACCGGCTGTACAGCATCGTCCGCCGCCTGGTCGACTCCGACGAGGGCCTGGACGTCTTCGCCCTCGCCGACGCGCTGTCGGTGAGCGAGTCGACCGTCGACGCCGATCTGCGCCGGGTGAAGGCCCTCGCCGACGAGGCCGGCCTCGGGCTGGTCCGGCGCGGCCCGTCGGTGCGCCTCGAGGGCAGCGAGGAGGCCCGCCGCCGCCTGATCTCGCGGATGTTCCGCGACGAGAGCGCGCAGGGCGTCTTCACGCTCGACGACGTCCAGCGCGAGTTCGCCTCCCCCGGCCTCGGCGCCTTCAAGACCGAGCTGCTGGCCGAGCTCGAGACCCGCGGCTACTACATCAACGACTACGGCGTGAACAGCGTCCTCCTCCACATCGCGATCGCCGTCGACCGCGTCGCCCGGGGCATCGGGGACCCCTCCGGCTCCCGCCCCTCCCCCGCGATCCACGGCGAGCTCGCGGCCCTGCTGGCGGAGCTGGTGGAGCGGCACTTCGCGACGCGCCTGACCGACGCCGAGCTCGCCCAGCTCGCGATCCTGATGACGACGCGGGTGGCGACGCCCGGGCAGAACGAGCCGGTCGCCGCCGTGGTCGAGAACTACCTCGACCCGGAGGACCTCGCCGTCGTCCGCGAGCTCGTCGCCGACGTCAACCGCGAGTACCTGGTCGACCTCGACGACGAGGGCTTCATCGTCCGCCTCGCCCTGCACGTGCGCAACCTGATCGCCCGGGCCGCCGAGGGCGGCTACTCCCGCAACCCGCTCACCCGCTCGATCAAGACCAGCTACCCGATGACCTACGAGATCGCGGTGTTCCTGGCGAGCGGGCTGCAGCGCCGGCGGGGCATCGTGGTCAACGAGGACGAGATCGCCTACATCGCCCTCCACGTCGGCTCCTTCCTCGAGCGGGTGTCCCGGCGGGAGGAGCGTCTGTCCTGCGTGATCGTCTGCCCCAACTACTACGACCTCGCTCACATGCTGCGCCTGCGCGTCGAGCGCTCCCTCGGCACCGAGGTGGAGGTGCGCTCGCTGATCACGCGGAGCGACGTCGACTGGGACCGGCTCACCGCCGACCTCGTCATCACCACGATCGACGAGCGCCCCGCGTCCGACGACGTCGTGGTGGTGCAGCCGTTCCTCACCGACCACGACGTCGAGACGGTGCGCCGGGCCATCGCCCGCGTCCGCCGGCACCGCCGCCGCGCGCAGATCAAGGACGAGCTGCTGCAGTTCTTCGACGAGGAGCTGTTCTTCCGCAACGTGCACGCGCGCGACGAGGCGGCGATGATCCGGATGCTGGGCGAGCGGATGATCGCCGGCGGCATCATCGACGAGGACTACGTCGACGGCGCCATCGAGCGCGAGCGGATGAGCTCCACGGCGTTCACCGACAACCTCGCGGTCCCCCACGCGATGGCGATGAGCGCCCGCCGCACCTCGATCGCGATCGTCGTGAACGACACGGCGATGGAGTGGGGCGAGCAGCGGGTGAACGTGATCGCGATGATCGCGTTCGCCTCGGCCGGCCGCAGCACCTTCCAGTCGGTGTTCGACCAGTTCGTCGAGGTGTTCGCCGACCGGGCGGAGGTGCAGCGCCTCATCCGGCGCTCCACGGACTTCGGCGGCTTCATCGAGGAGCTGGTGCGGGTGATCGACAGCTAGCCGACACCCGCACTCCGGATGGAGCCGGAGGGCGCTGTCGTCCTCCCGCTCCCGCGCTTCGTGGGCGCCCGACGGACCCCCGCCGGGCGCGAGAGGCCACGAGGATCCTCCTCCGCATCGGATCGGAGGAGCTCCGCGTTGGGGCCTCTAGGCGAAGGGCGTCGGCACGATCCCGTAGGGGGCGAGGCCGGCCGCGCCGCCGTCGGCGAGCGTGGTGACCCAGATGCCGTCGTGGTGCACGGCGACGGAGTGCTCCCAGTGGGCGGCCATGCTGCTGTCCTCGGTCGCGACCGTCCACTCGTCCTCGCGGACGAAGGTCTCGGCGCTGCCCGCGGTGACCATCGGCTCGATCGCGACGACGAGTCCCGGCTTCACCTCGGGGCCGCGCTGGCGCACCCGGTAGTTGAAGACCGGCGGAGCCTCGTGCATGGTGCGCCCGATGCCGTGGCCGATGTAGTCGGTGAGGATGCCGTAGACGCGGCCCGAGCGCTCGGCCTCGTCCTCGATGTACTCCTCGATCGCCGCGCCGACCTCGTTGAGATGGCGGGCGGAGGCGAGGGCGGCGATCCCCCGCCACAGGGATCCCTCGGTCACCCGCGAGAGCTCGGCGCGTGCCGCGACCTCCTCCGGGCGGGAGGGATCGGGCAGGACCACCGTCATCGCGGAGTCGCCGTTCCAGCCGTCGATCTCGGCGCCGCTGTCGATGGAGACCAGGTCGCCCGGCTCGAGCACGCGCCCGCCGGGGATGCCGTGGACCACCTCGTCGTTGACCGAGGCGCAGATCGTGTGCCGGTAGCCCGGGACGAGCTGGAAGTTCGAGTGGCCGCCGAGTGCGACGATCGCCGACTCGGCGATCGCGTCGAGCTCGAGCGTGGTGACGCCCGGGCGGATCGCCGCGCGGACCGCATCGAGCGAGGCGGCCGTGGCGAGGCCCGGAGCGAGCATCGACCGCAGCTGCGCGGGCGTCTTGTAGAGCGAGGAGCGGAACGCCACGGCTCAGGCGGCCGGGGTGTCGAGGCGGCCCACGCGGTGGCCCTCGAGGGCGACGACGATCCGCTCGGTCACCTCGTCGACCGGCCCGAGGCCGTCGACCACGACCACGAGCCCGCGGGCCGCGTAGACGTCGATGAGCGGAGCGGTCTGCTCCTCGTAGAGCGCGAGTCGGCGCCGGATGACGTCCTCGGTGTCGTCGCTGCGCCCCTGCTCGAGCGAGCGCTTGAGAAGGCGGCCGACGACCTCGTCGGGATCGGCCGTCAGCTGGACGACCGCGTCGAGCCGGTTGTCGTCCGCGGCGAGGATGCGGTCGAGCTCGTCGACCTGCTCCGTGGTGCGCGGGTAGCCGTCGAGCAGGAACCCGGTCGACGCGTCCGCCTCCTGGAGGCGGTCGTGCACGATCGCGTTGGTCAGCTCGTCCGGCACGTAGCGCCCGTTGTCGAGGTAGGCCTTCGCCTGGAGACCGAGCTCGGTCTCGTTGGCGACGTTCGCGCGGAAGATGTCCCCGGTCGAGATGGCGGGCACCCGGAGGATGTCGCTCAGCCGAGCGGCCTGGGTCCCCTTGCCTGCGCCGGGAGGGCCGATCAGCAGGAGACGGAAGCCGATCGGGTGCGACGTCATCGGAGGAGTCCTTCGTAGTGGCGCTGCTGCAGCTGGGAGTCGATCTGCTTCACCGTCTCCAGGCCGACTCCGACGATGATCAGGATGGACGTGCCGCCGAAGGGGAAGTTCTGGTTCGCACCGACCAGCGCGAGGGCCACGAGGGGCACGAGCGCGATGAGGCCGAGGTAGACCGATCCGGGCAGCGTCACCCGGGTGAGCACGTAGTTGAGGTACTCGGCGGTCGGGCGGCCGGCGCGGATGCCGGGGATGAAGCCGCCGTAGCGCTTCATGTTGTCGGCGACCTCGTCCGGGTTGAAGGTGATCGCGACGTAGAAGTAGGTGAAGCCCACGATCAGGAGGAAGTACAGCGCCATGTAGAGCGGGTGATCGCCCTTGGTGAGGTAGTTCGTGATCCAGGTGACCCAGACCGGGGCCTCCTGGCCAGCGGCGGGCTGGTTGAACTGCGCGATGAGCGCGGGCAGGTACAGCAGCGACGAGGCGAAGATGACGGGCACGACGCCGGCCATGTTGACCTTGATCGGGATGTAGGTGTTGTTGCCGCCGTAGGTGCGGCGGCCGACCATCCGCTTGGCGTACTGCACGGGGATCCGCCGCTGCGACTGCTCCACGAAGACCACGGCGACCACGAGCACGAGGCCCACGCCGAGGACGAGGAGGAAGGTCTCGAAGCCGCGCGACTGCGCGATCGACCACAGGGAGGTGGGGAACTGGGCGGCGATCGAGGTGAAGATCAGCAGCGACATGCCGTTGCCGATGCCGCGCTCGGTGATGAGCTCGCCCATCCACATGATGATCCCGGTGCCCGCAGTCATGGTGATGACCATGAGGAGGATGGAGTACCACTCGTCGGTGATGATGAGCGCCGAGCACTCCGGGACGCCGGAGTTGCCGAAGAGGGCGCCCGAGCGGGCGACGGTGATCAGCGTCGTCGACTGGAGGACGCCGAGCGCGATGGTGAGGTACCGCGTGTACTGGGTGAGCTTGCCCTGACCGGACTGCCCCTCCTTGTACAGGGTCTCGAAGTGAGGGATGACCACGCGCAGCAGCTGCACGATGATCGACGCCGTGATGTACGGCATGATCCCGAGCGCGAAGATCGACAGCTGGAGCAGTGCTCCACCGCTGAAGAGGTTCACGAGCTCGTAGAGACCCGAGGTGCCCTGGTTGCCGGCGAGACAGGCCTGCACGGCGCTGAAGTCGACGAACGGAGCAGGGATGAAGGATCCCAGCCGGAAGATCGCCACGATCGCGAGGGTGAAGCCGATCTTGCGGCGGAGGTCGGGGGTGCGGAAGATCCGCGCAACGGCGCCAAACACTACCTAAGGTCTCCTGCTCAATTCTGTGGTGCGGGATACAGGTCGAGCTTGCCACGCGCTCCCGGAGGGAGTCGGCGTGGCAAGCTCGACCGACAAGCTGCTGGTGCTACTTGATGGATCCGCCCGCAGCGACGATCTTCTGCTCGGCAGAGCTGGAGACCTTGTCGACCGCGACGTTCAGCTTAACCGCAATGTCGCCGTCCCCGAGGACTTTGACCTTCTCGTTCTTGCGGACAGCACCCTTGGCGACCAGGTCGCCGATGGTGACGTCGCCGCCCTGGGGGTAGAGCTCCGCGAGAGCGGACAGGTTCACGACCTGGTACTCGACCCGGAACGGGTTCTTGAAGCCGCGGAGCTTCGGGGTGCGCATGTGCAGCGGCATCTGCCCACCCTCGAAGCCGACGCGCACCTGGTAGCGGGCCTTGGTGCCCTTGGTGCCGCGACCAGCGGTCTTTCCCTTGGAGCCCTCACCGCGACCCACGCGGGTCTTGGCCTTCTTGGCTCCGGCAGCGGGGCGGAGGTGGTGGACCTTGAGCACGTGCTCCTTGGTCGCCGGCGCCGCCGCGCCCTTCGTGGTGGTCGCCTGCGCGGGAGTCGTGGACTCCGCGGCGGCGGCCTTCTTCGTCTCAGCCATTAGTCAATCTCCTCGACCTTCACCAGGTGGGCGACGGTCTTCACGTATCCGCGGTTCTGGGCGTTGTCCTCGCGGACGACGCTCTGACCGATCTTCCTGAGGCCGAGCGAGCGCAGCGTGTCGCGCTGGTACTGCTTCTCGCTGACCTTCGACTTGATCTGGGTCACCTTGAGCTGGGCCATCAGGCACCTGCCTTCGCGTTGGACGCGGCGGCGAGGGCGTCGGCCTCGGCACGGACGAGACGTGCCGGCGCGACCTGGTCGAAGTCGAGACCACGACGAGCGGCGACGGCGCGCGGCTCCTCGAGCTGCTTCAGAGCCTCGACGGTCGCGTGGACGATGTTAATGGTGTTCGACGAGCCGAGCGACTTGCTCAGGACGTCGTGGATGCCGGCGCACTCGAGGACGGCGCGGACGGGACCGCCGGCGATGACACCGGTACCCGCGGCGGCGGGGCGCAGGAGCACCACACCGGCGGCGGCCTCACCCTGGACGGGGTGCGGGATGGTCGAGGCGACGCGGGGGACGCGGAAGAAGTTCTTCTTCGCCTCCTCGACGCCCTTGGAGATGGCGGTCGGGACCTCGCGGGCCTTGCCGTAGCCGACGCCCACCAGTCCGTTGCCGTCTCCGACGACCACGAGCGCGGTGAAGCTGAAGCGACGACCGCCCTTGACGACCTTCGACACGCGGTTGATGGTCACGACGCGCTCGAGGAACTGGCTCTTCTCGGCGTCACGGCCACCGCGGTCGCGGCCACCCTGGTTGCGGTCGCGGCCGCCGCGGCGGGGCTCACGAGCCTCCTGCTGCGGCTGCGTGGACGCAGCGGTCTCGACGGGGGCCTCCGACACAGCGGCGACCTCGGGTTCCTTGTTCTCTGCGGCGCTCACAGGTTGAGCCCTGCCTCTCGTGCTCCATCGGCGATCGCGGCGACGCGACCGGCGTACTTGTTGCCTCCGCGGTCGAAGACGACCGCCTCGACACCGGCGTTCTTGGCGCGCTCGGCGACGAGCTCGCCGACCTTGCGGGCCTTGGCGGTCTTGTCGCCGTCGAACACGCGCAGGTCGGCCTCGAGGGTCGACGCCGACGCGAGGGTGCGGCCCTGAGCGTCGTCGACGACCTGCACGAAGACGTGGCGGGCCGAGCGGTTGACGACGAGGCGGGGGCGCTCGGCGGATCCGACGACCTTCTTGCGCAGACGGTCGTGACGACGACCGCGCGCAGCGGACTTGCTCTTTCCTCTGGTTCCGAGTCCCATGATCACTTACCGCTCTTTCCGGCCTTGCGGCGAACGACCTCGCCGGCGTAGCGCACGCCCTTGCCCTTGTAGGGCTCGGGCTTGCGGATCTTACGAATGTTGGCGGCCACCTCACCGACGGCCTGCTTCGAGATGCCGTGCACGGTGAGCTTGTTGTTGCCCTCGACCGTGAACGAGATGCCCGCGGGCGGGGTGACGACGACCGGGTGCGAGAAGCCGAGCGCGAACTCGATGTCCGAGCCCTTCGCCAGCACGCGGTAACCGGTTCCGACGACCTCGAGGCCCTTGGAGTAGCCCTGCGTGACACCGATGATGTCGTTCGCGATGAGCGTGCGGGTGAGGCCGTGGAGCGAGCGCGACTCGCGCTCGTCATCGGGACGCGAGACCAGCACCTGGCCGTTCTCGACGGACACCTGGATGGGGCTGGCGACCGAGACGGTCAGCTCGCCCTTGGGGCCCTTGACGGTCACAGCGGATCCGGCGACGGAGACGTCGACGCCCGCCGGGATCTCGATGGGGAGTCTTCCAATACGCGACATGAGGGGTTACCACACGTAGGCGAGGACTTCCCCACCCACGCCCTTCTTCTCGGCCTGGCGGTCGGTCAGGAGACCGCTCGAGGTGGACAGGATGGCGACGCCGAGGCCGCCGAGCACGGTGGGGATCTCGGCCGACTTCGCGTACACGCGGAGTCCGGGCTTCGAGACCCGCTTGATGCCGGCGATCGAGCGCTCGCGGTTCGGGCCGTACTTGAGGGAGATGGAGAGCGTCGTGCCGACGCGCGCCTCCTCGACCTTCCAGTCGGCGATGTAGCCCTCGGTCTTGAGGATCTCGGCGATGTTCGCCTTGAGCTTCGAGCCCGGGAGGGTGATGGAGTCGTGGTGCGCGGAGTTCGCGTTACGGATTCTGGTCAGCAGATCTGCGACCGGATCAGTCATGGTCATGGCTGATGGTGCCTTTCTCGCCTGGTTTCGGCACCCTTTACAAGAGTGACGACCTGTGGTGTGGGACGGCGCCGACGACGTCGACGCCCATGCGGCCGCGCGAACGCAGGCCAACGAGCCATGCTACATGGCCGAGGTCCTGCGGTCGAGGGCCGATCGTGCACGGGATCCGGGGATCCCGCGTGGCGCCCGCCGCCCGCTCCGGACGGACCGGTCCGGCGGCGGACGCACGACGAGGCCGGAGGGCGGTTCTCACCGTCCCCCGGCCTCGAGGCTTGCTGCTTACGCGTTGTCCGACGACTTGAACGGGAAGCCGAGCTGCTTGAGCAGCGCGCGACCCTCGTCGTCGGTCTTGGCGGTGGTCACGACGGTCACGTCGAAGCCGCGGACGCGGTCGATGCGGTCCTGGTCGATCTCGTGGAAGATCGACTGCTCCGTGATGCCGAAGGTGTAGTTGCCGTTGCCGTCGAACTGGCGGTCCGACAGCCCGCGGAAGTCGCGGATGCGGGGCAGCGCCACCGAGAGCAGGCGGTCCAGGAACTCCCAGGCGCGGTCGCCCCGGAGGGTGACGTGAGCGCCGATGGCCTGACCCTCGCGCAGCTTGAACTGCGCGATGGACTTGCGGGCCTTGGTGACCTGCGGCTTCTGACCGGTGATGGCGGTGAGGTCCTTGACCGCGCCGTCGATGATCTTGCCGTCGCGGGCGGCCTCACCGACACCGGTGTTGACGACGACCTTGACCAGGCCGGGGACCTGGTGGACGTTGCCGAAGCCGAACTGCTCCTTGAGAGCGGGGATGATGTCGGCCTGGTACTTGGCCTTGAGCCGCGGCTGAACCTTCGCAGCCACTGCGGTGGTGTCAGTCATTACAGTTCCTCACCCGACGCCTTCGCGTAGCGCACGCGAACGGTCTTGGTCACGCCGTCCTTGGTGACGGCCACGTTGCGGTGGCCGACCCGGGTCGGCTTCTTGGTCTTCGGGTCGACGAGCGCGACGTTGGAGATGTGGATCGAGGCCTCGACGGTCTCGATGCCGCCCTCCTTCGAGCCGCGCTGCGTCTGGCCGACGCGGACGTGCTTCTTGACGAAGTTCACGCCCTCGACGACGACGCGGTTGCGCTCGACCAGCACCTCGAGGACCTTGCCCTGCTTGCCGCGGTCTCCGCCGCGGGCCTGGGTAGCGCCCGAGATGACCTGGACGAGGTCACCCTTCTTGATCTTGGCCATGACTAGATAACCTCCGGTGCCAGCGAGACGATCTTCATGAACTTCTTGTCGCGGAGCTCGCGACCGACCGGTCCGAAGATGCGGGTGCCACGGGGGTCCCCGTCGTTCTTGAGGATGACGGCGGCGTTCTCGTCGAACTTGATGTACGAGCCGTCGGCGCGACGGGTCTGCTTGATGGTGCGGACGATGACGGCCTTGACCACGTCGCCCTTCTTCACGTTGCCACCGGGGATCGCGTCCTTGACGGTGGCGACGATGATGTCACCGAGGCCCGCGTAGCGGCGGCCGGAGCCTCCGAGGACGCGGATGGTGAGGAGCATCTTGGCGCCGGTGTTGTCGGCGACCTTGACTCGGGATTCTTGCTGAAGCATGTGTCTCTCCTGCTAACTCAAGTAGGCCGCGGCCTACTTGGCCTTCTCGAGGATCTCGACCAGGCGCCAGCGCTTGGTGGCGCTGAGGGGACGGGTCTCGCTGATGACGACGGAGTCGCCGATGCCGGCGGAGTTCAGCTCGTCGTGGACCTTGACCTTGGACGTACGGCGGATGACCTTGCCGTACAGCGGGTGCTTCACCCGGTCCTCGACCTCGACGACGATGGTCTTGTCCATCTTGTCGCTGGTGACGTAGCCGCGACGGGTCTTGCGGTATCCGCGAGCGCCCGCCTCCTTCACGTCGTGGGCGGCCGACTCGTGGCCGGCGCTGTCATTGACGGTTGCCATTACTTGGCCTCCTCGTTCGACTCGGTCGCCTCGACCTCGGCCTTGGCGGCCTTCTTGGTCTTCGGCTTCTTCTCCGCCTTGGCCGGGGCCTCGACGGGTGCGGGGGTGGCGCGGATGCCCAGCTCGCGCTCACGGATGACCGTGTAGATGCGGGCGATGTCGCGCTTGACGGCACGCAGGCGGCCGTTGGTGTCCAGCTGACCGGTGGCCGACTGGAAGCGGAGGTTGAACAGCTCCTCCTTGGCCTTCTTCAGCTCGGTGACGAGACGCTCGTCCTCGTAGGTGTCGAGCTCGGCGGGGGCGAGCTCCTTGGATCCGATCGCCATTACGCGTCTCCCTCCTCGCGCTTGATGATGCGTGCCTTGAGGGGCAGCTTGTGGATGGCACGGGTCATGGCCTCGCGAGCGAGCTGCTCGTCGACGCCGGCGACCTCGAAGAGGACGCGACCCGGCTTGACGTTCGCGACCCACCACTCCGGCGAGCCCTTACCGGAACCCATGCGGGTCTCGGCGGGCTTCTTGGTGAGCGGACGGTCGGGGTAGATGTTGATCCACACCTTTCCGCCGCGCTTGATGTGACGCGTCATCGCGATACGAGCGGACTCGATCTGACGGTTGGTCACGTAGGCGGGGGTGAGGGCCTGGATGCCGAACTCACCGAACGACACCTTGGTGCCACCGGTGGCCTGGCCGGACCGGCCCGGGTGGTGCTGCTTGCGGTGCTTGACTCGACGCGGAATCAACATGGTTATGCCTCAACTCCTGCTGCGACGGGCGCCTCGCTCTGCTGGCGGGGTGCACGGCGCGGACGGTCGCTGCGCTCGGGGCGCGACGACTTGCTGTTCGCCTGCTCGCGGGCGAGCTCCTTGTTGGTGATGTCGCCCTTGTAGATCCAGACCTTCACGCCGATGCGGCCGAAGGTGGTCTTCGCCTCGTAGAAGCCGTAGTCGATGTTCGCGCGGAGGGTGTGCAGCGGCACGCGTCCCTCGCGGTAGAACTCCGAGCGGCTCATCTCGGCGCCGCCGAGGCGGCCGGAGACCTGGATGCGGACGCCCTTGGCGCCGGCGCGCTGGGCGCCCTGCAGGCCCTTGCGCATCGCGCGGCGGAAGGCCACGCGGGCGGAGAGCTGCTCGGCGATGCCCTGGGCGACCAGCTGAGCCTCGGCCTCGGGGTTCTTGACCTCGAGGATGTTCAGCTGGATCTGCTTGCCCGTGAGCTTCTCGAGGTCGGCGCGGATGCGCTCGGCCTCGGCGCCGCGGCGGCCGATCACGATGCCCGGGCGGGCGGTGTGGATGTCGACGCGGACGCGGTCACGGGTGCGCTCGATCTCGATGCGGGCGACGCCCGCACGGTCGAGCTGCGTGGCGAGGAGTCGGCGGATCTTGACGTCCTCGGCGAGGTAGTCGCTGTACCGCTGGCCCTTCTTGGTGCTGTCGGAGAACCAGCGCGACACGTGGTCGGTGGTGATTCCCAGACGGAAACCGTAGGGGTTTACTTTCTGACCCATTACTTGGTCCCCTCCTCAGGAGTGGCCAGCACGACGGTGATGTGGCTGGTGCGCTTGTTGATGCGGAAGGCACGACCCTGAGCACGGGGCTGGAATCGCTTGAGGGTGGTTCCCTCATCGACGAAGGCGCGGGACACGATCAGGTCCTGGTCGTCGAGGTACTCGTTCGAGGCATCGGCCTTGACGCGAGCGTTGGCCATCGCCGAGGCGACGAGCTTGTAGACGGGCTCGGACGCACCCTGCGGCGCGAACTTCAGGATGGCCAGTGCCTCCTGAGCCTGCTTCCCGCGGATCAGGTTCACGACACGGCGAGCCTTCTGGGGGGTGACGCGGATGTGTCGCACGCGTGCGATCGACTCCACCATTTCTCTCCTCCTTCTCGTCGCCGCGTCAGCGGCGACGGCCCTTCTTGTCGTCCTTCTCGTGACCGCGGAAGGTCCGAGTGGGGGCGAACTCGCCGAGCTTGTGGCCGACCATGGTCTCGGTCACGAACACGGGGATGTGCTTGCGACCGTCGTGGACCGCGATGGTGTGACCCAGCATCGCCGGGATGATCATCGAACGGCGCGACCAGGTCTTGATGACGTTCTTGTTGCCGGCTTCGTTGGCCGTGAACACCTTGCGGAGCAGGTGGTCGTCAACGAAGGGGCCCTTCTTGAGACTGCGAGGCATCTTCTACAACTCCTACTTGCGCTTCTTACCGGCGGTGCGGCGGCGAACGATGAGCTTGTCGCTCTCCTTGTTGGGGCGACGGGTGCGTCCCTCGGACTGACCCCACGGGCTGACCGGGTGGCGTCCACCGGAGGTCTTGCCCTCTCCACCACCGTGCGGGTGGTCGACCGGGTTCATCGCGACACCGCGGACAGTCGGGCGGACGCCCTTCCAGCGCATGCGGCCGGCCTTGCCCCAGTTGATGTTCGACTGCTCGGCGTTGCCGACCTCGCCGATCGTGGCGCGGCAGCGCGCGTCGACGTTGCGGATCTCGCCCGACGGCAGGCGGAGCTGCGCGTAGGGGCCGTCCTTGGCGACGAGGCGGACCGAGGTGCCGGCCGAGCGGGCGAGCTTGGCGCCGCCTCCCGGCTTGATCTCGATGGCGTGGATGACCGTACCGGTCGGAATGTTGCGCAGCGGCAGGTTGTTGCCGGGCTTGATGTCGGCGCCGGCGCCCGACTCCACGACGTCGCCCTGCGAGAGCTTGTTCGGGGCCAGGATGTAGCGCTTGGTGCCGTCCACGAAGTGGAGCAGCGCGATGCGCGCCGTGCGGTTGGGGTCGTACTCGATGTGAGCGACCTTGGCGTTGACGCCGTCCTTGTCGTTGCGACGGAAGTCGATCAGACGGTACTGGCGCTTGTGGCCACCGCCGATGTGACGCGTCGTGATGCGGCCGGAGTTGTTGCGGCCACCGGTCTTGGACAGCGGGCGCAGGAGCGACTTCTCGGGCGTCGAGCGGGTGATCTCGGCGAAGTCGGCAACGCTGGAGCCGCGGCGACCGGGGGTCGTGGGCTTGTACTTACGAATAGCCATTGTCTGTTTCCTCTACGCTTCTTCGGCTCAGCCGACGCTCGTGAAGATGTCGATGGAGCCGGACTTCAGCGTGACGATCGCGCGCTTGGTGTCCTTGCGCTTGCCGGTGCCGAACTTCGTGCGGCGGGTCTTGCCCTGGCGGTTCAGCGTGTTGATCGACGCGACCTCGACGCCGAAGATCTTCTCGATGGCGAGCTTGATCTCGGTCTTGTTCGAACGCGGGTCGACCACGAAGGTGTACTTGCCCTCGTCGATCAGGCCGTAGGACTTCTCCGAGACCACCGGGGAGATGATGACGTCGCGGGGGTCCTTGTTGAACGCGGCGGACTGGCTCATGCGTTCACCTCTTCCTTGTTGGACTCGACGCCCGACTTGGCCGCGATGAACGCGTCGAGCGCGCCCTTCGAGAACACGATGTCGTCGGAGACGAGCACGTCGTACGCGTTGAGCTGGTCGGCCGGCAGGATGTGCACGAACGGCACGTTGCGGAGCGAGAGCTCGGCGATGTAGTCGTCGCGCTCGAGCACCACGAGGACGTTGCGCGACACCGAGAGGGCGTCGAGCAGGACGAGGACGTCCTTGGTCCGGGGGGTGTCGCCGAGGGCGAGGGACTCGACCACGTGGATGCGGGCACCGCGGGCGCGGTCCGAGAGAGCACCGAGCAGAGCCGCGGCGATCATCTTCTTGGGGGTGCGCTGCGCGTAGCTGCGGGGGGTCGGTCCGTGGACCACGCCACCGCCGGTCATGTGCGGGGCGCGGATCGAGCCCTGACGAGCGCGACCGGTTCCCTTCTGCTTGAACGGCTTGCGACCGGCTCCGGAGACCTCACCGCGGTTCTTCGTCTTGTGGGTTCCCTGGCGCGCCGCGGCGAGCTGGGCCACGACGACCTGGTGGATGAGGGGGATGTTGGTCTGGACGTCGAAGAGCGCGGCGGGGAGCTCGACCGAGCCCGCCTTCTGGCCCTTGACGTCGATGATGTCGACAGAGGTAGCCATGGAACTACGCTCCCTTCACGGCGTTGCGAACGAACACGAGGCGACCGCGGGCACCGGGGACGGCGCCCTTGACGAGCAGCAGGCCCTTCTCGGCGTCGACGGAGTGCACCTTGAGGTTGAGCACGGTGACGCGCTCGCCACCCATGCGACCGGCCATGCGCATGCCCTTGAAGACACGGCTGGGGGTCGAGGAGGCGCCGATGGAGCCGGGCTTGCGGTGGTTGCGGTGCGAACCGTGCGAAGCCGAGACGCCCTTGAAGTTGTGGCGCTTCATGACACCGGCGAAGCCCTTGCCCTTGCTGGTGCCGACGACGTCGACCTTGGTGCCGGCCTCGAAGACGGCGTCCACGGTCAGCTCCTGGCCGGCCGAGTAGTCGGCGGCGTCGGAGGTGCGGACCTCGGTGAGGTGGCGGCGGGGGGTGACGCCCGCGGCGTCGAAGTGACCGGCGGCGGGCTTGTTCACCTTGCGCGGGTCGATCGCACCGGCGGCGAGCTGGACGGCGGTGTAGCCGTCCTTCTCCTCCGTGCGGACCTGGGTCACGACGTTGGGGCTGATCTCGATGACGGTGACCGGCACGAGCTTGTTGTTCTCGTCCCAGACCTGGGTCATTCCGAGCTTGGTGCCGAGGAGGCCCTTGCTGGTCTTCAGCGTGGGGGAAACAGTGACAGACATGGTGGCACTCCTCCTTAGAGCTTGATCTCGATGTTGACGTCGGCCGGCAGGTCGAGGCGCATGAGCGAGTCGACGGCCTTGGGCGTCGGGTCGATGATGTCGATGAGGCGCTTGTGGGTGCGCATCTCGAAGTGCTCGCGGCTGTCCTTGTACTTGTGGGGAGAACGGATCACGCAGACCACGTTCTTCTCGGTCGGCAGCGGCACGGGGCCGACCACCGTTGCACCGGCACGGGTGACCGTGTCGACGATCTTGCGCGCCGACGTGTCGATGACCTCGTGGTCGTACGACTTCAGTCGGATGCGGATCTTCTGTCCCGCCATGTGTGATCTCTCACTCTCTTGTTATTGCGTCGTACGCGACTCCCCCGGCCGGAGCCGGACTCGTCTCGCATTGGACGCGCTCGCGAAGGAACTCCGGTGACCCGGAAAAGTGCAACCAGTGTTCTTCTGTCAAAAGCACCGCACCCCTGGGGCGCTCCGATCGGCGTACAGAACGCACGACGCACGGAGAACCCGTTGAGATGTCGGTTGTTGTCGTTCTGCTACCCGCCGCCTCGACGTCGCATCCGCGTGGCCGCCCTCTCGGGTCGAGCCTCCGCGATGCCGTCTCGGCACTGCCTGGCAGTGTCCCCCTCCGAGCAGCACGCCGCCCGAGAGGAAATTTTGAACTAGAAGAGTCTCCCACAGATGCCCCACCCCTGCAACCCGGGCGTGTCGCGCCGGAGGGCTCCTCCGCGAGCACGTCGTGACGGCCCTGGGGAGCCGGTCGTTCCGAGCAGCAGCGCGGGTCGGAGCGCCTCCCCCGCTACTCGAAGAGCAGTGCCCGGACGGCGGTCTCGGCCGACGCGGGGCGCGACGCGTCGATGGTCTCGCCGGCGCGGAAGTGGTCCAGCAGCCGCGGGTCGACGTAGCTGGCGCGGGCGACCGTCGGCGTGTTCCCGAGCACGTCCGAGGCGTCGCGCATCGCCTGGGCGATCGCGGAGTTCCGAGCGCGCTGCGTGGCCTGCGGGCCCGACTTCGCCAGGCTCAGCGCGGCCGCGACCGTGCCGTGCAGAGTGCGGAAGTCCTTCGCCGTGAAGTCGTCGCCGGCGCGCTCGCGCACGTAGTCGTTGATCTCGGGCGCCGAGATCGGCCGCCACTCCCGCCCGTCCTTCCAGGCGAGCAGGCGGGCGTTCGGCCCGCGACGCTTGAGAGCACGGACGACGCGCGAGAGGTCGTGGTCGAGGATCTCGCTCGTCCACGCCTGATGGCTCTTCCCGGGGAAGGCGAGGGCGACCCGGTCCCCGTGGGTCGTGGCGTGCGCGCACAGGAGCGTCGAGAGGCCGATGCTGCCGTGCTCCTTCGCGTACCTCTCGCTGCCGACGCGGAGCGATCCGGTGTCGAGCATCCGGAAGGCGGTGGCCAGCGCGCGCTCGCGGCTTGGGCCGTCCGAGCGGAGGGCGATGGTCACGGCCCGGCGCGCCCCGGGCAGGGCCTCCGCGAGCCGCAGCGCCCGGTCGAACTTGATCCGGTCCTTCTGCTCGCGCCAGGTCGGATGGTAGATGTACTGGCGGCGGCCGGCGGAGTCGACGCCGGTGGCCTGGATGTGCCCGTTGGGATACGGGGCGATCCAGACGTCCGTCCAGGCCGGCGGGATGCCGAGACGGTCGAAGCGCGCGCGCAGCTCCTTGTCGGCGACGGTCGCGCCCTTCGGGTCGCGGTAGCTGAAGCCGGAGCCCGCGCGCACCCGGGTGTAGCCGCGCCCGCTCGAATCGGTCCTGCGGAGTCGTTGCGCGCGAGTGTCAGCCATCGATCCGACGATAGGACGGCGGATCCGAGGCCCGCACCCGCTTGACGGCGGGGAGGAGCAGTCGGACGGCAGCCGCTACTCGTTGCCGATCCGCTTGTCGGCCTGGCGCTTCAGGTCCTCGATGCGGTCGTCGTACTTGCCGTTGGTGAGGCGGCTGGCGATCTCGCCCGCCTTCTCGAGGGTCTGGTCGGAGACCTGCTCGGCCTTCTCGCTCCGCAACGCGTCCTGGGCCTTCCGGCTGTTGAGCAGTTCGCCGGCCTGGCGTCCGAGCTTCCCGAGATCCACGATGATGCCTCCTTGTAAACGCGCACAGGGCGGCGCGTGCCTCAGTGTGGCGCTCCCGGCTGGGGGAACGGTGCGGGCGCGCCGGTCAGCCGGCCAGTGCGATCACCTGCTCCGCTGCGTCTGCCAGGGCGCGGCCGTAGGAGGGACCGTGACCGGCGGCGTGGACGGCGAGCGGGTGCAGCTGGTGGAGTGGCACCCGCTCCTCGTAGCCGGCCCCCAGCGGATGCTGCTCGCGGTAGCCCTCGAGGACGGCGTCGAGGTGCGGAGCACCGAAGAGGGCCAGCATCGCCAGATCGGTCTCGCGGTGTCCCCCGTGAGCGGCGGGGTCGATCAGGACGGCGCCGTCCGCCGACCAGAGCACGTTGCCGGTCCAGAGGTCCCCGTGGATCCTGGCGGGCCCCGCACCGTCGTCGAAGGCTCCGGTCGCCACCCGGTCCAGAGCCTGCTCGACGAGCCGCGACTCGGCTGCCGTGAGGTTGCCCGCCTCCACGGCGGGGCCGAGGAACGGCCGCACCCGCTGCTCCGCGTAGAAGCGCCCCCACGAGTCGTCCGGGCGGCACGGCATCCCGCGGCGGCCGATGTAGGCGGGGCCGGTCCATCCCGGGGGCGGCGCTCCGAAGGCCGCGGCTCCGGCGTCGTGCGTCCGGGCGAGCGCGGCGCCGAAGGCCCGAGCCGACTCGGCGGAGGGTCGCGCGGAGCGGATCTCCTCCAGCTCGATGCGCCCGGGCGACACCCTCTCCACCCCGACACAGCGCGCACCGCCGTCCGCCGCGCGCAGCCAGTCCAGGCCGGCCGCCTCCCACTCGAAGAACTGCGGGAGGGCACGGGGGTCGCTCTTCACGAAGGGCATGCGGCCACGCTAGCCGGGCGTCCCCGGGAACGACGAGAGGGGCCGCCCGCCGAAGCGGACGACCCCTCTCGAGAGATCGGTAGGACGGACCTACTTGATGATCTTGGTGACCGTACCGGCACCCACGGTGCGTCCACCCTCACGGATGGCGAAGCCGAGGCCCTCCTCCATGGCGATCGGCTGGATCAGCGCGACCGTCATGTCGGTGGTGTCGCCGGGCATGACCATCTCGGTGCCCTCGGGCAGCGTGATGACGCCGGTGACGTCGGTGGTGCGGAAGTAGAACTGCGGACGGTAGTTCGCGTAGAACGGGTTGTGACGCCCACCCTCATCCTTGGACAGGATGTACGCGGTGCCCTCGAAGTCCGTGTGCGGCGTGACCGAACCCGGCTTGACGACGACCTGGCCGCGCTCGACGTCCTCGCGCTTGGTGCCGCGGAGGAGCAGACCGCAGTTCTCGCCGGCCCAGGCCTCGTCGAGCTGCTTGTGGAACATCTCGATTCCGGTGACCGTGGTCTTCTGCGTCGGGCGGATGCCGACGATCTCGACCTCGGAGTTCAGAGCGAGGGTTCCACGCTCCGCACGGCCGGTGACGACGGTTCCACGACCGGTGATCGTGAAGACGTCCTCGATCGGCATGAGGAACGGCTTGTCCTTGTCGCGCACCGGGTCCGGGATGGACTCGTCGACCGCGTCCATCAGGTCGAGGATCGACTGGGTCCAGGTGTCGTCGCCCTCGAGGGCCTTGAGGCCGGAGACGCGCACGACGGGGGCGTCGTCGCCGGGGAAGCCCTGCGACGAGAGGAGCTCGCGGACCTCGAGCTCGACGAGCTCCAGGATCTCCTCGTCGTCCACCATGTCGGCCTTGTTCAGCGCGACGAGGAGGTAGGGGACGCCGACCTGCTTGGCGAGGAGGACGTGCTCACGGGTCTGAGCCATCGGGCCGTCGGTGGCGGCGACCACGAGGATCGCGCCGTCCATCTGGGCCGCGCCGGTGATCATGTTCTTGATGTAGTCGGCGTGACCCGGGGCGTCGACGTGCGCGTAGTGGCGCTTCGGCGTCTCGTACTCGACGTGCGAGATGTTGATCGTGATGCCGCGCTGGCGCTCCTCGGGAGCGGAGTCGATCGACGCGAAGTCACGCTGGACGTTGGTCGCGGACGGGAACTTGTCCGCCAGAACCTTCGAGATCGCCGCGGTGAGCGTGGTCTTTCCGTGGTCGACGTGACCGATGGTTCCGATGTTGACGTGCGGCTTGGTCCGCTCGAACTTGGCCTTAGCCACTGTGGGTCCTCCTCAGGACTTAGGTGCAAGCATCCGCATCCGGGCGGCCGCACGGGGCGGCACGAGGACAGGAGGACTTGCGGGGGTTTTGTGTACGTATGTTACCGGCAGTGGTCGTGCGGCCGTCCCGCTGCGACAGGGGGCGCGCTGCACTCGGCAGCAAACCCGCACGACACTACCAGGCCGCCGCCGTTCCGGGGAACGGCGACGGCCCAGGGGCGGAGCTACTCGCCCTTGTTCTTCTGGACGATCTCCTCGGCCACGGCCTTGGGGACCTCGGCGTAGGTCTCGAACGTCATCGAGTAGACGGCGCGGCCCGAGGTCTTCGAGCGCAGGTCTCCGATGTAGCCGAACATCTCGGACAGCGGGACGTTGGCCCGGATGACCTTGATGCCGGTGGCGTCCTCCATCGACTGGATCATCCCGCGACGCGAGTTGATGTCGCCGATGACGTCGCCCATGTACTCCTCGGGAGTACGGACCTCGACGGCCATGAGCGGCTCGAGGAGGACCGGCTGCGCCTTGCGCGAGGCCTCCTTGAACGCGATCGAGCCGGCGATCTTGAACGCCATCTCGGAGGAGTCGACGTCGTGCGCCGCTCCGTCGACCAGGGTCGCCTTCACGCCGACCATGGGGTAGCCGGCGAGCACGCCGACCTGCATGGCGTCGCGGATGCCCGCGTCGACGGAGGGGATGTACTCGCGCGGGACGCGGCCACCGGTGACGCCGTTGACGAACTCGTAGGTCTTGTCGGCCTCGACCTCCATCGGCTCGATGGTGATCTGGACCTTCGCGAACTGGCCGGAGCCACCCGTCTGCTTCTTGTGGGTGTAGTCGTACTTCTCGACCGTGCGGCGGATCGTCTCGCGGTACGCGACCTGGGGCTTGCCCACGTTGGCCTCGACGTTGAACTCGCGCTTCATGCGGTCGACCAGGATGTCGAGGTGCAGCTCGCCCATTCCCTTGATGACCGTCTGACCGGTCTCCTGGTTCTGCTCGGTGCGGAAGGTGGGGTCCTCCTCCGCGAGCTTCTGGATCGCGGTGCCGAGCTTCTCCTGGTCCGCCTTCGTCTTGGGCTCGATGGCGACCTCGATGACGGGCTCCGGGAAGGTCATCGACTCGAGCACGACCTGCGCGGCCGGGTCGCTCAGGGTGTCACCGGTGGTGGTGTCCTTGAGGCCGATGACGGCGTAGATGTGGCCGGCGGTGACCGAGTCGACCGGGTTCTCCTTGTTGGAGTGCATCTGGAAGATCTTGCCGATGCGCTCCTTCTTGCCCTTGGTCGAGTTGATGACCTGGGCGCCGGAGTCGAGCTTGCCCGAGTAGACGCGGACGTAGGTCAGGCGGCCGAAGAACGGGTGCACGGCGACCTTGAACGCGAGCGCCGAGAAGGGCTCGGTCGAGTCCGCGTGGCGCATGATGACCTTCTCCTCGTCGCGGACGTCGTGCGCCTCGATGGCGGGGACGTCGAGCGGGGAGGGGAGGTAGTCCACGACAGCGTCGAGCATCGGCTGGACGCCGCGGTTCTTGAACGCCGAGCCGCAGAGCACCGGGTAGATCTCGGAGTTGACGGTCATCTTGCGGATGGCGCCCTTGATCTCCGCGACGGTGAGCTCCTCGCCGCCGAAGTACTTCTCGAGCAGCTCGTCGGAGGTCTCCGCGACGGTCTCGAGGAGCTTCTCGCGGTACTCCGCCGCCTTGTCGGCGAGGTCGGCCGGGATCTCCTCGATCTCGTACTTCGCGCCGAGCGCGACGTCGCCCTTCGAGTCGCCGCGCCAGGTGAGCGCGCGCATCTCGACCAGGTCGACGACGCCCTCGAAGGAGGACTCCGCGCCGATGGGCAGCTGGATGACCAGCGGCTTCGCGCCGAGGCGCTTGATGATCGTGTCGACCGTGTAGTAGAAGTCGGCGCCGAGCTTGTCCATCTTGTTGACGAAGCAGATGCGCGGGACGTCGTACTTGTCGGCCTGACGCCAGACGGTCTCGGACTGGGGCTCGACGCCCTCCTTGCCGTCGAAGACGGCGACGGCGCCGTCGAGGACGCGGAGCGAGCGCTCGACCTCGACCGTGAAGTCGACGTGACCGGGGGTGTCGATGATGTTGATCTGGTTCTTGTTCCAGAAGCAGGTCGTCGCGGCGGACGTGATCGTGATGCCGCGCTCCTGCTCCTGCGCCATCCAGTCCATCGTCGCGGCGCCGTCGTGGACCTCGCCGATCTTGTGCGTGATACCCGTGTAGAACAGGATGCGCTCGGTGGTGGTGGTCTTGCCGGCATCGATGTGGGCCATGATGCCGATGTTGCGGACCTTGTTCAGGTCGGTGAGCACATCTTGTGCCACGGAGTTCCTCCGATAGGTGATGGAGCCAGCGCACCGGGTTCATGGCCGAATGGCTGGGATTCTGGTGGTGGCGGTCGCCCGGTCGCGGGGATCGGGCGATCCGCCGCCGGGACCGGGCCCGCAGCGGTGACGCCGCGGGCCCGGTGGTCGCGGTCGCCCGGAGGCGGCCGCGGGGTGCGCTACCAGCGGTAGTGCGCGAAGGCCTTGTTCGACTCGGCCATCTTGTGGGTGTCCTCGCGACGCTTGACAGCGGCGCCCAGACCGTTCGACGCGTCGAGGATCTCGTTCATGAGACGCTCGGTCATCGTCTTCTCGCGACGGGCCTTCGCGTAGCTGGTGAGCCAGCGGAGCGCGAGGGTGTTGGCGCGGTGGGGCTTGACCTCGACCGGGACCTGGTAGGTCGAGCCGCCGACGCGGCGGCTGCGGACCTCGAGGGTCGGGCGGACGTTGTCGAGCGCCTTCTTGAGGGTGACGACCGCGTCCTGGCCGTTCTTGCCGGCGACGCCCTCGAGGGCACCGTAGACGATGCGCTCGGCGAGGCCCTTCTTGCCGTCCAGGAGGATCTTGTTGACGAGCTGGCTGACGATGGGGGCGCCGTAGACGGGGTCTGCGACGACGGGGCGCTTGGGAGCGGGGCCCTTACGAGGCATTACTTCTTCTCCATCTTCGCGCCGTACCGGCTGCGAGCCTGCTTGCGGTTCTTGACGGCCTGGGTGTCCAGGGCGCCGCGAACGATCTTGTAGCGGACACCGGGGAGGTCCTTGACGCGACCGCCGCGCACGAGCACCATCGAGTGCTCCTGCAGGTTGTGGCCCTCGCCGGGGATGTAGGCGGTGACCTCGGTGCCGTTGGAGAGCTTCACGCGGGCCACCTTGCGGAGGGCCGAGTTCGGCTTCTTGGGCGTGGTCGTGTAGACGCGCGTGCAGACGCCGCGCTGCTGGGGGTTGGCCTTCAGGGCGGGCGCCTTGGTCTTGGTGACCTTCGGCGTGCGTCCCTTGCGGACCAACTGCTGAATCGTTGGCACTGGTTTTGCTCCTTGAATGCTGCACGGTGACAGCGGATCGATGGTCGACATTCGGCCCTCCCGTCTCCGGGAACGGCCGAGTTCATCTGGACCCGACGCACCCCGCGGCCCCGCGAGCGGGACCGGGAGGGTGAGGGGTATGCCGTGGGGGCCGCCCGATCGGACGAACCCGCGGATCCTCGCGGACCCGGTGGAGCGAAGTGCGGCGACCGCATCGACCCGGAGGCACGACACGAGCGCACGGCAAAGCGCACACCCGAAGAATATTACGGGGAGTGACGGGGCCGGTCAACCGAGCGGCGTTCGCCCTGGGAGATGCCGCAGCGCCGCGACGAGCCGCGCCGGGACTCCGCCCTCACTCCCGCTCGTCGCCCTCCCAGCCCCAGTGAGGGCTGCGGCCGCCGGCGTCGCGACGGGCCAGGAGCAGGAGGAACACGAGCTGGACGGCCGCCGCGAGCACGCCGGTCGCGATCGCGAAGACAGTGGGGGCGTGGTCGAGGATCCAGCCGAGGATCTCCCCCGGCTCCTGGCGGCCGAGCCCGTAGAGCGCTCCGCCGGTGAGGAGGAAGAGCAGGTAGACGACGACCCCGGTCAGAAGCGACGGGCCGAGGACGCGGTCAACGGCGGGACGGGCGGCGAGGGTCACCATCGCGACCAGCACGGCGACGACGCAGACCGCCACCGACACCGGCCCCAGCAGCGGACCGGCGTCGCGCTCGGGCACGACGTCCTGGTCCAGCAGGAGGCTGAGGACCCCGAACGCGCAGACGACCAGGGCGAGGTAGAGGAACGCGGCGAAGCCGGCCAGCGCGAGGCCGTAGCCCAGGCCGGCTCCGCGGCCCTGCCCCTGCCCCTCCGGAGTCACGACTGCGCGGCCGCTTCGCGCTCGGCGTTGCGGCGCTTGACGCCCCGGGCACGGCCCGCGATCGCGGCGCCGCCCCAGACGCTCGCCTCCCGGCCGAGGACGCCGGCGGCGAGGACCGCCGCGAGGACGGCGGGATCGCGGACGTAGTCGAGCGCGAGGGAGCGGTCGATCGGCAGGGCGAGCGGTCCGACGGCGCTCCAGCCGCCGACCAGCGCGGCCGCGGCCGTGAGGAGGGCGACGAGGAAGCCGCCGAGGACGTAGGCCCACCAGCCCGCGCGGTTCACGACCAGCACGATCAGCGCCAGGCCGACCAGGAACGCGGCCACCGGGGCGAGGAAGAGCGCGGTCGGTGCCGCGTCCAGCGCGAGGGCGACCGGGTCGCCGCCGACGCGGTCGCCGAGGAGGCGGATCGCCGTCAGGGCGACGAGGTACAGGACGGCGAAGACCGCGGTCGTCAGGAGGGCGAGCGCGAGGCCCGCGAGACGGTTGCCGGAGCGCCGGACCGGCTCGGGCTCGGCCTCGACCGGCCCGAGGGCGCTGGGGGCGGACGCCGCGACGGCCGGGGCGACGGGCTCGACGGTCGGCTGCCGGCCCGTCACGGGTTCGGGCCAGACGTACTCCCGGGTCGGCTGGGGTCCGGTTCCGCCGGACGTCTCGGTCGCGGAGGGGATCCGCGTGGTCTCGGCGTCGCTGCTCCAGGTCACCCGGACAGCATAGGCACGCCTTCCGCCGCGCCCGGTGCGCCGCGCGGCTCCCCGTCGACGGGGGACAGCGCCGACCGTCTACTCGAGCGGGTGGAGGAGGCGGTGCAGGAACTGCCGGGTGCGCGCCTCGCGCGGCTCCCGGAGGATCTGCGCAGGGGCGCCCCGCTCGACGACCACGCCGTCGGCCATGAAGACGACCTCCGAGGCCACCTGCCGGGCGAACTCGAGCTCGTGCGTCACGACGAGCATGGTCCAGCCCTCCCCCGCCAGCTCCCGCATCAGCGAGAGCACGTCGCCGACCAGCTCCGGGTCCAGCGCCGAGGTGGGCTCGTCGAAGAGGAGCAGATCGGGCCGCAGCGCGAGCGCCCGGACGATGCCCACGCGCTGCTGCTGACCGCCGGAGAGCTCAAAGGGGTAGGCGCTCCCCCGGCCGCCGAGGCCGACGCGCTCGAGCAGGCGCTCCGCCTCCGGGACCACCTCGGACGCGGAACGGCGCTGCACTCGCAGCGGCCCCTCCGTCACGTTCTGGAGGACGGTCAGGTGCGGGAAGAGGTTGAAGTGCTGGAAGACCATCGCGGAGTGGTCGCGCAGCCCGGTCAGCGCCTTCCGTCCGACGCCGCGGTCGAAGTCGAGGACGCTGCCGTCGGCGAGCTCGACCACCCCGCCGTCCGGCACCTCGAGGCTGTTCAGCGAGCGCAGGACGGTGGTCTTGCCCGAGCCGGACGGCCCGATCAGGGCGACGACCTCGCCGCGGTGGACCTCCAGGTCGATGCCGCGCAGCACCTCCACCCCGCCGAACGACTTGCGGAGGCCGCGGGCCTTGAGCACGGGCCGGGCGTCGGTCGGAGTGTCAGCGGGCGACATAGCGGTCCAATCGCTTCTCGAGCAGGCCCTGGCCGCTGGAGAGCACCAGGCAGATGAGCCAGTAGATCAGAGCGGCCTCGAGGTAGAGGAGCATGAACTCGCTCGACGCGGTGGCGATCTTCTGCGCCTGCCGGAAGAGCTCGGTCACCAGGATGAGGGAGGCCAGCGAGGTGTCCTTCACCAGCGAGATGAAGGTGTTCGACAGCGGCGGGACGGAGACGCGCGCGGCCTGCGGGAGGATGATGCGCCGCAGCGAGAGCGAGCGGCTCATGCCGATCGTGTGCGCCGCCTCCCACTGCCCCTTCGGGACGCTGAGGATCGCCGCGCGGATCACCTCCGCCGCGTAGCCGCCCACGTTGAGGGCGAACGCGATGGTGGCGCTGGGCCAGGGGTCGATCTTCAGTCCGAGGCTCGGCAGCCCGTAGAAGATCACGAACAGCTGCACCAGGAGCGGCGTGCCCCGGATGACGGAGATGTAGGCACGCGCGATCCAGGAGAGGATCCGCACCCGGGAGAGCCGCATCAGGGCGACCGCCAGCGCGAGCACGAGCCCGATGGCGAAGCTCGCCAGCGCGAGCGGGATCGTCCCGACGATGCCCCCGGAGAGGATCGGCCAGAACGACCGGAGGACGAGGTCCATTGTGTTCTCCCGCCTTCGCGGGAGGATCCGCGGTCGGCTCGATCGGGTGGTGGCGTCGGGGGCGGATCGTGTCCGCCTCCTGGGGAATGCTGGCACGCTTCGCGCCGGGGCGGGCGCCCTTGCAGGCGGACCCGCGGCCTGAGCCGCTCCGCCGCTCCCCCGCGACGGGACCGCTCACGCACGAGACGGCCCCTCCCGGAAGGGGAGGAGCCGTCTCGGGGTGGGGCTACTGGGAGACGTCGGCTCCGAAGTAGCGCTCGGAGATGGAGGCGAGGGTGCCGTCCTCGCGCAGCTCGTCGAGGGCGGAGTCGACGGCCTCGACGAGGTCGTCCGAGCCCTTCGGGAAGGTGAAGGCGCTCTCGGAGGTGTCGTCGGTGGTGACGGCGACCTTGAGGCCCGCGGCCTGGTCGGGGTAGGTCGTGGACCAGTCGAGCCAGGTGAGGCGGTCGTTCACGGTCGCGTCGACGCGGCCCTGCTCGACGAGGGCGATGGCCTGCGCCCAGCCCTCGACGCCCTCGACCTCGGCGCCGTTCTCCTGCGCGACGGTGTACCAGTTGCTCGAGAGCGACTGCGCGGTGGTCTTGCCGGAGAGGCCGGCGAGGTCGGTGATCGAGGTGTCGCTCGAGGGGACGATCACGACGCCGGGGCTGACCGAGTACGGCTCCGAGAAGTCGTACTTCGCCTCGCGCTCGTCGTTGATCGAGACCTGGTTCGCGATCACGTCGAAGCGCGCTCCGTCCAGGCCCGCGAACATCGCGTCCCACTGCGTCTCCTGGAAGTCGGGTTCGACGCCCAGCTTCTCGGCCACGGCGGTGATCACGTCGACGTCGTAGCCGGTGAGAGCTCCCGTCCCGCCGTCGGCGTGGAAGGAGAAGGGCGGGTAGGTGCCCTCGGTGCCGATGGTGAGCTTCCCCGACTCCTCGACCTCGGCCAGGGTCAGGCCGGAGCTCGCGGAGGCGGTGCCCTCGCCGCTCGAGCCGTAGACCACGTCGTCGGTCGAGGCGGGCGCGCAGCCGGCGAGGACCAGGGCGGCGGCGGCGGCGGTCGTGCCGAGCAGGACGCGCAGAGAGGTGCGGGCGGAGAGGGTCACGGTGTTGTCCTTCGGTGCATCACGGAGTCGTGGCGGTCCCGCTGCGCCGGATGCGGCGCGGGGATCGACGAGGGGACGGGTCGTCCCGGGGCGGACCGCTGCTCGGCGGAACCGCCCGGAGTGACGATAACCAGTGGAGGGGGCGGCCCTATTCCCGGATGTCGCCGTGTGACGCCGGGAGTCCGGCCAGGAAGTGCTCGGCACCGGCGACCTCGTCGCTCGTGAGGCCCGTCGCCGACTCCGGACGCACCAGGTGGAAGGGGGTGCTCTGCTCGCGGGCCCAGTCGTACGCGTCCTCGTGGAGGTTGTCGTCGATCCACACCACGGCGTCGATCGCGCCGCGCTCGGCGGCCGCCTCCAGCCACACCGCGACGGGCTGGAGCTTGCCCGTCCGGCCCGGGAACCGCGGGTCGCGCGGGAGGCCGCCGTCGAAGGCGATCGCTTCCGTGCCCGCCGGCAGCCCGAGGTCCTGGGCGAGGACCCGCGTCAAGCGCGGCGGCCAGGTCGTGGCCCACACGATCGTGCCGACCGCGGCCAGGCGGGAGACGAGCGCCGCCCGCTCCGGCTCGAGCTCCAGGCGGTGCGAGCCCGAGGCGCGATCGCTGCGGACGGAGGGGTTCAGGACGCCGTCGACGTCGAGCAGGATCAGGGCGGCCATGCCTGTCACCGTAGCGGCGGCGGGGCGGATCGCGCGAGGAGCGCTAGCGTGACGGGATGCCTCCGTCCCTCCTGCTGCCGGGAGGCCGCACAGCCGTGCTGGGGCCGGATCCCGTGCGACCGGAGGCGCTGCTGCTCACGGTCGACGGCGCGGAGCAGTCGCTGATCGATCCGGGCGATCCCCGGGCTCTGCACCTCGAGTACCTCGCGCGCCTCGGCGCGGTGGTCGACGCCGCCGCCCCGCCCGGCGAGCCGCTGCGCGTGCTGCACCTCGGAGCCGGAGCCCTGGCCCTGGCCCGGTACGTCGCCGCGACCCGGCCGGGCTCCGAGCAGCTCGCGGTGGAGAGCGCGGCGGGACTCGTGGAGTTCGTGCTCGAGCACGCGCCGCTCCCCCGCGGCGCGCGCGTCCGGCTCCTCACGGCCGACGCCGCAGGGCCCCTGCCGCCCTGGAGCGCCGACCTCGTCGTGCTCGACGTCTACGACGGGGACGAGATCCCGGAGGCGTTCTACCGCCCGTCCGTCCTCGCTCCGCTCGCCGCCCGGGTCGGCGCCGACGGGCTCCTCGCGGTCAACGTCGCCGACGACGCCGACCACCGGAGGCTGGACCGCCTGCGCGGGGTCGTCCGGGAGCTGCTCCCGGTCACCGCAGCGGTCGGATCGACGGCCTTCGTCGAGGGGCGCACCGGCGGGAACGCGATCCTGCTCGCCTCAGGCTCGGCGCTCGCCGACCACGTCGCCGGCCGCCTGCTGCGCGCCGGCCCGCACCCGGTCTCCGCCGCGGCGGATGGCGACGTCGTGGTCGCCGAGGTGGCGGTAGAAGTCGACCCGTGAGTCGAGAGTGACGCCGGTCTCGAGGTACTTGGCGCGGATCCGCTTGATGTAGGTGCGGACGGTGTGCTCGGCGACGCTGAGGTCGACCGCGACGGTGCGGACCGCGGCACCCGCTCCGTAGGCGCGCATCACACGGCTCTCCTGCGGGCTCAGCACCGGGCGGCGCTCCTCGCGCCCGTGCACGAGCCGGTGGCGGGCGGTGTCCGAGATCCAGGTGCGGCCGGAGGCGACCGAGACGACCGCCGCCGCGAGCTCGCTGGGGTCGTCGCCCTTCCAGACGTACGCCGCCCTCTCCCGTCGCAGCACGGCCCGCACCGGCTCCAGGGAGTCGGAGGAGGAGAGCACGACGAGGCCGACGGTCCGGGCCGCCGCACGCTCGAGGGTGTCGGCCACCTCCTCGCCGGGCACGCCGTCCAGGTCGAGGACCGCGATGCGGTCGACGCCCTCCTCGTCGTGCGAGAACTGCGGCAGCAGCTGCGCGAGCAGCGCCTGCAGCGCGGCGCGCTCGATCGCTGGTCCGTCGACAACGGCCAGCGTGAACCGATCGAATCCGGTCACGGGGGTCCCCTAGCAGGGGCAGGTTCGGGTCCGCCCCGGCTGCACCGTAGCGGTCCGCGACGTCGTCGTGCACGTGATGGGACATTTCGTCTCAGTGGGAGGACGCCCCCAGAGCGCTCCGGATCGGCTCACGGAGCGCGTGGAGGACCACCCGCGGCACCGTCTCCGGCTAGTGTCCCTCTCCATGGACGACAGCGCAGAGGGCTCCCGGCGGGCCCGGAGGATCCCCGCGGAGCAGGTCCGCAGCCGCATGATCGCCACGGCGCGCGACGTCGTCTCCGACCACGGCCTCACGGTGAGCTTCGCGCACCTGCCCATGGAGGAGTACATCCGCCTGGCCGGCGTGCCGCGCAGCTCCGTCTACCGGATCTGGAGCACGCGCGAGGAGTTCGTGGCCGACCTCGTCGGCGAGGTCTTCGTGCGGGACCGGTACGCGGAGGGCGCCGATCCCGAGGCCCAGCAGGAGATGCGCGAGGTCTACGAGCGCTCCACCGATCTGCTCTCCACGGCCGCCGGCCGCCGCCGGGTCGCCTGGGAGACCATCCGCATCGGCGCGCGGGCCAATGCCGAGTCGCTCCGCCGCTCCGCCGACTGGTCCTCGTACAACGCGCTGCTCGCCTGCACCTTCTCGATGGAGGAGGGGCCTGCACGCGACGCCGTGCGCGCCACGGCGAAGCGGATCGAGGGCATGCTCACTCGCCGGATGCGCGACTTCTACGAGGAGACCCTGCAGGTCTTCGGCGGGACGATGCGCCCGGGATTCACGACGCTCCAGCTCGCCCACCTCACCGCGATCGTGATCGACGGGCTCGCGCACCGCGGCCGTCTCCTCGACGACGACCTCGACGCTCCGGTGACCGCCCCCGGCCTCGACGGCGAGCCGGTCGAGTGGACCCTGGCGGCCTGGACGATCCGCTCGATCGTCGACGGGATGCTGGAGCCGGTCGTGGAGGACTGAGCGGACCCCGCGACCCGGATCACTCGTCCGGTTCGGTGAACCCGTCGATCAGCAGCAGCACCGACACCACCGCGAGCGACGGTCCGTCGGGATCGGCCGGGTCGAGCGGGCCGGTCACCAGCTCCGGTGCCGCGATCCGCGCGATGCACAGCCCCTCGATCAGGGCCGAGACGGCGGAGGCGAGAGCGGAGGCGCCGCGGTCCGGGCGCAGCCGGAGCCCCGCCTCGGCGAGGGTGTGCTCGTAGTACTTCGCCATGTTGTCGATGAAGTGCAGCTGGCGGGACCGCAGAGCGGATCCGATGGCGGTCCGTGCCGGCTCTTCGTGCGATCCCACCGCGCCGGCGAGAGCGATGAAGTTGCGCCAGTGCTGCGACGAGAAGACGTTGTCGACGTTCGCGTCGACGGCGACCCGGACGGAGGCGGTCAGGGCCTCGCGGCGCTGCGCCGGGGTCGGCTCGGGGTCGAGGCTGCGGTGGAGGTGGGAGTTCCCGGCCCGCAGGGACGGCTGGTCGAGGCGGGTGGCGAGGACCCTCTCCGGGATCGCGGCGATCAGCTCGTCGTAGAACGACTGGCGGGTGGGCCAGATCCGGTACACGGTGCTGCGCGGAACACCCGCCGAGCGGATGACGTCCTCGAGGGGCAGGTGGGCGACTCCGACGCGCAGGCCCTCGGCGCGGACGACTGCGAGAGCGGCGTCCAGCAGGCGGGTGCGGACCTGCTCGCGGGTCAGGCGGGGAGGACGCGCCGACTCCTCCGCATCGAGGGGGTCGTCGCTCATCAGGCCTCCGGCGCCGGGATGCACGGAGGGAGTCTCCGACATCTGCTGTCCAGCCGAGCGTACCCGGAGGGAGGGCGGAACGTGAGAGGAGATCGGGGACGGGCGCGGCCCGCGCATGCGGCTCGGGTGCCGCGCGGGCCGCGCTGCCTGTCCCCCAGGCGGCCTCCCCATGGGCCGGTTCGACCGTATGCTTCCCGACAGACGTCCGTCAACTCACGCGACATGATGTCTCCTCGGCGGCGTCCGCCGACCGGTCACGAGAACCGCCTCCGGGACTCCTCCGCCGCCGGGAGCGGCCTCGCCGCGGTCTGCGCTCGAGAGGCGTGCGGAGCGGACAGCTCGCCCGCGACGACGTCCGACACGACGCCGGTGGCGTGCTCGACGAGGTCGACGTTCCGGGTCAGCCGCGCGTGGTGGCACGGGCTCGCGTCGACGTCGACCACGAGCTTCGCGAAGCGCAGAGCGTCGCCGAGCCGCGCGAACGGCGAGAGCTCGGCGACGAGGGACGGCACGTCCGCTGCGGCGAGGTAGGTGTAGCGGCAGGTCGAGACCACGTAGTCGTCGACCCCGGCCGTCGCCGATCCGGTCGCGACCATGATGTCGCCGAGGTCGACCGGGGCGCTGGCCAGGCCGAGCGCCACCGCGGCGGTCACCTGGATATCACCCACCAGCGCCGTCACGTGCACGCCGGCGGGCCAGGGCGGCAGGGAGCCGAGCTCGGTCGACCCCGTCCGCAGTCCCTTGCCCGCCGCCGAGGCGAGGGCGTCGATCATCGGCACTCCCGTGCACTCCCCCGCGTGCTCGGCGTCCTCCGAGACGGCGTCCCCGCAGGAGGCGAGCATCGCCGAGACGCTCAGCCGGCTCTGCGGGTCCAGTCCTGCGATCACCGCGGGGCTGACCTGACCGGAGTCGTCGACCATCCGTCCGAGGCGCTCCGCGACGTCGGATCCCGTGTTCGGGGTGCCGAAGGTGAGGACGGACGAGACCATCGAGGCGACGGCGGTCCCGTCGACCGAGCCGCTCAGCGCCTGGCGGGCGGCGAGCCCTCCCATCGAGTGCGCGACGACGACGGCGCGGTGCCCGGTCGCGGAGACGAGGCAGGCGATCGAGGAGGCGAGCGCGTCGCTGATCCCCGGGTCGGTGACCCAGCGCGCGGCGAGCCGGCGGTAGTCGAAGGTGTAGACCGCGGCGCCGTCGATCTGCTGCAGCCGGCCGAGGAGGGACGGCTCGGGAGCGTCGAGCGGAGCGGTCGCCGACTCCGACGACACCATGTCGACGAGATGGGAGAAGGCCCCTGTGCGGTCGGCGTCGTGCGTCGCCGTGCCCAGCCAGCCGTGCAGCATCACGATGGGGACCAGGGCGGCGGCGGAGCGCGGCCGGACGTCGTCGCCCGTGAGCACGGGAGCCAGCTCCGCGACGCCGCAGGACGAGGGTGCGACCGCCTCGGCCGCCTCCGCCCGCTCCGCGGGCACCACGACGACGCCGACCACCACGAGCAGTGCGGCCAGCACGACGATCACGAGTCTCATCCGCGCGTTTCCTCACGTGCCGCGACCAGGACGGGGAACGGGTACAGGCTCGACCCGACGAGCACGCATCGAGTCAATCACCCCGCTCCTGCGGGGGAGGACGCTCGTCGCGAACGGGCGGCCCCCCGTGCGGGTGACCGCGGGCCGGGGACGACGAAGGCCCCGCCGGTGTCCCGACGGGGCCTTCGATCGTTCAGCTCACCTGGATCAGCTGTAGTTGCCCGGCTCGTAGCCGTCGCTCGAGAACGAGTCGAAGTCGACGAACGAGAGGTCGGCGTCGCTGAACGCGGCGTCGTCGGCGAAGATGCGGTTGGGGTACCGCTCGGCCTTCGCCTCCTCGGTCGCCTCGACCGACACGTTCCGGTACTTGGGCAGACCGGTTCCCGCCGGGATCAGCTTTCCGATGATCACGTTCTCCTTCAGGCCCATCAGCGGGTCGCGCTTGCCCTCCATGGCCGCCTGCGTCAGGACGCGGGTGGTCTCCTGGAAGGACGCGGCCGACAGCCACGACTCGGTCGCGAGCGAGGCCTTGGTGATGCCCATGACCTCCTGGCGGGCGGACGCGGTCCGCTTGCCCTCGGTCAGAGCCGCACGGTTGACCTCGCTGTAGCGCGAGCGGTCGACGAGCTCGCCCGGCAGCAGCTCCGTGTCGCCGTGGTCGACCACGGTGACCTTGCGGAGCATCTGACGCACGATGACCTCGATGTGCTTGTCGTGGATCGGCACACCCTGCGAGCGGTAGACGCCCTGGACGCCGCCCACCAGGTGCTTCTGGACCTCGCGGACGCCCAGCACGCGCAGGACCTCCTTGGGGTCGACCGTTCCGACGTGCAGCTGCTGCCCGAGCTCGACGTGCTGGCCGTCCTCGATGAGGAGCTGCGAGCGCTTGAGCACCGGGTAGATGACCGCCTCGTCGCCGTTGTCCGGCTGGAGGATGACGCGGCGGGCACGGTCGGTGTCCTCGATGGTGATCCGGCCGGCGGCCTCCGCGATCGGCGACGCGCCCTTGGGGGTGCGGGCCTCGAAGAGCTCCTGCACGCGGGGAAGACCCTGCGTGATGTCGTCGGCCGAGGCCGATCCACCGGTGTGGAAGGTGCGCATCGTGAGCTGCGTGCCGGGCTCGCCGATCGACTGGGCCGCGATGATGCCGACGGCCTCTCCGATGTCGACGAGCTTGCCGGTGGCGAGCGAGCGGCCGTAGCAGGCCGCGCAGACGCCGACGGCGGACTCGCAGGTCAGGACGGAGCGCACCTTGATGTGGCGCACGCCCGCTCCGACCAGCTTCTCGATGAGCACGTCGCCCACGTCCTCGCCGGCCTCGGCGACGAGCTCGCCGGCCTCGTTCGACGCCGGAGTGGCGAGCGAACGGGCGTAGACGGAGTTCTCGACGTTGGAGTCCTTGATCCAGGCGCCGGTGGCGTCCTGGAGCATGATCGGCAGGTCGAGGCCCTTCGAGGTGCCGCAGTCCTCCTCGCGGATGATGACGTCCTGCGAGACGTCGACGAGTCGACGCGTCAGGTAGCCCGAGTCCGCGGTGCGGAGCGCGGTGTCGGCCAGGCCCTTGCGGGCACCGTGCGTGGCGATGAAGTACTCGGCGACCGACAGGCCCTCGCGGTACGAGGAGATGATCGGTCGGGCGATGATCTCGCCCTTCGGGTTGTTCACCAGGCCTCGCATGCCGGCGATGTTGCGCACCTGCAGCCAGTTGCCGCGGGCACCGGAGGTGACCATGCGGTTGATGGTGTTGTCCGTCGGGAAGTTCGCGCGCATGGCCTTGGCGACCTCGTCGGTCGCCTCGGTCCAGATCTTCACGAGCTCCTGGCGGCGCTCGGCCTGAGTGGTCAGACCCTTGTCGTACTCGGACTCGACCTTCGCGGCCTTCTTCTCGTAGCCCGCGATGATCTCGGGCTTCGACGGAGGCGTGAGGATGTCGGACAGCGCCACGGTGACACCCGAGCGGGTGGCCCAGTAGAAGCCGGCGTCCTTGATCCGGTCGAGCGAGGCGGCGACCTCCACCTTCGGGTAGCGCTCCGCGAGGTCGTTGACGATCCCGGAGATGGTCGTCTTGTCGGCGACCTGCTCGAAGTAGGGGTAGTCGACCGGCAGCGCCTCGTTGAAGAGGGCGCGGCCGAGCGTGGTCTCGAGGAGGACCGGCGCGGTGACCTTGCCGTTCTCGTCGATCTCGACGCCCTCGGGTGCCTGACCCTGCGCGAAGTACACGTCCGACATGCGGATCCTGACCTTCGAGTTCAGGTGCAGCGAGCCCTGGTCCTTCGCGAGGATCGCCTCCGAGACGGAGGAGAACGCGCGGCCCTCGCCGGCGGCGCCCTCGCGGATCGTCGTCAGGTGGTGGAGGCCGATGATCATGTCCTGCGTGGGCAGGGTGACCGGACGGCCGTCCGAGGGCTTGAGGATGTTGTTCGACGCGAGCATCAGGATGCGCGCCTCGGCCTGGGCCTCGACGGACAGCGGCAGGTGGACGGCCATCTGGTCGCCGTCGAAGTCCGCGTTGAACGCGGCGCAGACGAGCGGGTGCAGCTGGATCGCCTTGCCCTCGACCAGCTGGGGCTCGAAGGCCTGGATGCCGAGACGGTGCAGCGTGGGCGCGCGGTTCAGCAGGACGGGGCGCTCGCGGATGATCTCCTCGAGCACGTCCCACACCTGCGGGCGCGAGCGCTCCACCATGCGCTTGGCGGCCTTGATGTTCTGCGCGTGCGACAGGTCGATCAGGCGCTTGATCACGAACGGCTTGAACAGCTCCAGCGCCATCTGCTTGGGCAGACCGCACTGGTGCAGCTTGAGCTGCGGGCCGACGATGATGACCGAGCGGCCCGAGTAGTCGACGCGCTTGCCCAGCAGGTTCTGGCGGAAGCGACCCTGCTTTCCCTTGAGCATGTCGCTCAGGGACTTCAGGGCGCGGTTGCCGGTTCCGGTGACGGGGCGGCCGCGGCGGCCGTTGTCGAAGAGGGCGTCGACCGCCTCCTGGAGCATGCGCTTCTCGTTGTTCACGATGATCTCGGGGGCACCGAGGTCGAGCAGGCGACGGAGTCGGTTGTTGCGGTTGATCACGCGACGGTAGAGGTCGTTCAGGTCGCTGGTCGCGAACCGGCCTCCGTCGAGCTGCACCATCGGGCGCAGCTCCGGCGGGATGACCGGGACGACGTCGAGGACCATCGCGGCCGGCGAGTTGCCGGTGGCGAGGAAAGAGTTGACGACGCGCAGGCGCTTGATGGCGCGGATCTTCTTCTGACCCTTGCCCTCGGCGATCTGCAGGTGCAGCGTCTCGGCCTCGGCCTGGAGGTCGAACTGCTCGAGGCGCTTCTTGATCGCCTCGGCGCCCATGTAGGCCTCGAAGTAGACGCCGTACCGGTCGACGAGCTCGTTGAAGACCGCGTCCTCGGGCTTGAGGTCGCCGACCTTGAGGGTGCGGAACTGCTCCCACACGCTCTCGAGCCGCGCGATGTCCTCGTCGAAGGACTTGCGGATCTGGCCCATCTCCTTCTCGGCGCCGTCCTTGGTGCGGCGCTTCTGGTCGCTCTTGGCGCCCTCCGCCTCCAGGGCGGCGAGGTCGGTCTCCAGGCGCGCCAGACGGTCCGCGATGCGGGAGTCGCGCTGGTCCGAGAGGGTCTTGATCTCGAGCCGGAGCTCGTTCTCGAGCCCGGGCATGTCGGCGTGACGGCCGTCGTCGTCCACGTCGATGATCATGTACGCCGCGAAGTAGATGACCTTCTCGAGGTCCTTCGGCGCCATGTCCAGCAGGTATCCGAGGCGCGAGGGGACGCCCTTGAAGTACCAGATGTGGGTGACGGGGGCGGCGAGCTCGATGTGGCCCATCCGCTCGCGGCGGACCGAGGACTTGGTGACCTCGACGCCGCAGCGCTCGCAGACGATGCCCTTGAAGCGGACTCGCTTGTACTTGCCGCAGGAGCACTCCCAGTCGCGAGAGGGTCCGAAGATCTGCTCGCCGAACAGGCCGTCCTTCTCGGGCTTCAGGGTGCGGTAGTTGATGGTCTCGGGCTTCTTCACTTCACCGTGCGACCAGCGACGGATGTCATCGGCCGTTGCGAGGCCGATGCGCAGCTCATCGAAAGTGGTTACGTCGAGCAATGTTTTCTCCTTGTCGGAAAACAGGGTGTCTCGTCAGAGACGGGAGGTCGTCAGATGCTGGCGCGGATCAGATGTCGTCGACGGAGGACGACTCGAACCGGGAGGAGATGTTGATGCCGAGCTCTTCCGCGGCGCGGTAGACCTCGTCATCGGTGTCGCGCAGGCTGACCGCGGTGCCGTCGGCCGAGAGGACCTCGACGTTCAGGCACAGGGACTGCATCTCCTTGATGAGGACCTTGAAGGACTCCGGGATGCCGGGCTCCTGGATGTTCTCGCCCTTGACGATGGCCTCGTACACCTTCACGCGGCCGAGGATGTCGTCCGACTTGATGGTGAGGAGCTCCTGGAGGGCGTAGGCGGCGCCGTAGGCCTCGAGGGCCCACACCTCCATCTCGCCGAAGCGCTGGCCGCCGAACTGCGCCTTACCACCGAGCGGCTGCTGGGTGATCATCGAGTACGGGCCCGTCGAGCGCGCGTGGATCTTGTCGTCGACGAGGTGGTGCAGCTTCAGGATGTACATGTAGCCGACCGAGACCGGGTCCGGGAAGGGCTCCCCGGAGCGGCCGTCGAACAGCTGCGTCTTGCCGGACGAGCCGATCAGGCGCTCTCCGTCGCGCGTCGGGGTGGTGGAGTCGAGGAGCCCTGCGAGCTCCTCCTCCGCCGCACCGTCGAAGACGGGGGTCGCGACCTTGGTGCCGGGCGCCGCCTCGCGGGCGTGCTCGGGCAGGCGCGCGGCCCACTCCGGCTGACCCTCGACCTTCCAGCCCTGCTTCGCGATCCACCCGAGGTGGATCTCGAGGACCTGGCCGAAGTTCATGCGGCCGGGGACGCCGAGCGGGTTGAGGACGATGTCGACCGGGGTGCCGTCGGCGAGGAACGGCATGTCCTCGACCGGCAGGATCTTCGAGATGACGCCCTTGTTGCCGTGGCGGCCGGCGAGCTTGTCGCCCTCGGTGATCTTGCGCTTCTGGGCGATGTAGACGACCACGCGCTGGTTGACGCCCGAGCCGAGCTCGTCGTCGCCGTCCTGCGCGTCGAACACCTTGACGCCGATGATCGTGCCCTGCTCGCCGTGGGGCACCTTCAGCGACGTGTCGCGGACCTCGCGGCTCTTCTCGTTGAAGATCGCGCGGAGAAGGCGCTCCTCGGCCGAGAGCTCGGTCTCGCCCTTGGGCGTGACCTTGCCGACGAGGATGTCGCCGGGGCGGACCTCGGCGCCGATGCGGATGATGCCGCGCTCGTCCAGGTCGGCCAGGAGCTCGGGGCTGACGTTGGGGAGGTCGCGGGTGATCTCCTCCTTGCCGAGCTTGGTGTCGCGGGCGTCGACCTCGTACTCCTCGATGTGGATCGAGGAGAGGACGTCGTCCTTCACCAGGTTCTGGCTGAGGATGATCGCGTCCTCGAAGTTGTGGCCCTCCCACGGCATGAACGCGACGAGCAGGTTCTTGCCCAGCGCGAGCTCGCCGTTCTCGGTGGCGGGGCCGTCGGCGACGACCTCGCCGACCTCGATGCGCTCGCCGGCCGAGACGACCACGCGGTTGTTGTACGAGGTGCCCTGGTTGGAGCGGTCGAACTTGCGGAGGAAGTAGGTCTGCGTGCCGCCCTCGTCCAGCTGGACGGTGACGGAGTCGGCGGAGACCTCCTGGACGACACCGGCCTTGTCGGCGGTGATGACGTCGCCGGCGTCGATGGCCGCGAAGCCCTCCATGCCGGTTCCGACGACGGGCGACTCGCTGCGCAGCAGCGGGACGGCCTGACGCTGCATGTTCGCGCCCATGAGCGCGCGGTTCGCGTCGTCGTGCTCGAGGAACGGGATCAGCGAGGTCGCGACCGAGACCATCTGGCGCGGCGAGACGTCCATGTAGTGGACGCGCTCGGCGTCGACGAGCTCGACCTCTCCGCCCTTGGGGCGGACCAGGACCTTGCCCTCCGCGAAGCGGAAGTCCTTCGTGAGGGGGGCGTTCGCCTGGGCGACCAGGTACTCGTCCTCCTCGGACGCGGTGAGGTAGTCGATCTGCGAGGTGACGGTGCCGTCGACGACCTTGCGGTACGGGGTCTCGATGAATCCGAAGGAGTTGATGCGCGCGAAGGACGCGAGCGATCCGATCAGGCCGATGTTCGGGCCTTCCGGGGTCTCGATCGGGCACATGCGGCCGTAGTGCGAGGGGTGGACGTCGCGGACCTCGACGCCGGCGCGCTCACGGGAGAGTCCGCCGGGGCCGAGCGCCGACAGGCGGCGCTTGTGGGTCAGACCCGCGAGCGGGTTGTTCTGGTCCATGAACTGCGACAGCTGGCTGGTCCCGAAGAACTCCTTGATCGCGGCGACGACGGGGCGCACGTTGATCAGGGTCTGCGGGGTGATCGCCTCGATGTCCTGCGTGGTCATGCGCTCGCGGACGACGCGCTCCATGCGGGACAGTCCGGTGCGGACCTGGTTCTGGATCAGCTCGCCGACCGCGCGGATGCGGCGGTTGCCGAAGTGGTCGATGTCGTCGACGTCGAGACGCAGCTCGACCGGCTCGCCGTCGCGCACGCCGGGGAGGGCGGTGCGGCCGTCGTGCAGGGCGACCAGGTACTTGATGGTCGCGATGATGTCCTCGACCGTGAGCACCGAGTCGGACAGCGCCTTGTCGATGCCGAGCTTGCGGTTGATCTTGTAGCGGCCGACCTTCGCGAGGTCGTAGCGCTTGGAGTTGAAGTAGAAGTTGTCCAGCAGCGCGCGGGCGGCCTCGGCGGCGACCTGCTCGCCCGGACGGAGCTTGCGGTAGATGTCGCGGAGGGCGTCCTCCTTGGTGAGGATGTTGTCCTTCTCGAGGGTCAGCTCGATCGACTCGTAGCCGGCGAACTGCTCGAGGATCTCCTCGCTCGTCAGGCCGAGGGCCTTGAGGAACACGGTGACCGACTGCTTGCGCTTGCGGTCGATGCGCACGCCGACCTGGTCGCGCTTGTCGATCTCGAACTCGAGCCAGGCGCCGCGGCTCGGGATGACGCGGGCGGAGTAGATGTCCTTGTCGGACGTCTTCTCCTGCTGGCGCTCGAAGTAGACGCCGGGGCTGCGCACGAGCTGGGACACGACGACACGCTCGGTGCCGTTGATGATGAACGTGCCCTTCTCGGTCATCAGCGGGAAGTCGCCCATGAAGACCGTCTGGGTCTTGATCTCACCCGTGAGGTGGTTCATGAACTCGGCCTCGACGTACAGCGGAGCGGCATAGGTCTTGCCGCGCTCCTTGCACTCCTCGATCGTGTACTTCTCGGGCTCGAGGTACGGGTTCGTGAAGCTCAGCTGCATCGTCTCGCTGAGGTCCTCGATCGGGGAGATCTCCTCGAAGATCTCGTCGAGGCCGGAGTTGGCGGGGAGGTCCTCCCGGCCGGCGGCCTTCGCCTCGGCGACGCGGGTCTTCCACGCCTCCGAGCCGACGAGCCAGTCGAAGCTCTCGGTCTGCAGCGCGAGCAGATCCGGAACGGTCAGGGTGTCGCTGATCTTGGCGAACGAGAGACGCGAAGCTCCGCGTCCGTTCTTGGGTGAGGTGGTGGTCGCGGTGGACGCAGCAGCCAAGGAAGGAACCTCCGTAGACCCTCGCGGGTCTCAATCTGTGGGATGTGTGGAGTGGGCTCCCGCCGGACGGGCCGCCACCCCTGCCCGCACGCCGTGCGGACCGAGGCGACTCGGTCTTGGGGGCGGGGCTAGAGTGTGGCAACGGCATCCACCATCTGATGCCGGGTTCCGGTGACCTGCCGACCGCGATATGAGGGCATGGGTACTCGGGAGCGCAAAGTACGAATATAGCCGCATCGCGCCACGCCGCGCAAGTGCGGATGCTTGCGCCGCCCCGCGGGGTCCGGTATACGAGGCCACGGCCTCCCGGATCGATCCGACGGGGCCGGGCGCGGAGACCCGCCGTCCCGCCGCCGCGGCAGACTGGTCGGATGCAGGAACGCACCGGCCGCCGACGCGGAGACGACTCCGAGCACCCCCGCGCCGTGCTCGCCAGCGGGTACACCGCGCGGATCGAGCCCGACCGCCACTCGCCCGAGGCGGCGACCCTGGTCGTCGACGGCACTCCGCAGTCGCACGTCGACCTCGCGGATCCGACGCACCTCTCGTTCGAGTACGTCCGCCGGATCGGCCACGCGATCGACCTCGTCGCCCCCGAGGGCGAGAGCGTCACGGCGCTCCACCTGGGCGCCGGAGCGCTGACCCTCCCCCGCTACGTCGCCGCGACCCGGCCGGGCTCGCGCCAGCAGGTCGTCGAGATCGAGGGCGCTCTGGTCGAGCTGGTGCGCGAGGCGCTCCCGCTCCCCCGCGGGGCGCAGATCCGCATCCGCCAGGGCGACGCCCGCGAGGTGCTCGGCAAGCTGCCGCCCGGGCTGCGCGGCACGGTCGACGTGGTCGTCGTCGACATCTTCTCGGGCGCGCGCACTCCCGCGCACGTGACCAGCGCCGAGTTCTACGGGGCGATCGCGCCGCTGCTCGCCCCCGGCGGCCTGGTCGCGGTGAACGTGGCCGACGGCGGCGCGCTCGCCTTCGCCCGCGCCCAGGCCGCGACGCTCGCCTCCGTCTTCGCGCACACCGCGATCATGACCGACACCCAGATGCTCAAGGCCAAGCGCTTCGGGAACGTGGTGATGCTCGCCTCGGCCGATCCGCTGCCGCTCGACGGCCTGCCGCGGCGCCTCGCCTCCGACCTCGCGCCCTCCAAGCTGGTGCAGGGGCGGGAGCTCGAGAACTTCATCGCCGGCGCCCTCGTCGTCACGGACGAGACCGCCACCCCGTCGCCGCTGCCGGCGCGGAGCATCTTCCAGGTGCGACGGGGCTGACCCGGGCCGCGCGTCGGGGCGCCGTCCGGGGACCCGCCGGTACACTCGACGCCGGGGTCAGCGACCCCGACCGTCCTCTCGTCCGCCGCGCGCGACGATCCGGATCCGCACTCCACGAGGAAGCATCGCCCTGAGCATCATCATCCGCCACGACCCCGCGACCCTCCACGAGGAGATCGACGTCGACGCCGCCCAGGAGCGCCTGGAGGAGATCGGCGCGCTGCGCAGCCTCGCCGCGCTCACCGAGAAGGCGGAGCTGCTGCGCCTGCTCGGGCGCGTCGACGAGGCGTGGGACCTCGCGAACGAGGCCGTCCGCCGCACCCGCTTCTCCGGCGACCGCGCCGAGCTGCTCACCGCCCGCGTCCGCCGCGCCCGCCTCATGCAGCTGCGGGGCCGCACCGACGAGGCCCTCTCGGAGCTCGCGCTCTGCGTCGAGGAGGCGCGCACGCACGAGTGGCACCTCGAGCACTCCTTCGCGCTCAAGCACCGCGGCCTCACCTTCTTCGAGCTGGGCGAGTACGGCCGGGCGATGCGCGACTTCGACGCCGCGACCGCCCTCGGCGAGCGCGTCGGGGTCCCCGAGGAGGAGCTCGAGGTCGCACGCCTGGGCTACGCCGCCGCCTCCGAGTTCCAGGACGGGACCGACCGCGAAGCCCGCACCGACGGCACCGCCCGCGGCCGCCGCCGCGCCGACGGCGACGAGTCCTAGGAAGCGCCACCGGTGGCCGACCTCGAGGACGTGGCCCGCTGGGCCGACGCGCTGATCGAGGAGCACCTCGACCCCTCCTGGTCCTTCGCGCTCGACCACGCGCGCACCCGCGGCGGCGCCTGCCACTGGACGCGCCGCCGGATCACGGTCTCGCGCCACCTCGCCGCCCGCTGGAGCGACGAGGAGGTCCGGCAGACCCTCCTGCACGAGGTCGCGCACGCGCTCGCCGGGCCCGACGCCGGGCACGGACCGCCGTGGCGGCGGATCGCGGCACGGCTCGGCTACACGGGATCGCGCACCCACAGCAACCCGACCGCGGACGAGCTCGCGCCGTGGGTCGGCACCTGCCCGGGCGGACACCTCTTCTACCGCCATCGCCGGCCCACCCGGCCCCTGGCCTGCGGCCGCTGCGCGCGCCGGTTCGAGCCCGCGAACGCGATCCAGTGGCGGCGCCGACCGGTCCCGGCGCCGTGACCCCGGACGAGGCCTCTCACGGCGGCCGCACGCCGGTCACCGGGCAGTGGCTCCCCGAGGCCGACGGCCGGCGGTGGTGGTTCGACTCCGGGAGCCTCGCACTCGACTTCGCCACGACGGGAGCACTGCCTCCGGGAGCGGCCGAGCACCTCGACTCCGATGCCGCCCTGGCCGCCTGGCTCGCCGAGCGCTTCGAGGCGGTCGGCCCCGAGAGCCGGGACGCGCGCCTGGACGACGCGCTGATGCTCCGGGGCGCGATCGCCCGGCTGGCCGTCGCGGCCGAGGCCGGCACCGCGCTCGACCCGCGCGACGTCGACGTGGTCAACCTGGTCGCGGCGATGCCCGATATCCCGCCGGTGCTGGGCGGCGGATCGCGGCAGGCAGGACGGCTCCACGCGGCGGGCAGGCAGGCGCTCGCGTCCATCGCCCGGGAGGCCGTGGGGCTGCTGGGTCCGGCCGCGACCGGACGGCTGCGGCGCTGCGCGGATCCGGAGTGCCGGATGCTCTACCTCGACACGTCCCGCGCCGGGTCGCGCCGCTGGTGCTCGATGCAGCGCTGCGGGAACCGGTCGAAGGTCCGGGCCTACCGGGCGCGCGCCGCCGCCCCGCGCGGCTGACGCACCGCCGCGGCACCGGGAGCGGCGCCGCGGCGGGACGGGTCAGTCGGAGACGCGGACCGAGCGGTCGAAGGCGACGTAGCCCGAGAAGTCCTTGCCGACGCGGTCGAACGCCGTCGGGTAGGGGTGCGGGTACGACCAGGCCTTGTCCTTCTGCAGGCCGTCGCCGGTCTGCACCGAGAAGTACTGGCACTCGCCCTTCCACGGGCAGGTGTAGGGCGTGGGGCTCTCGACGAGCACGCCCTCGGCGATGCTCGACGGCGGGAAGTACCAGTTGCCCTCGATCGAGATCAGGTCGGAGTCGGGGGCGTCGGCGAGGACGACGTCGTTGAGGACGGCTTTCATGCGGGCCAGCTTTCGGTCGGGGCGGGGGGCGGAGGGACCGCCTCCGCCGAACGCTACGCCGGGGGCGTGCGACTGGTCGAGGCAGCGGCTCGGATCCGCAGGGGCTTGTGCGCTCCGCGGACGTCCTGCACCGCTCGGAGGCCGCGCCCGCCGGAGCGGCGGGTCAGCGGAGGACCGACACCTCGTCGACGGCGTCGACCCGGGCGGCGGCGCGGACCTCGTCCGCCCGCCCCTCGGCGGCGAGCAGGCGGCCGGACTCGGACGCGGTGAGCAGATGCGCGCACGCCCGGCGCAGGCCCTCGTAGGACGCGCAGGCCACCGCGGCCTCGGGCGAGACGTGGTCGATGCCCAGCCCGATGAGCGCGTCGACGACGGCGCCGGCCGCCAGCTGGTCCTCCATCGCGAACCGCGCCGCTCCGCTGTCGTCGACGTCGCCGAGGGCGATCACGTTGACGCTGGTGCGCCCGCCGTTCTCGTGCTGGCGCTCCAGGATCCAGCGGGCGACGGCCGAGCGGTCGGCCAGGCCCGCGCGGACGACGCGGCCCTCCACTCCCCCGAGGTCGGGGCTCTCGCCTCCGGGCAGAGCGTCGACGAGCACCGTGACGTGGGCGGGGGCGAGCACGCGGAGGGCGCGGGCCCCCCACTCGAAGCGGATCTGGTAGGTCGACTGGTCGACGGAGGCGGCGGGAGCGGTCACCCTGACACGGTAGCGAGCACCGGAGACGCATACACGTCCGGGGCTCCGCGCGCACCCGGTTCCCGCGCAGGGGCGGGCGGAGGAGGATGTCCCTCGTGAAGGTGATGCTCAAGCACGTGCTCGACACCGACGCCGACTCCGCCTGGCGCGCCCTGCAGAGTCCGGCCGTGTTCCGGGAGGTGATGTCCCCGCTCCTGACCGCCGCGTCGCTGGACGAGGGCGGCTTCCGCCCGACCTGGGGGCTCGGCTCCCACGAGGTCGCGATGGACGCCCTCGGGATCGTGCCGATGGGCGCGCAGGAGATCGACCTCTCCTACCGCCGCGTCCCCTCGATGCCCGACGTGCGGATCCTGCGCGACAGCGGCGGGCCCCTCACGGGCTCCCTCCGCCTCATCACCGCGTGGGACCACCGCATGGCCGTCGCCCCGCTCCCCGACGGGCGCACGCTCTTCCGCGACCGCCTCGAGTTCTCGGCGGGCCTCGCCTCGGCCGCGCTCTGGCCGTCGATGTGGGCGTTCTGGCAGTGGCGCGGCATCCGCATCCGCTCCCTCGCCCCGTCCTGGCGCCACGATCTCGGTGCCGACGCCCGCCCGCGCGGGGAGTCCGCCGCATGAGCCCCGACGGCGTCGCCGAGGAGGAGACCGAGCTGTCGCGCTCGGAGCTCCTGCGCCTCCAGTGGCCCTCCGCCGACGAGGAGGAGCAGGACGACGACGGCGTCTCGCCCCGCCGCCGCCTCACGACCGCGGTCGAGGTGTCGGACTGGCGCCGCCATGTCCAGGCCCTCTACGCGGAGGTGCGCCGGCTCTCGAACGTGGACCTGCTCGCCGCGCACGCATCCTGGATCCGCGGACGCAACGCGCTCTTCGCGCAGCACCCCTCCACCCCCCTCCTCCCGGCCGACCGCGCGCACTTCCGCTCGCTGCCGATCGCGCCCTACGACGCGTCCTGGCGCTACGAACTCGAGGTGGCCCCGGCCGAGGAGGCGCGGCGGATGGACGTGGAGACCGGCACCGACGGCACCGTCCCCTTCGAGCTGATCGGCACGGTCGAGGTGCCGGACGCCGGCAGCCTCGACGTCTGGCGCCTCGCGTCCTACGGCGGAGGCCTGTTCCTGCCGGTCAAGGACGCCCTCGCGGGGACACCCGGCGGCACCTACGGCGGCGGCCGCTACCTCCTGGACACCGTGAAGGGCGCCGACCTCGGCCCGGGCTCCGCCCCGGGGACGCTGGTGCTCGACTTCAACTTCGCCTACAACCCCTCCTGCGCCTACGACCCGGCCTGGGCCTGCCCGCTCGCCCAGGCGGGCAACCGGCTGCCGGTCGAGGTGCCGGTCGGCGAGCGCTACCGGGGCTGACACCGACCCTGGACGTTCTCGGAGGGGCGGCCGATAGCCTCCGGGCGGCGCCGTCGTGCGCCGGAAAGCAGGAAAGCCGCATGCCCCGTCCCGTCCTCCTCGTCACCGGAACCTCCACCGGCATCGGCCGCGCCACCGCGATCGAGGCCGCGCGCGCGGGCTGGCGGGTGGTCGCCACCGTGCGGGATCCGGAGCGAGCGGAGGGCCTGCGCGCCGCCGCCGCCGAGGCACGCGTCGAGCTCGACCTGCGGGCGCTCGACGTGACCGACGCGGACTCCGTCGCGGGCTGCCTCCGCGCCGTGGAGGAGGAGCTCGGCGGTCTCGACGCCCTCGTGAACAACGCCGGAGCCGGCCACCTCGGCACCCTCGAGCTGGAGGATCCGGAGGAGCTGCGCCGCGTGATGGAGGTCAACTTCTTCGGCACCGTCGCGGTCACCCGCGCCGCGATGCCGATGCTGCGCTCGTCCCGCGGTCGCATCGTCACCGTCTCGAGCGTCGGCGGCGCGATCGGGCAGCCGTTCAACGAGGACTACTGCGCGGCGAAGTTCGCGGTCGAGGGGTTCTTCGAGGCGCTCGCCCCGGTCGCCGCCTCCGTCGGCGTCCACGTGTCGCTGATCGAGCCGGGAGCGGTCCGCAGCAGCTTCGTCGAGAACGTCGGCATCGACGCGGCGGCGATGCTCGCGCAGGCCGGCCCCTATGCGCCGGCGCTCGGCGCCTACCTCGACCGCGCCGCGTCGTCCTTCTCCTCGACCCACGCGCAGGACCCGTCCGACGTCGCCGCCGTCATCCTGAAGACCCTGCGCGACCCGGAGCCGGCCTTCCGCTTGCAGACCTCGGACTGGGCGGGCGACTTCGTCGGGACCAAGCTGAGCGACCGCGACGGCTCCCGCGTGCAGGCCGCGATGCGCGGATGGATCGGCATCCACTAGAGTGGGATGGTGCGAGCGCAGCGACTGCGCTCCCCCGCGTCGTAGAACGCCCCTTGTCCCCTAGGACTCTGACCGTCGAGGATCCGTCCCGACCATCTGGCGCACGTGCATGAGGCCCCCGGCCGCGCGCACCGAATCGTACGGCGAACGGATGTGACCACCGTCACCTTCGCCCGAACGCCGATCACCCGCGCCCCGGCCACCGCCCGCGCGTCCTCGATCGGCATGATGCCCCTGAAAGGCACCACTCCATGTCGAACACCCCCCTCTCCTTCAGCGCCCTCGGCGTGCCGGCCCCCCTCGTGGCCGCGCTCACCGCGAGCGGCATCACCGAGCCCTTCCCGATCCAGGTCGACACGCTGCCCGACACCCTCGGCGGACGCGACGTCCTCGGCCGCGGCAAGACCGGCTCCGGCAAGACCCTCGCCTTCTCCATCCCGATGATCGCCCGACTCGGCGGCTCGCTCGCCGGCGGACGCCGCCGCCCCGGCCGCCCGCTCGGACTCGTCCTCGCGCCGACCCGCGAGCTCGCCACGCAGATCACCGCCGCGATGCAGCCCCTCGCCGACGCCTACGGCATCGTCACCACCACGATCTTCGGAGGCGTCTCGCAGCAGCGCCAGGTCGCCGCGCTCAAGCAGGGCGTCGACATCGTCGTGGCCTGTCCGGGCCGCCTCGAGGACCTGATGAAGCAGGGCTTCGTGAACCTCGACGCCGTCGAGATCACCGTGCTCGACGAGGCCGACCACATGGCCGACCTCGGCTTCCTGCCGGTCGTCACGCGCATCCTCGACAAGACCCCCCGCGGCGGGCAGCGCCTGCTGTTCTCCGCGACGCTCGACAACGGCGTGGACAAGCTGGTCAAGAAGTACCTCCAGAACGAGGTGCTCCACTCGGTCGACGAGGCCAACTCGCCCGTCGCGCTGATGACCCACCACGTGTTCGAGGTCGACGGCCTCGACGCCAAGAACGCGCTCGTGAAGACGCTCGCATCCGGCACCGGCCGCCGCATCCTCTTCATGCGCACCAAGCACCACGCGAAGAAGCTCGCCAAGCAGCTCACCGGCCAGGGCATCCCCGCGGTCGACCTGCACGGCAACCTCTCGCAGGTCGCCCGCGACCGGAACCTCGCCGCGTTCGGCGCCGGCACCGTCAAGGTCCTCGTCGCCACCGACGTCGCCGCCCGCGGTGTGCACGTCGACGACGTCGAGCTCGTCATCCACGTCGACCCGCCGATGGAGCACAAGGCGTACCTGCACCGCTCGGGCCGCACCGCCCGCGCCGGCAGCGAGGGAGACGTCGTCACCGTCGTCCTGCCCACGCAGCGCAGCGACGTGAAGACCCTCCTCCGCAAGGCCGCGATCCAGGTCGCGCCCCAGCAGGTGACGGCCGACTCGGCCGCCGTCGCGAAGCTCGTCGGCGACGTCGCTCCGTACGTCACCCCCAGCGCCGTCGTCGAGCCCGTCCGCGGCCAGTCGCAGGGCGGACGCTCGCAGGGCGCCAACGCGCAGCGCAAGCGCGCGGCCCGCACCGAGGGCACCGCCGCACCCCGCGGCGGACGCTCGACGGGTGCCGCGACCGGCGGAGGCGACCGACCCCGCCGCGACCGCACCGCCGCCGAGGGACCCGCCCGCGGCGGCGCCCGCGGAGGCCGCAGCCGCTCGGCCGCCGGCGCCCCCTCGACCTCGGGCGGATCGCGCTCGTTCTACAGCACCGCGACCGGCGGAGCAGCCTCGGCCGCTCCCGCCCGCGAGTCCGCCGGCGGCGGCGCCCGCCGCGGCGGCCGCCGCGCGCAGGGCTGAATCGTTTTGTGCGCCGCGGAGCGGCGCACCGCGGTCGACTTCAAGGACGGTCGCGGCGCGCAGAGCGTGTCGCGACCGGCTAGGTCCGATCCGCTCACACGCGGATCGACCGTTCGCCTCGTGGGCAGCCGCGGAGCGGCGCACCGCGGTCGGCTTCAAGCATGGTCGCGACGCGCAGAGCGTGTCGCGACCGGCTAGGCCGATCCGCTCGCACGCGGATCGACCGTTCGCCTCGCGGGGAGCCGCGGAACGGCGCACCGCGGTCGGCTTTAAGCACGGTTGCGATACGCAGAGCGTGTCGCGACCGGCTAGGCCGATCCGCTCGCACGCGGATCGACCGTTCGCCTCGCGGGGAGCGGCTGGTCCGGGGGCTGGGTGATCGGTGATCGCACGTCAACGCTCGTCCTGATCAGGACGCCGACATCACGAAGGGCCGGGGCCCGCGACTACTGGTCGCGGGCCCCGGCCCTTCGTCGTTCACGCTTCACCTCTTCGAGCGGAGTCCCGCGCAGGGAGCTCCGGAAGTCCTCACCGCGTCCTGATCAGGCGATCCCCTGCTGCGCCGTCGTCGGGCAGAGGCGCCGCCTCTCCTCGCCCGGTCACAGAGGTCCCGTGGACGCCGGATCCACGAGCCGAACGGCGGAGTCGCGTGCCGGCGGATCGGTCCAGGCGGACGCCCGACGCTCCAGCCGGCCCGCCATGCTTGCGAGCCGACCGCGGCGCGCCGCTATCGGCGCGCAGAAGGGAGCGCCGCGGCCGATCCGCGCCGCTAGGACAGGCGGCCGACGGAAGCGAGCGCGGCGCGGATCAGCGCGCCCCGCCCGCCCTCCATCTCGGCGGAGATCGCGTCGGAGCAGGCCTCGTCGGGGGTCATCCAGGTGAGCTCGAGGGCGTCCTGGCGGGGGTCGCAGGTGCCGGTGACGGGGACGACGTAGGCGAGGGAGACCGCGTGCTGGCGGTCGTCGGTGAACGGTCCCATGCCGGGCATCGGGAAGTACTCGGCGACGTGGAAGGGGAGCGGGCTCGCCGGGAGGAGGGGGAAGGCCATGGGACCGAGATCCTTCTCGAGGTGGCGGAACAGCGCGTCGCGCAGCGTCTCGCCGTACATCACGCGGCCCGAGACGATCGTGCGGGTGATCTGGCCGGAGGGGGTCGCGCGCAGGAGCACGCCGACCTCGGTGACCTGCCCGAGCCCGTCGACCCGGACGGGCACGGCCTCCACGTACAGCAGCGGGAGCCGCCGGCGGATCTCGGCGAGTTCGTCGTCGGACAGCCACCCGGAGTTCGGGTCAGGGGTGCGCACGCTCATGCAGCCATTCTCACCCTTCGCGGCTGGTGTTCCGACCGGCGGCGGCGATCCCGCACTCAGGGGGATGATGGTGCGATGGGAATCGACGCGAACGCGGTGCTGTGGTCCTCCTCCGAGCGCGACCGCGTCGGCAGGCCCCTCCTGGTGCTGCTGCACGGCTACGGCTCGCACGAGGGGGACCTGTTCTCGCTCGGCGCCTACCTGCCGCTGGAGCCGGTCCTCGCGTCCCTTCGGGCGCCTCTCGCCCTGGGCGGCGGGGCGAACGCGTGGTGGCCGCTCCGGGTGCCGCTGGTGCCAGATGAGCCGCGGGCCGATCCCGAGGCCGTCGAGGCGGCGGCGGCGGGGGTGATCGAGTGGCTCGACGCTCTGGGGCACCCGGGCCCGGTGGGGCTGCTGGGCTTCTCCCAGGGCGCCGCGCTGGCGGTGCAGCTGCTTCGGCGCGCGCCGGGCCGCTTCGCCTTCGCGGTCGCTCTGTCCGGGTTCGTGGTCCCGCTCGCCGAGGGCGACGACGCGGACGAGCGGCTCGCCCGCGAGCGTCCTCCGGTGTTCTGGGGCCGCGGGACGCTCGACACGGTGATCCCGGAGGAGCTCGTGCGGGACGCGGCGGCCTGGTTCCCGGAGCACACGGCGCTCGACGCCCGGGTCTACGAGGGCGTCGCCCACGGAGTCGGGCAGGCCGAGCTCGCCGACATCGGCACGTTCGTGCGTCTCGGCTTCGCCTGACGGGCGGACTCCCCCGCGTCAAGGGCTCGCCCCCGGGCCGCGGCCCCGGCAATGTCGGAGGTGGCAGGGAGGATGGGTGCATGCCGGACGTCCTCGAGCGCTTCTCCCCCGCCACGCGCGCGTGGTTCGAGGGCGCGTTCCCGGCGCCGACCGCCGCCCAGGAGGGCGCCTGGTCGGCCATCTCGAGTGGAGCGCATGCCCTCGTGGTCGCTCCCACCGGCTCCGGCAAGACGCTCTCGGCCTTCCTCTGGGCGATCGACCGGCTCGTGCAGGGCCCGCCGCCGGAGGATCCGCAGCACCGCACGCGCGTGCTCTACGTCTCGCCGCTCAAGGCTCTCGGCGTCGACGTCGAGCGCAACCTCCGCTCGCCGCTCGTCGGCGTCACCCAGACGGCGCTGCGGCTGAGCGCCGAGGGCATCGGCAGCGTGCCGGCCACGGTCACCGTCGGGGTGCGGTCGGGAGACACGCCCGCCGCCGAGCGGCGCGTGCTGCAGAAGACGCCGCCGGACATCCTGATCACGACCCCCGAGTCGCTCTACCTCATGCTCACCTCGGCGGCGCGCGAGTCGCTCCGCGGCGTCGAGACGGTCATCGTCGACGAGGTCCACGCGGTCGCGTCGACCAAGCGCGGGGCGCACCTCGCCGTCTCCCTCGAGCGGCTCGACGCCCTGCTCCCGAAGCCGGTGCAGCGCATCGGCCTCTCGGCGACGGTGCGCCCGCGCGAGGAGGTGGCCCGGTTCCTCGCCGGCCGCTCCCCGGTCGCGATCGTGGCTCCGGCGTCCGAGAAGCAGTGGGACCTCAGCGTCGTCGTCCCGGTCGAGGACATGTCCGAGCTGGGGACGGCGGCTCCGCAGGACGGATCGACGATGGGGGCCACCGGTCCGCAGAGCGGGTCGATCTGGCCGCACGTCGAGGAGTCGATCGTCGACCGGGTCCTCGCGCACACCTCCTCCATCGTCTTCGCGAACTCCCGCCGTCTCGCCGAGCGGCTGACCGCCCGGCTCAACGAGATCTACGCCGAGCGCCGCGAGCTCGCCGCGGAGCGGGCGCGCGAGGCGGGCGAGCCCGTCGCCGTCGGGGCCCTGCTCGCCGAGGCGGCCTCCTCCTCCGTCCGCCGCTCCCCGGCCGAGGCGATGGGAGCGGCCGGGGGCACGAGCGGCAGCGGGCAGTCCGCGCCCGACGAGGAGCCGCTGCTCGCCCGCGCCCACCACGGCTCGGTGAGCAAGGAGCAGCGCGCGATCATCGAGGACGACCTGAAGTCCGGCCGCCTGCGCTGCGTGGTCGCGACCTCGAGCCTCGAGCTGGGGATCGACATGGGCGCGGTCGACCTCGTCGTCCAGGTCGAGACGCCGCCCTCGGTCGCGAGCGCCCTGCAGCGCGTGGGTCGAGCCGGCCACCAGGTCGGCGAGGTCTCGCGCGGGTCCTTCTACCCCAAGCACCGGGCCGACCTCCTCCACTCCGCCGTGACGACGGAGCGGATGCGCTCGGGCCTGATCGAGGCGATCGCCGTCCCCGCGAACCCGCTCGACATCCTCGCGCAGCAGACCGTCGCCGCGACCGCCCTCGAGAGCCTCGACGTGGACGACTGGTTCGACACCGTCCGCCGCAGCGCCCCCTTCGTGTCCCTGCCCCGCTCCGCCTACGAGGCGACCCTCGACCTCCTCTCGGGCCGCTACCCCTCCGACCAGTTCGCGGAGCTGCGGCCGCGCCTCGTCTGGGACCGCGACGCGAACACGCTCACCGGCCGGCCCGGCGCCCAGCGCCTCGCCGTCACCAGCGGCGGCACCATCCCCGACCGCGGGCTCTTCGGCGTGTTCATGGTCGGCGAGCCGGGCTCGACCGGCAACCGCGTCGGAGAGCTCGACGAGGAGATGGTCTACGAGTCCCGCGTCGGCGACGTCTTCGCGCTCGGAGCCACCAGCTGGCGCATCCAGGAGATCACCTACGACCGCGTGATCGTGACGCCGGCGTTCGGTGAGCCCGGGCGCCTCCCGTTCTGGAAGGGCGACTCGCAGGGGCGCCCCGCCGAGCTCGGCGAGGCGATCGGGGCGTTCACCCGCGAGGTGGGCGCCGCCGCCCCCGAGACGGCGCGCGAGCGCTGCACGGCGGCCGGGCTCGACGAGTACGCGACCAACAACCTCCTCTCCTTCCTCGACGAGCAGCGCCTGGCCACCGGGCAGATCCCGGACGACCGCACCCTCGTGCTCGAGCGCTTCCGCGACGAGCTGGGCGACTGGCGGCTGGTGCTGCACTCCCCGTACGGGATGCAGGTGCACTCGCCGTGGGCGCTCGCCATCGGCGCCCGCGTCCGCGAGCGGCACGGCGTCGACGGAGCGGCGATGGCCGGGGACGACGGCATCGTCGTGCGGATCCCCGACACCGAGTCGGAGCCGCCGGGCTCCGAGCTGTTCCTGTTCGAGCGCGAGGAGCTGGAGCAGCTGGTCACGAGCGAGGTCGGCGGCTCCGCCCTCTTCGCCGCCCGGTTCCGCGAGTGCGCGGCGCGGGCGCTCCTGCTCCCGAGGTACAACCCGGGCAAGCGCTCCCCGCTCTGGCAGCAGCGGCAGCGGGCGGCGCAGCTCCTCGACGTCGCCCGCACCTACCCGACCTTCCCGATCATCCTCGAGACCGTCCGCGAGTGCCTCCAGGACGTCTACGACCTGCCCGCGCTGCTCCGGCTCGCCGCGCGGCTGGACGGGCGCGAGCTGCGGATCCTCGAGGTCGAGACGCCGACCGCCAGTCCGTTCGCGCGGTCCATGCTCTTCGGCTACGTCGCGGCCTTCATGTACGAGGGCGACAGCCCGCTCGCCGAGCGCCGCGCGGCAGCGCTCTCGGTCGACGCGACGCTCCTCGGCGAGCTGCTCGGCCGAGCGGAGCTGCGCGAGCTGCTCGACCCGGCCGTCCTCGCGCAGATCGAGCGCGAGCTGCAGCGCGTCGAGCCCGAGCGCCGCCTCCGCGGGCTCGAGGGCGCCGCCGACCTGCTCCGGCTGCTCGGCCCGCTGACGCTCGACGAGCTCGGGGAGCGCCTGGTCGACGAATCGGTCGCCTCGGCGGACGTCGCGAAGGCGCCCGCGATCGAGCGCGCGGTGCTCGAGGCCGACGTGGCCGCGCTCGTGAAGGCCAAGCGCGTTCTGCCCGTGGGCCTCGGCGGTGAGCAGCGGTACGCCGCGATGGAGGACGCCTCCCGGCTCCGCGACGCTCTCGGCGTGCCCCTGCCGATCGGCGTCCCCGTCGCCTTCATCGACCCGGTCCGCGATCCGCTCGGCGACCTCGTCGCCCGCTACGCGCGCACCCACGGCCCCTTCACCGCCGCCGCCGTCGCCACCCGCCTGGGCCTCGGCGTCGCGGCCGTCACCGACACCCTGCGCCGCCTCGCGGGCGAGCGCCGCGTCTCGGAGGGCGAGTTCCGCCCCACCGGCACCGGGACCGAGTGGTGCGATGCCGAGGTGCTGCGCCGCCTGCGCAGCCGCTCTCTCGCCGCGCTCCGCAAGGAGGTGGAGCCGGTCGACGCGGCCGCGTACGCCCGCTTCCTCCCCGCCTGGCAGCACGTCGGCGGCTCGCTCCGCGGTATCGACGGCGTGGCCTCCGTGATCGACCAGCTGGCCGGCGCGCCCATCCCCGCGTCCGCCTGGGAGTCGCTGATCCTGCCCGCCCGGGTGCGCGACTACTCCCCCGCGATGCTCGACGAGCTCACCGCGACCGGCGAGGTCCTCTGGGCCGGCGCGGGCACCCTGCCCGGCAACGACGGCTGGGTGAGCCTCCATCTCGCCGACACGGCAGGGCTGACCCTCCCCGTCCCCGCCGCCGAGTCCGTGACCCTGACCGAGCTCCAGCAGGAGATCGTCGGCGTGCTCGGCTCGGGCGGCGGCTACTTCTTCCGCCAGCTCTCCGACGCGGTCGGCTCCACCGACGACGCGGGCCTCGTCGAGGCCCTGTGGGAGCTGGTCTGGGCCGGGCTCGTCACGAACGACACCCTGGCGCCGCTGCGCACCCTCGTCGGCTCGACCGGCGGCGCCCACCGCCAGCCGCGCGCCCCCGCCCGCGCCCGCGCGCCCCGGGGCCGGATGACCGCCCGCCCCACGATGGCCACCCGCGTGGGGCCGCCGTCCGCCGGCGGCCGCTGGTCGATCGTGCCGCTCGCGGAGTCGGACGCGACGATCCGCGGGCACGCGCTCGGCGAGACGCTGCTCGAGCGGTACGGGATCGTCACCCGCGGCTCCGTGCAGGCCGAGGGCGTCCTGGGCGGCTTCGCCCTCGCCTACAAGGTGCTGAGCGGCTTCGAGCAGCAGGGCCGCGCCCGGAGGGGCTACTTCATCGAGAAGCTGGGAGCAGCGCAGTTCGGCACAGCCGGCAGCGTCGACCGGCTCCGCACGTTCGCCCCGCAGGACGAGGCGCAGGAGCGCTCACGACCGGTGCTCGCGCTGGCGGCGACCGACCCCGCCAATCCGTTCGGCGCCGCTCTGCCGTGGCCGCAGGGCGAGGGGCACCGCCCCGGTCGGAAGGCCGGCGCGCTGGTCGCCGTCGTCGACGGAGCGCTCGCGGTCTACCTCGAGCGCGGCGGCAAGACCGCCCTCACCTTCACCGCCGACGAGGCGGCCCTCGCCGACGCGGCCGGCGCCCTCTCGCAGCTCGTCCGCTCCCGCGGGGTCGAGAAGCTGACCGTCGAGAAGATCGACGGCGTCTTCGCGCTCGGCACGCCCTTCGGCGACGCCCTCGTCGCCGCCGGCTTCGTCGCGAATCCGCGCGGCCTGAGGATGCGCTCGTGAGCGCCGGAGGGAGCCCGCGTGCCCGAGGGTGACACCGTCTACCGATCCGCCCACAACCTCGCCGAGGCGCTGGACGGCGAGGTCCTGACCCGGTGCGACGTCCGCGTGCCGAAGTACGCGACGGTCGACCTCACCGGCGAGACGATCGACGAGGTCGTCCCCCGCGGCAAGCACCTGCTGATGCGGGTCGGCGACGCGCTGATCCACTCCCACCTCAAGATGGAGGGGAGCTGGCACCTCTACGCCCGCGGCGAGGGCGAGCGGCCGAAGTGGCACCGGCCGGCGTTCCAGGCCCGGATCGTCCTCGAGACCGAAGACTGGCAGGCGGTCGGCTTCGAGCTCGGGCTCCTCGAGATCGTCCCGCGCTCGGCCGAGGAGGACGTGGTCGGCTATCTCGGCCCCGATCTGCTCGGCGCCGACTGGGACGCGGACGAGGCGCTGCGACGCCTGTCCGCCGATCCGGAGCGGCCGATCGGGCTCGCGCTGCTCGACCAGCGGATCATGGCCGGACTCGGCAACGTCTACCGCGCCGAGCTGTGCTTCCTGCGCGGCGTGCTGCCCACGCGCCCGGTCGGCGGGAGCGGCGACCTCGTGCGCACAATCGCGCTCGCGAAGCGGCTCATCACCGTGAACCGCGAGCGGATCGAGCGCACGACGACCGGCAACCTGCGCCCGGGCCAGCAGCTCTGGGTCTACGGCCGCGACCGCAAGCCGTGCCGGCGCTGCGGCACTCCGATCGAGCGCGGTGAGCTCGGCGACGACGAGCTGCAGCTGCGGGTCACCTACTGGTGCCCGCACTGCCAGAGCTGAGGGGCTACTCCTCGACCGCGGAGCGGCGCCCGGGGACGTGCTTCTCGTGCACGCCGACGTCCGTCAGGCGCTCGATGCGGTCGACGTGGCGGCCTGGCTCGCCGCCGTCCGCGACGATCCAGCTGCCGACGAGGAGGAACCCGTCGCGGCCGCCGGCCGTCAGCGGGCCCGTGATCGTGAACGACCCGAGCGCCGGAGTCGAGAACGCCACGCGCACCGGATCCCCGTGCTCGAGTCCCTCGGCCGAGCGCTCCCCGCCGACCTCGTCAGCGTCCGGAGCCAGGGCGATGCTCTGGATCTCGGTCCCCGTGCCGAGGAAGACGTCCGCGACGACGAGCTCGCCGCCGACGGCCTGCCGGACGACCCCCTCGATCCCGTAGAGGCCGTAGCGCGGGGAGCGGACGAGGACGCGCACCGAGTCGCTGATCGCGACCTCGGCGAGAGCACCGCGGATCGAGGCGACGTCCCTCCGCGCGGGAGGGGCGGACAGGGCGTCGAGGATCGGGCTGGGCATCCGATCAGGGTAGCCGCTCCGGGAGCGCACCCGCCCGGCGGATCGGCGGCGGATCCCGGGCGGCCGGGGCGCCGGGTCGCATCGGCCGCCGACGCCGCGCGCGAGCGGCGGAGCGCCGGCCGCGAGGCTCCGGCACCGCGAGACCCCGGCACTGCGGCGACACCGGCACCGCCGGGAGACGCCGGTACTGCGGCAGGCACAGGCACCGCCGGGAACGACGAAGGCCCCGCCTGAGCGGGGCCTTCGGACGATGCGGAGTCGGTGGGATTTGAACCCACGGAACCCAATAAAGGGTTCTCCACCTTAGCAGGGTGGTGCACTCGACCGGACTATGCGACGACTCCCGAGCGCCCGCTGGCGGACGCACGACGACCATCATAACCGCACCCGCGAGGGCCTCGCGACACGGGCGCCCGCCCCTCCGCGGGAAGGCGAGAAGCCGCCTACTGGTCCGACAGGGGCCGGCCGATGGTGCAGGTCTCCTGCTGCGCGGTCTGCCCGGAGACGTCGCTCGGGAGGGTGACCGGCCCGTCGGGTGCGCTCGTCGCGGGGGCGTCGGTCGCGGGGGCGTCGGTGGCCGGCGACTCCGTGGCCGCCGGAGCGTTGGTCGCCCCGGGCTCCTCCCCCGTCGACTGCGAGCCGCCGCCGGTGGTGCCGCTCAACGCGATCGGCTGGTCGGCGAGGAGAGCCGCGTTCAGCGCGGACGCCGCGTCCTCGCTCGGGTACACGCCGTTGCCGTCGATGAAGGTCGGGTACTGCACGAAGACCACGTTCGCGAGGTCGACGTCCTTCACCGCGAGGCCGATCGACACGAGGGTGTTCACGTTCTCGAGCGAGGTCGAGAGCTGCATGTTCGAGACGGCCGCCTTCGCGAGGCCGTAGAGGTTCACCGGGTTCGAGAGCGTCGACGCGCTCTTCACCTTGCGCACCAGCGATGAGAGGTACACCTGCTGGCTCGAGATGCGGGTGAGGTCGCTGCCGTCGCCGACGCCGTGCCGGGTGCGGAGGAACGCCAGCGCCTCGGCGCCGACGAGCGTGTGCGTGCCCGCGTCGAGGTTCAGCCCCGTGTACTCGTCCTGGATCGGGGTGGCGACGCAGACGTCCACTCCGCCGACCGCGTTCGACATCTCGATGACGCCCTCGAACTGGATGAGCGCCGCGTAGGGGATCTCGAGCCCGGTCAGCTGCTCGACCGTCTGCACGGTGCACGCCAGCCCGCCGGCCTCGAGCGAGGTGTTGATCTTCGCCGAGTCCACCGCGTCCGAGACGGCGCCGGTGGCCGGGTCGGTGCAGGAGGGGATCGGGACGTAGAGGTCGCGGGGGAAGCTGACGACCTCCACGGTCGAGTGGTCGGCCGAGATGTGCATGAGCATCGTGACGTCGTTGAGGTTCTCGGCACGCTCGCCGTAGGCCCCGGCGGCCGATCCGTCGGCGCTGTCGCTGCCGGCGAGCAGGATGTTGACGCCGCCCTCGATCGCCCCGATCTCGGGCACGTCGCCTCCGCCCGAGTCGATCCCTAGGTCGACGGACGGACGCGCGCTCCCGGCGATCAGCGAGGCGGCGATCGCCACGATGCAGACCGCGCTGAGCACGCCGACACCCACGCAGGCCGCGAGGATCCGCGCGGCGAAGCGCACGCCGCTCGGGCGGCGCAGGCGGCCGTGCCGTGCTGCTGTGGTCCGGGTGGACGCGCGTTCGCTCATCGGGTCGTACTCTCTCTCGGCTGCGGGACGCGTGTCGTCCCGGAGTCAGCGCGCGAGGTGGAGAGCACCCGTGGTGCCGCCCGCCCTCGGCTCAGCCGAAGAAGCCGACCGAGCAGGTCTGCTGGTCGGCGCTCTGGCCGGTGACCGATTCTGGCAGGGCAACCTTGGATCCGTCCTCGGGAGTCGCTGCAGGAGTGCCGGGTGCCGCCTCGGCCGTCGCCAGCGGATCCGCGGTCGCCGGGCCCGACGGAGCGGCGGTGTCGGCCGGGGCCGCCGCCTCGCCCTCCACGGTCGCGCCGGCGCCCGTGCCGCCGGTGATGGCGATCGGCTGATCGGTCTGCAGGGCGCTCGCCAGGACGTCGCCCGCGGCGCGGTCCGGCTCCACTCCGCTCGGAGTCGCCCCGGTCGGGTACTGCGCGAAGACGACGTCCGCGAGGTCGACGTCCTTCAGCGCGAGTCCCATCTGGACCATCGTGTTCACGTTGTCGAGACCGGTCGAGAGCGTCATGTTGCCGAGCGCCGCCTTCGCGAGACCGTAGAGCGCGACCGGGTTGAGGAGGGTGTCCGCGCTCTTGATCCGGCGCACGAGCGCCGAGAGGAAGACCTGCTGGTTGCTGATGCGGGTCAGGTCGCTGCCGTCGCCGATGCCGTGGCGGCTGCGGAGGAACTGCAGCGCCGCCATGCCCTCGAGCGAGTGCACGCCCGGCTCGAGGTAGGTGTTCGTGTAGGGGTCCGCGATCTCGGTCGCGACGCAGACGTCGACTCCGCCGACCGCGTTCGACATCTCGATCACGCCGTTGAACTGCACGACCGCGCCGTAGTCGACCCGGACGCCCATGAGGTCCTCGACGACCCCTGCCACGCAGCCGAGGCTGACGTCGCTGCCCATCGCCTCGTTGATCTTGGTGTCGTACCGGGCGGGGATCGTCTCACCCGTGGCGGCGTTCACGCACTCCGGGATGTCGACGTACATGTCGCGGGGGAAGCTCACGACCGTCGCGTTGCTGTGGTCGGCCGAGACGTGCATCAGCATGTTGACGTCGTTGAGGACGCTCGTCTCCTCATCGGGGTCGCCGTAGGCGTCGCCCTGGCCCTTCCGCGAGTCGCTGCCGACGACGAGGACGTTGAAGCCGCCCTCCAGTGCGCCGATCTCCGGGGCGCCTCCGGCCTCGACGCTGGAGCCGGCCGCGCCCGGGTGCAGGTCGACCGAGGGCTGCACGGACTGGACGATCAGCGTCGCCGCGATCGCGACCACCGACACCGAGGCGACCACGCCGACACCGCCCACGAGGGCGGCTCCCTTCACCAGGGTCCGCGCGAGGGTGTGCCGCTTCTGGCGGCCGTGCCGCACGAAGGGGCGCGGCGTGCGCGGAGTGTCGCGAGTCTGTGTCGAAGGGCCCGTGCGGCGCATCCGTCTCCCGGTGTCGAGGCGTCAGTGGTGCGGAGGTGAGGGCCGGGCGTCGATCCCGGGCGTCGCGCAATCCTATACAGAGGGCTGGCGCGTTCCGAAGGAGAGCGGGCAGGCCTCCGTCGTCGCGCGCCAGGACGGGCGTCGGAAGGCGCCGGCGGGAAGCGACGCGAAGAACGGGACTCCGCGGCGGACGGCGCGGCGGACGGCGTGGCGGAGGGCGTGGGATTCGAACCCACGAGACGTTTCCGCCCACCAGTTTTCAAGACTGGCTCCATCGGCCGCTCGGACAGCCCTCCCGGCCGCTCCCGCAGGAGCGACATCCGATAGTAACCGCCGAGCGCGCGGGACCGTGGTCAGCGCAGCGCCGAGAGCGCGATCGCCACGCCGTCCTGGTGGACCGAGGGGATCACGGCGGAGGCCACGGCCCGCACCTCGTCGGGCGCCTGCCCCATCGCGAGCCCTGCGCCCTCGGCGGCGGCCCAGGTGAGCATCTCGATGTCGTTGCGGCCGTCGCCCAGCGCGACCACGTCGCTCCGCTCGATGCCCAGCTCCTCGCGGACGACCTCGAGCGCGGTGGACTTGTTGACGCCGTGCGGGGCGATGTCGAGCCAGGCGGTCCAGCCGATGGCGTAGCTGACCTGGTGCAGGCCCATCTCCTCGACCAGCGAGGTGAACTCCTCGATGCCGGTTTCGGGCGAGATCACGACGACGCGGGTGCACAGCCGGCCGAGCAGCTCCTCGAAGGGGACGTGGGTCGTCTCGGCACCCATCACGGCACCGCCCGGGAACGCCTCGGTGTAGAAGAAGGCGCCGTCCGCGTCCTCGACGGCGTAGTGCGCGTCGGGGAGGGAGCGGCGGATGGTCTCGAGGACCTCCGTCGGGTCGAAGGTCTCGACCGTCTCGGGGACGTACGCACCGGACGCGTCGCGGCGGAGCGTGACCGCTCCGTTGCAGCAGATCACGTACTCGGGCGAGATCCCGAGGCGCTCGACGACGGGCAGGGTGGAGGAGGGCGAGCGCCCGGTGGCGAGCATCACCTCGTCGCCCTGGGCGGCCACGCGGGTGATCGCGTCCGTCACCGCGCGGGTGATGGTGCCGTCCTCGTGCATGACGGTGCCGTCGATGTCGAGGGCGACGAGGCGGCGGCCGGAGGCGCGGGCCGCGCTCATGCGACAGGCTCGAGCACCTCGAGGCCGCCGAGGTGGGGCCGCAGCGCCTCGGGGACGAGCACCGAGCCGTCCGCCCGCTGGTGGGTCTCGAGGAGGGCGACGATCCAGCGAGTGGTCGCGAGCGTGCCGTTGAGGGTGGCGACCGGAGCCGTCCTCCCCGACTCGGTGCGGTAGCGGGTGTCGAGGCGGCGGGCCTGGAACGTGGTGCAGTTCGAGGTCGAGGTCAGCTCGCGGTAGGTCTCCTGTGTGGGGACCCACGCCTCCACGTCGAACTTGCGCGCCGCGCTCTGGCCGAGGTCGCCGGCCGCCGTGTCGATGACGCGGTAGTGCAGGCCGAGGCTCTGCAGGACGTCCTCCTGGTACGAGAGCAGGCGCGCGTGCTCCGCCTCGGCGTCCTCGGGGAGGGTGTAGACGAACATCTCGAGCTTGCTGAACTGGTGCACGCGGATGATGCCGCGGGTGTCCCGTCCGCCCGAGCCCGCCTCGCGGCGGTAGCAGGTACTCCAGCCCGCGTAGCGCTTCGCGCCGCCGGAGAGGTCGAGGATCTCGTCGGCGTGGTAGCCGGCGAGGGCGACCTCGCTGGTGCCGGTGAGGTAGAGGTCGTCGTCGCGGAGGCGGTACACCTCGTCGTCGTGCTCGCCGAGGAAGCCGGTGCCGTCCATGATCTCGGGGCGCACGAGGGTCGGCGTGATCAGCGGGGTGAAGCCGGCGGCGAGCGCCTTCTCGAGGCCCAGGTTCATCAGCGCGATCTCGAGGCGGGCGACCAGGCCCTTGAGGAAGTAGAAGCGCGCGCCGCTGACCTTCGCGCCGCGCTGCATGTCGATGCCGTCCAGCAGCTCGCCGAGCTCGAGGTGGTCGCGCGGGGCGAAGTCGAAGACGGGGCGCTCGCCGACCGTCCTGACGAGCTCGAACGACTCCTCGCCGCCCGCGGGGACGCCCTCGATGATCGGGTTGGCGATGCGCTTCACCAGCACGGTGAAGGCGTCGTCGGCCTCGGACGCCTCCTGCTGGGCCTGCTTGGCGGCGGCGGCGAGGCGCTGGGCCTCGGCGACGAGGGCCGCCTTCTCGTCCTTCGGAGCCTTGGCGACGGTCTTGCCGAAGGCGTTCTGCTCGGCCCGGAGCCGCTCCGCCTCGGTGATCGCCGCACGGCGCACGCGGTCGGCCTCGAGCGCCTCGTCGACCAGCTCGACGGAGTCGCCGCGCGCCTCCTGCGAGCGCTTCAGGACGTCCGGGTTCTCGCGCAGAAGTACGGGATCAATCACCCCAGCAGTGTAGAGGAGGGCCGGGACGGGCCGCCGCCCGCGCGTACCCCCGGGGCCGGCTGAGCATCGGCCGCGAGGAGGCATCCGATCGCGCGGACGGCTGCGAATCTGAGTCATCCCCCGAGAACGTCCCCCCGCGTTCGACACCCCTGCTCCCCTGAAGGCTCTCCCATGCACGCCACCCCCCTCATCGACGCGACCCCCGGCGTCGTCCTCGAGCGCGACGGCTCCGTCGCCCGGATCACCCTCAACCGCCCCGACGCCCTCAACGCGATAGATCTCGGCACCGCGCGACTGCTGCTGAGCGCCGTCGCCGATCTCGACGCCGACGCCGGCTGCTCCGTCATCGTGATCGCCGCGGCCGGCCGCGCGTTCTGCACGGGCGGCGACATCTCGGCGATCATGGGGTCCGAGCACCCGGACCACTACCTGCGCGACGTCGCGACCACGACCGCCCAGGTGATCCGCCTGCTCGAGGACAGCCGCGCCGTCGTCGTCTGCGCGATCGACGGCATGGTCGCCGGCGCCGGCATCGCCTTCGCTCTGGCCGCCGACATCGTGATCGCGACTCCCGCCGCCCTCTTCCTCAGCGCGTACGGCGACGTCGGGCTCGTCCCGGACGTCGGAGTCACCGCCGCGCTCCCCCGCGTCGTCGGCCGCCGCCGCGCCCTGGACTTCGTGCTGTCGGGCCGCCCGGTCCGCGCGGCCGAGGCGCTGGAGTGGCAGCTCGTGACCGAGGTCGTGCCGCGCGCCGACCTCGCCGGCCGCGTCGACGAGCGCGTGCGCGCCCTGGCCGCGAAGCCGGCGCACGTCGCGTCCGCCGCCCGCCGCCTCCTGCGCACCGACCCGCTCGACCGCGCCGAGCGCATCGTCGAGGAGACGGACACCCTGGTCGAGTTCCTGGCGGTCCCCGCCACGCGCACGCTCCTGGACGCCGAGCACGAGCGCCAGGCCCGCCGCGCCGCCCGGGCGACCGCCTCGCTCTGACCCGGCGCGAGCGTCCTCGACGCCGCTCCGGCCCCGGGCCGGGCGGACGTCCGCCCGGCGGCCCACGGATCGGCCGGGCGTTCCCCTCCGATCTCGGCTACGGTGGTCCCCGCGAAGGGGAGTAGTTCCCACCGTCCGCCGAGCGGACGACGAGGCGCGTCGACATGCTGGTCCGGGACGATCCGGGCCCGGCGCTCCACCCCGGCTCCGGCCGGGGCGAACGAGACCTTCGGTCAGTCGACGCACGTCCTGACCGGTCCTCTCGCGCGGGTCGGCGGACCTGAGCCAGGAGATCGCATGGCGACCACCGCCCCCACCCCCAGTCCCGCACAGGTGCGCCGCTGGCGCCGCTACCTCGCCGACGAGCTCGCCGAGGCCTCCGTGTACCGCGACCTGGCCGGCCGCCGCTCCGGCGAGGAGCGGGAGATCCTGCTCGCGCTCGCCGTGGCCGAGGGCCGCCACGAGGAGCACTGGCGGGAGCTGCTCGGCTCCGCGGCGGAGCCCGCGCCCCGCCCGGACCTCCGCACGCGCTTCCTCGGCTTCCTCACCCGCCGCTTCGGCTCCGTGTTCGTCCTCGCCCTGATCCAGCGCGCCGAGGCCCGCTCCCCCTACGCCGACGACGACGATGCCACCGAGGCGATGGCCGCCGACGAGCGGATCCACGGCGAGGTCGTCCGCGGGCTCGCCGAGCGCGGCCGGAACCGCCTCTCCGGGACGTTCCGCGCGGCGGTCTTCGGAGCGAACGACGGCCTGGTCTCGAACCTCGCCCTCGTGCTCGGAGTGGGAGCGAGCGGAGTCGGGACGGGCGTCGTCCTGTTCACGGGCATCGCGGGCCTGCTCGCCGGCGCCCTCTCGATGGGCGCGGGCGAGTTCGTCTCGGTGCGCTCGCAGCGCGAGCTGCTCTCGGCCTCCAGCCCGGACCTCGACGCGAACCGCATCGTCCCCGACCTGGACGTCGACGCGAACGAGCTCGCCCTGGTCTACCGTGCTCGCGGGATGACCCAGGAGCAGGCCGACGCGCGTGCCGCCTCCGTCTTCACGGGCCTGCGCGGCGGCGCCGTCACCTCGCCGATCACGCTGGGTGGCCCCGCAGGAGACCCCGACGTCGACGAGCACGAGTCGATCGGCACGGGCATGGGCGCGGCGCTGTCGAGCTTCTGCTTCTTCGCCTCGGGCGCGATCATCCCGGTGCTGCCCTACCTGCTCGGCCTGACGGGGCTCGCCGCGGTGGTCGTCGCCTGCGTGCTCGTGGGCATCGCCCTGCTCGCCACCGGCGCGGTCGTCGGGCTGCTCTCGGGCGCCCCGCCGCTGGCCCGGGCGCTGCGCCAGCTCGGGATCGGCTACGGCGCGGCCCTGGTGACCTACCTCCTCGGCCTGCTCTTCGGCGCGTCCGGAGTCTGAGCCTCGGCCTCGAGGAGCTGCGCGGACTCGCGCGGCTCCTCGGCGCGGGGCCGCACGACGACGCCGCGCCACCGCAGCGCGGCCACTCCGACCGCCAGCAGCAGCGACGCCGGCAGGCAGCCCAGCAGGGGGATGCAGGAGTAGTAGAGGAGCTGCCGCTGGATCCACGCGGGCGAGGGCACGTCGGAGTCGCCGTAGTAGGGCGGAGGCGGCGAGGAGTAGCCGGTGTAGAGGAGCGCGAGGCCGATCAGGGTCCCCGCGAGGCCGGCGAGCAGGAGCACGAGGAGCCACGGGTTCCGCAGCAGGGGCGCCTCGCGCACGGGCTCGGCGGGAGCTGCGGGAGCGGGGGCGGCGGCCGGCTCCGGCAGGGGTGCGGGCGCGGTCTCGGCGCCGAGGCGGTGCGACCGCCGGCCCTCGGCGGCTCCGGCGATGTCGGGCAGGGCCATGATGCGGCGCGGTCCCGGCACGGACGAGGAGCCGGGGCGGACCACGCGCGACTCCGGGAGCGCGGGACGAGCGGCGGCTCCGGACGTGGCGGCGGGAGCGCCGGGGGCGGCACCCGTGCCGGGCCTGGCGAACGCCCGCTCGTCGCCCCTCAGACGCTCCACCGGTCCCGAGAACCCGCGCTGGAAGGCCGGGTCGTAGCGCGGGTCTACCCGTTCGTCGTCGTCGTCAGCCATCGTCGCGACCCGTCATCGTCGTCCCCGGTCATCGTCGACCACCGGCTCGTGGGAGAGGATCCCGCGCAGCCAGTCGCGGGCCTCGAGGAACACCTCGTCGTCGTAGCGTCGCACGGAGGTGACCGGGCGGCGGTCAGCGCGCGGATACGAGCCGAGGAAGATCACCTTCGGGCTGAAGCGCCGCAGCCCCATCAGCGCGTCGGCGACCCGCTCGTCCTGGACGTGCCCGTCGAGGTCGATGACGAACCGGTACCGGCCGAGGGCATCGCCGATCGGCCGCGACTGGATCATGCTCAGGTTCACCCCGCGGGTCGCGAACTGCTCGAGCATGTCGAGCAGGGCGCCCGGCTGGTCGGCCGGGAGCTCGGCGATCACGCTGGTCTTGTCGGCGCCGGTCGGCTCGGGCAGCGCGTGCGAGCGCGAGACGTGCACGAAGCGCGTGACGGCGTTCGGGTTGTCGCCGATCCGCTCCGCCAGCACCGCGACGTCGTGGTGGGCGACGATCCCGGGAGGGGCGATGGCCGCGTCCGCGGGCGATCCGCCCAGCAGGTCGACGGTGGCCTGGACGTTGCTGGAGGCCGGCAGGTGCTCGTGGCTGGGGATCTCACGGTCGAGCCACACCCGGCACTGCCCGTAGGCGACGGGGTGCGCGGCGACGGTGCGCACCTCCTCGAGGCTCGTCCCCGGGCGGCCGACCAGGATGAACGACACCGGCACCAGGTACTCGCCGACGATGCGCAGCCCCGGGATCCGCGCCAGCGCGTCCTGCGCGGCCGTCACTCCGCCCTCGACCGAGTTCTCGATCGCGATCACCGCGCCGTCGCTGCGGCCGGTGACCAGATCGCTCAGCGCCTCCCCCACGTTCGCGACGCTGCGCCACAGCTGTCCGCGCGCCTCCGGGACCTGCGCGAGGGCCGCCTCCGTGAACGTGCCGCTGGGCCCGAGATAGCTGTAGGCACGGGTCTCGGGGGCGCTGTCGGGCATGGCGCAAGCCTAGCCAGCCGCGGTACCCCTGGAGGGGGCCGGACTGCCACTATGGACCGCATGACCGATCGCGCAGGGAAGCCGGCACAGGCCTCCGATCTCATCGACGTCGAGGCCCTCGTGAGGGCGTACTACGAGAAGAAGCCGGACGTCTCCGACCCGGCTCAGAAGGTGGTGTTCGGCACCTCGGGCCACCGCGGATCCTCGTTCGACACGGCCTTCAACGAGGACCACATCGCCGCCGTCACCCAGGCTATCGTCGAGTACCGGACGGAGCAGGGCATCACCGGCCCGCTGTTCATCGGCGCCGACACGCACGGGCTCTCCCGCCCGGCCCTCACCACCGCCCTCGAGGTCCTGGTGGGCAACCAGGTCCGCGTGCTCGTGGACGAGTTCGACGACTTCGTGCCGACCCCGGCGCTCAGCCACGCGATCCTCCGCTACAACAACGACCCCGCGCACACCGACCGGGCCGACGGCATCGTGGTGACCCCCTCGCACAACCCGCCCCGCGACGGCGGCTTCAAGTACAACCCGCCGCACGGCGGCCCCGCCGACTCCGACGCGACGACCTGGATCGCCGACCGGGCCAACGAGCTCATCGCCGACGGCAACCGCGGCGTGACCTCGGCCGAGCCCTCCGCGGTCGAGACGTACGACTACCGCACGCACTACGTCGCGGACCTGGCGAACATCATCGACCTCGACGCGATCCGGAAGGCCGGTGTGCGGATCGGGGCCGACCCCCTCGGCGGCGCCTCCGTGCACTACTGGCAGCTGATCGCCGAGATGCACGGCCTCGACCTGACCGTGGTGAACGGGGAGGTCGACCCGGCCTGGGGCTTCATGACCCTCGACTGGGACGGCAAGATCCGGATGGACCCGTCCTCCCCCAGCGCGATGGCCTCGGTGGTCGCGCGCGCCGGCGACTTCGACATCCTCACCGGCAACGACGCCGACGCGGACCGGCACGGCATCGTCACCCCCGACGGCGGGCTGATGAACCCCAACCACTACCTGGCCGTCGCGATCGACTACCTCTACCGCCACCGCACCGGCTGGCGCGAGGACGCGGCGATCGGCAAGACGCTGGTCTCCTCCTCGATCATCGACCGGGTCGCGGAGTCGCTGGGCCGGCGCCTCTGGGAGGTCCCGGTGGGCTTCAAGTGGTTCGTCCCCGGGCTGGTCGACGGCTCGGTCGGCTTCGGGGGCGAGGAGTCCGCGGGCGCCTCGTTCCTCCGCTTCGACGGCACCGTCTGGACCACCGACAAGGACGGCATCCTCCTCGCGCTGCTCGCCTCCGAGATCGTGGCGGTCACCGGGAAGAGCCCGTCGGCGCTCTACCGCGAGCTGACCGAGCGCTTCGGCGACCCGGTCTACGAGCGCGTGGACGCGGTGGCGACGAAGGCGCAGAAGGCGGCCCTCGGCAAGCTGGACGGCGACGCGATCGCGGCGACGACCCTCGCCGGGTCCGAGATCACCGCGAAGCTCTCGAAGGCGCCCGGCAACGGCGCGGCCGTCGGAGGCGTCAAGGTCGTCACCGAGGACGCCTGGTTCGCCGCGCGCCCCTCCGGCACCGAGGACGTCTACAAGATCTACGCCGAGAGCTTCCGCGGCCTCGACCACCTGCACGAGGTCCAGGCCGAGGCGCGCACGATCGTGGACGCGGCGCTGAACTCCTAGGCGCTGCGCTCAGTCGCCCGAGAAGGCTCGTTCCCGACCAGGAGAACGAGCCTTCGGGCGACTCAGCGGCGGTGAGGAAAGGGCCGGCTACCAGCGCGGGTGGACGGTGGGGCGGAAGTGGGTGTCGTAGAGGGCGTTCACGGCCTCCATGAAGGCGGGGCCGAGGGGCGCGGCGGAGGCGGCGGCCGCGTTGGCGCGGGCCTGCTCGGGCGAGCGGGCGCCGGGGATCACCGAGGTGACGCCCTCCTGCTGGATGATCCAGGCGAGCGCGGCCGCCGCGGGGGCGAGGCCGTGGTCGTCGGCGAGGCGGGAGAACTCCTGCGCGGCCTCCACGCCGGTCGCGAAGTCGACGCCCGAGAAGGTCTCGCCGACGTCGAAGGCGGAGCCGTCGCGGTTGTAGCTGCGGTGGTCCTCCGGCGCGAACACGGTCTCGGTCGTGTAGCGGCCGCTGAGCAGGCCCGAGGCGAGCGGGACGCGCGCGAGGATGCCGACGCCGGCCTCGCGAGCGGCGGGCAGCACCTCGTCGAGCGGCTTGAGGCGGAACGCGTTCAGGATGATCTGGACGCTCGCGACGTTCGGGCGGGCGATGGCGGTCAGCGCCTCCTCCGTGCGCTCGACCGAGACGCCGTAGGCGGCGATCGCGCCCTCGGCGACGAGGGTGTCGAGGGCGTCGTAGACGGCGTCGTCGGAGTAGACGGAGGTGGGCGGGCAGTGCAGCTGCACCAGATCGAGAGTGTCGACGCCGAGATTGGCGCGCGAGCGGTCGGTCCAGATGCGGAAGTTGTCGAGCACGTAGTTGCCGGGGATCTGCTCCGCGCGACGGCCCATCTTGGTGGCGACGAAGACCTGCGCGTCGGGGTGCGCCGCGCGGTAGGCGCCGATCGTCCGCTCGCTGCGGCCGTCGCCGTAGACGTCGGCGGTGTCGAAGAGGGTCACCCCCGACTCCACTGCGGCGTCGAGCACGGCGAGGGCGTCGGTCTCGGCGACGTCCCCCCAGTCGGCACCGAGCTGCCAGGTTCCGAGGCCGACGACGGAGACGGGGGCGCCGGTGCGTCCGAGGATTCGAGTTTCCATGCCTCCACCGTAGGTGCGGCCGAGCCCGCGGCGGACCCCCTTGCGCGTGCTCTAACGTCGAGGGCATGCCCCTCCTCGTGCTCGGAAGCGCCAACCTCGACCACGTCCACCGGGTCGCCCGCATCCCCGCTCCCGGAGAGACGGTGCTCGCCCTCGACGCGAGCACCTTCCCGGGCGGCAAGGGCCTCAACCAGGCCGTCGCGGCCGCACGGACCGAGCCCGGCACCGTCTTCGTCACGAGCCTCGGACGCGACTCGGCGGGAGACCGGCTCGCCGCGGTCCTCGGCGAGGAGCCGCTGGAGCTGCGCGCCCGCCGCGGCGACGTCCGCACCGGCACCGCGCAGATCACCGTGGACGAGCGCGGGGAGAACGCGATCGTCGTCGACTCCGGAGCGAACGCCGCCCTGGTCGGGTTGACCGCCGAGGAGTCGGCCCTGGTGGTGGCGGCCGACGCCCTGCTCCTCCAGCTCGAGATCCCGACAGCGACGGTGACGGAGGCGGCCCGCGCCGCGCGCGCCGGCGGCACGGTGTCGATCCTGAACGCCGCCCCGATCGGACCGCTGCCGGAGGAGCTCCTGGCGGTGCTCGACGTGCTGATCGTCAACGAGCACGAGGCCCGCGAGCTCGCCGCCGATCGCGGCATCACCGCCGCCGACGACGACGCGCTCGCCGCTGCCCTCACCGCGCTGGTGCCGCTCGTGCTGGTCACCCTCGGCTCCGACGGCGTCGTCGTGGCGGTCCGCGACCGCAGGCCGGTGCGCACCCCGGCCTTCCGGGTGGAGGCCGTGGACACCACCGGCGCGGGCGACACCTTCTGCGGCGCCTTCTCGGCCCGGCTCGCCGCCACGGGAGCACGGCTCGACGATCCGGAGCAGCTGGTCGCCCTCACCCGCTGGGCGAGCGCGGCCGCGGCGATCTCGGTCACCCGCGCTGGAGCGGCGGTGTCCGCGCCGACGGCGGCCGAGACGGACGCGTTCCTCGCCGAGCGCGCCTGAGCGGGAAGCTCCTCAGCGAGGACGGAGCGGACACCGACCTCGGGCGGCCCGCAGCACCGTCGCTCCGGTCGGCAGGGTGCACTCCGGAGGAGAGAAGCACGGGACCGCCCGGCCCGGCTCCGCTCCTCGCGGCGAGGCGTCGCGGCCTGCGGACAGCCGCGCCCGCTCCCCGATCCGGCTAGTCGATCGCGGCGACCCGGACGGTCACCCGCGGCCGCAGCTCCGGATGCACCCGGACGCACCACTCGCGCACCGCGGCTCCGATCGCGCGCGCCACGTCCGGCGCGGACGCCTCCGCGGTCACGCAGAGGTCGACGGCCACGGACACCTCGTCCCCCGCGACGCGGACCAGGACCGGATCGGCGAACGTGCCGCCGCTCGCGGTGCCCAGCGGCTCGACCACGATCCCGGTCGCGCTCAGCGCCGTCGCCGCATGCGCGAGCACGTCGCGCATCTCGGGCCTGGCCGGCATCAGGGTCGCGACACCGTCCAGGGCGCGCAGCTCCGCAGCGAGCGCGGACACCGGATCGACCGGGGCCGCCGCCTCGAGGCCGCTCACGACTCCTCCGTCCCGGGGACGTAGACGTCCTCCACGCGGACGTCGATCCTCGACACCCGCAGCTCGGTCTGGGTCAGCAGCCGCGAGTGCACGCGCTCGCGCACCTGCTGGGCCGCCTCGGCGATCGGCACCCCCCAGAAGACCGAGATCGTCAGCTCCACCACGACCTCCGCGCCCGGCTCGGCGATGTCGCCGACCAGGCGGCAGCGGCCGACCAGCACGCCGGCGACGCTGTCGCCCGCCTCGCGCACGAGTCCGCGGACCGCCCCCTCGGTGATCGTGAGCGCCACGTCGGGCTGGACGCTCGCCAGCGGGATGTCGCGTCCGGCCCGCGACTCGCGGCGCACCTGGGTGAGGATCGAGCCGAACCAGCTCTCCTCCGGCGCGGGCAGGCGTGCGGCGTCGTCGTCGATGAGCGCGCCGGAGAGGGCGCGCACGCGCTCGAGGGCGCGCAGAGTGCGCCGGTGCTCCGGCGACTCCTCGATGGCGGGGTCGTACGGAGTGCGCCCGCGGTCGAGGTAGTCGCTCAGCTCGTCGATGCCGATGCCGTCGCCCTCCTGCTCCGTCGCGTCCGCCTCCTGCTCGAGCGCGGGCGGCAGCACGACGTCGTGCTCCCCCGCGCGCTCCGGCCCGTCGCCGGGACCCTGGTCCGCGTTCATCGCGTCTGCTCCCTCATCGCCAGTCCTCCATCGCCACGACCAGCGACTCGCGCGCGCGGGCGAGCTTGCCCCGCACGGCGGTCACCGTGAGACCGAGGTGATCGGCGATCTCGTTGTACGACTCCCCGCCGACCTCGCGCAGCACCCAGCACTGCCGCTGCGACTCCGGCAGCTCGGACAGGGCGTGCGCGAGAGCCCGCATGGCGTCGCTCTGCTCGGCGGCCTCGAACGGGCCGGGCTCTCGGGCCGGGGGATGCTCCACGGCGTCGACGTCGTCGGTCGGGCGGCGCTGGCGCAGCAGATCGACGCTGGAGCGGCTGACGATCCGCATCATCCAGCTGCGCACGCTCGCCGGCTCCTTGAGCTGCGGGAGCTGCGCCCAGACCGTGATCAGCGCGTTCTGCACGGCGTCGGAGGCATCGGCCTGCGAGCCCGTGAGCCGCCAGGCGTAGGCGCGGAGGATCGACTGGTGCCGCTTGACGAGCACCTCGAAGGCGCGCACGTCGCCCTCGGCGGAGCGCTCGGCGAGCAGCGCGTCGCTCGCCGCTTCCAGTCCGGGCACGGCGCCTCCTCCCTCTCCGCTCCTGCGGCCTCGGGCCGCCTTACAGGTGACGCTCAGGAAAAAGTCCACCGAGCACCGTGACGAACGCCGTCCGGGCTCCGTCTCACTCATGAAAGCACAGCCCGACCGGATTCCCGCCGGGCCTTCGACCCCGGTCTGCTCAGCAACGGCAGCCGATGAGACGTCCAGGAGACCTCATGAGCGACACCACGCGCACCCCCTCCACCACCCGCGTCGACAAGAGCTCCGTCGACACGGTGACGAGCCTCGGCGGCTCCCGGACCTCCGGCACCGCCCAGGGCACCACGGTCATCGACGACAGCGTCGTGGCCAAGGTCGCCGGCATCGCGGCCCGCCAGGTGCCCGGCGTCTTCGCCCTCGGCAACAACGCCGCCCGTGCCTTCGGCGCGATCCGCCAGGCCGTCGGCGGCGCCGACCACGCCCAGGGCGTGAGCGTCGAGGTCGGCGAGACCCAGGTCGCGGCCGACGTGACCATCGTCGTCGAGTACCCCGTGCCGATGCAGAAGGTCGCCGACTCCGTCCGCGCCGCCGTCTCCGAGGCCATCACCGAGCTCGTCGGCATGGCCGTCTCCGAGATCAACGTCGCCGTCGTCGACGTGCACATCCCCGGCGACGACAAGGACGACGAGGCCACCGAGAGCCGCGTCCGATGAGCGACTTCCAGCGCCCCGCGCCCACCGCCCCCGGCGGCCGCAGCACCGTCCTCGGTGTCGTGGTCGGCGCGATCCTCGCCTTCGCGGCCCTGATGTTCGGATTCTGGGGCTTCGTCCTCACCGCCCTCTTCATGGCCCTCGGCGTCGTTATCGCCCGCATCGCCGACGGCACCCTCGACGTGCGCAGCCTCGTGGACGTGTTCCGCGGCCGCACCACCTCCCGCTAGGAGCCCACCGTGACCGCTCTCGACACGCGTCCCGCATCGCCGGTGGCGGGCACCGTCACCATCACCGTCCGCTCCATCGAGCGCGCCGCCGTGGCGATCGTCCACGAGGAGCTGGGCGTGGAGGTCTCCGCGATCCGCGTCCGCCTCTCCGATGACCGGGGCGGCCTCGCCCTCGCGGTAACCGCGCCGGTCGTGGTCGAGCCGGGCACCGCCCTGGCCGGCGGCTCCCTGCTCGAGCGCCTGCACGGCGATCGCACCCGCATCGCCACCCGCATGGAGGCGCTGACCGGGCGCACCGTCAGCCGGATCGACATCCGGGTCACGGGCACCCGCACCCGAAGCACGAGGAGAGTCGCATGAGCCCCGCACCGTCGGCGCCCGACACCCGCTACAGCCGCTACCTCCGTCGCGAGACCCACAAGTCCCGCTCCGCCGCGCAGATCGTCGTCCTGGTGCTCATCGCCCTGGTCGCGGCCTACGTCGGCACGGAGGCGGTGCTCGCGATCCTCGGCGCCACGCCCCTGCTCGCCGCACCGTCCGCCCTGCTGGGCGCGATCGTCGGAGTCGCGTCGCTGGCGAACCCCGCCCTCATCGGCGTGGCCGTCGGCACGGGCGTCCTCGCCCTGGTCCTGCTGGTGCTCGCACTGGCGCCCGGGGCCCGGGCCCGCCACACCGTGGACGACGACCGCCTCGCCGTGGTCGTGGACGACGGCGTGATCGCCTCCTCCCTGGCCCGTGCAGCCCGCACGGCCGCCCACTCCCGCCGCGAGGACACCCGCGCCTCGCTCGGCCGGCGCACCGCACTGGTCGAGGTGACCCCCGCCTCCGGCATCGCGGTCGACCGCGACGCCGTGCAGAGCGCCGTCGACGAGGAGCTCGCCCGCATCGGCGCGAAGCCCGCCCCGCGCTCCACCGTCCGCGTCTCGACCTCCGGGAGGATCTGATGACCACGAGCAACCGCTTCGTCAACCGGCTCGTCCTGCTCGTCGTGGGCCTCGTGCTCGCGCTGGTCAGCGCCGGAGCCGTCCTGATCGCCGTCTCGCAGCCGGTCCGCGACTCCGTCCTCTCCTTCGCCGACGGCGAGGGCGCGGCCCTGGTCTCGCGCCTCTCCCCCGAGGAGGGCACCGCTTGGAGCGATGCCGCCGTCCTGTGGCCGCTCTACGCCGTCGTCGGAATCTGCCTCCTCGGCATCGTCCTCGCGCTGGTGATGGCCTTCGCCCACGGTCACGGCCGCACCGGCACCGTCCTACGCGTCGAGGCCGAGGGCGCGCCCGCCGGAGGGATCGAGATCGCGACCGGCTTCGCGGAGGACGTCCTCGAGACGGCTCTCGCCGGGCGGACGGAGCTCCTCGACGTCACGGTCGCGGCCTACCGCCACGGCTCCGAGACGGCGCTGAAGGTGCGCGTCCTCCCCCGCGGCGGCGTCTCGCCCCGCACCGTGGTCGACGCCGTGCACCAGGAGGTCGACGCGCTCGACGCCCTGCTCGGCGCCCGCCTGCCGGTCCTGCTCGAGGTCGCCTCGAGCGCCCGGGCCGGCTTCTCCAAGGAGGACCGGGTCGCCTGACTCCGGTCCCGCAGCTTCCCCGGCACCCGCCGGCGGATGGTCACACCGAACAGAAGGAGCCCCTCATGGGTGCAGACGACAAGATCCGCAACGCAGCCGAGAACCTGGTCGGCAAGGCCAAGGAGGCCGTCGGCAAGCTGACGGACAACGAGCGCCTCGAGGCCGAGGGCCAGGCCGACCAGACCAAGGCCCACACCAAGAAGGTCGGCGAGGACGTCAAGGACGTCTTCAAGAAGTGATCTGACCGGAACCTCGACGGGGCCGTCACCGCATCAGCGGTGGCGGCCCCGTCGTCGTGCGTGGAGCGGGTGCGTCGAGCGTCAGACGCCCCAGAACATGATCCGGCCGGCGGAGGCCGCGTCGATGCTCTGGTCGTGGTTGTCGGCGGTGTGCGAGGAGTAGAGGATCCTGTCGCCGTCGACGCTGGTCACGACGCCCGTGTGGTCCCAGTCGCCCGAGCCGTCCCAGTCGAACTGGACGATGTCGCCCGGCTTCACCCGGCTCCGCTCGGAGTCGGGGATCGCGGTCGCGCGCTCCGGGTGCGCGGCGAGGTAGGCGTTGAACGCTGTCGACGACGCCCAGGCGGAGCTGTACCCGCCGGAGGAGGAGTAGCTCCACTCGCCGTCCATCTCCCAGCCGCGGGCGATCAGCGACTGCGAGGTGAAATTGACGCAGTCGTTGCCCGAGATCACGCCGTACTGGGCCGAGTTGTAGTCGTTCCAGTAGGTGGAGAGGTAGTCGAGCTGCGAGGCCAGGCGGCTCGCGTCCAGCGCGGCCTGGGCCTTCGCGGCCTCGATCGCCGGGTCGGGCGTGTAGGCGAAGGTGATCGCCGAGGCGACGACCTTCGTGCTGGCGAGCACGCCGGTCGCGGCGAAGCTGGGAGTGGCGGCCGCGGTCGGGGCGGCGAGGTCGGTCGAGGCCTCGGCCGTCGTGCCCTCAGCGGAGCCCGACGTGTCGACGGCCGGCTGCACCGTGTCGGCCGGGGTCCCGTCGACGGTGACCGCCGCGGCGGAGTCGGTGACCGCGTCGAACGTGATGGCCTGACCGTCGGCGTCGAAGAAGGCGACCGGGACCTCGCCCGCTGCCTCTCCGTCGGCCGGAGGGGCGGTGACCGTGATCTGGTCGGGGTTGTCGACCGCGACGCTGCCCTCGGCCTCGCCGAAGCGCACGGTGGCGACCGAGTCCAGGTTCGATCCCTCGAGCGTCACGCTCGTGCCGCCGGCGACGGTGCCGGAGGTGGTGGAGACGGAGCTGAGGACGACCCGGGCGGAGGCGGTGGTCGCGGGGAGCACGGCGACGCTGGTCGAGGTCGGAGCAGCGGACGGCGTCGCGGTGGCCGACTCGGCCGAGGAGCCCGTGCCGACGGTGAGGCTCAGGCTCGACGCGACGGCCACGACGACGAGCCCGCCGGAGACGGCAAGCGCCAGCGTGCGCGGGGACGGGCGGAAGAAGGAGGCCCCGCGGCGGGCGGGCGCGGTGCGGAGCCGGTGCCCCTCCGCTTCGCGGCGGTCGCGGCGGGACGAGAACGATCCCTCCGGAGCGGGGTGCACCGGGGCGGGAGCCGAGGGCCGCGCGGGGGCGGCGGCGGGTGCGGCGGGCCGGATGCGGCCCTCGCGCTCGCGGGCCTCGCGGCGGGTCAGCGGAGCGCCGGGGGTCGGCGCGGGGGTCGCGGGGCGGTCGGCGGGCAGGGTGGAGCGGGTGGAGCGAGGGGGCACAGAGAGGTCTCACGGGTCGGCGGCTCGGCGGGGGACCGGGCTCGGGAGCAGGGGAAGCGGCTATGTCACCAGGCGGGGGTGGGAGACCCGTCAGACGGGCCTCCGAAAGCGCTCCGAATAACAGTACGGTAACGAGCGGCGCGTGTCACGCCCGATCGTGTCCGTCTGTGATCGCTAGACCGCCTAGGAAGTGGTCCCCGGTGCGTAATCGGGCGCATCCGGAAGGCCGAAGGCGCGCTCGAGCGTCTCGATGCCGGAGTCGTGCAGGTACCCGGAGAGCTGAGTCCCGACGTACCGTAGGTGGTACGGCTCCGACTCGTACCCCGTGATCGGAGTGGTGTCGGGCTTGTAGCGCACGAGGAAGCCGAAGCGATGGGCGTTGGCGCCGACCCACTGCCCCTCCGGAGTGTCGCCCCAGCAGATCTCGAGCGCGCACGCGCCCGACGCTCCCACCACGTCGACCGCCCAGCCGGTCTGGTGCTCGCTGTGCCCCGGGCGCGCACTCGTCGCATCCGCTCCCGCCTGCCCGCGCGAGGACACCCAGCCCGCGTAGACGCTGACCTGGGTGTCGTAGGAGCGGTAGGCGCTCTGCACCGCCAGCGAGAGGCCGGCCTCGGAGCGGGCTGCGGCGAAGAGCGGGACGAGGGCGTCCGCGGTCGCCTGGCGCATCGGCTGCCGGTTGACGTAGGGCACGTCGGGGAAGGTCAGGTCGGCGGGGACGTAGTCGACCGGCGCGAGCGTCCGCAGCTTGTTGACGACGACCCAGGTGCTCGCCGGGTCGTCGACGGACTGCGCGGTGAGGTCGATCCCGGAGGCGGTGGGAGTGGGTGTGGGAGTCGGAGTGGCGGTCGGCTCCGCTGTGGGCGCCGACGTGGTCGCGGCGGCGGAGGGCGACGGAGCGGGCGGCGCCGTCGAGGGGGTCGGCGAGGGCGCCGGCGCTCCGTTCCCGATGGCGGCTCCGACCCCCAGCGCGGTCAGGCCCGCCGCGGCGGCCACACCCCCGATGACCAGGGCTCGGCGGCGGACGGGGCGCCCATCGGTCGGCTCGTTCTCGTTCGACGTCATCCTCCGAGCCTAGACAGACCCGTTCCTGCGCATCTGCTGAAGCACCGGCGATCGGTTCTGTCCACCCGTGCCCCTCCACGCGGGTCGCGCATATCCTCTAAGGATTCACATAAGCAGACCCCCTAGCTTGAGTGACAGCCACGACTCCGCGTGCGACCGCCCCCTCGGCCGCACGGCCCCCCACGGAGCCGTCGATGGAAGGACCCCATGCTCCGACCCCTCACCGCACCCTCCGTCCCTCTCGCCGCCCTCGCTCGGACGCTCGAGATCGGCGACGAGGGCGGCCTGACGGCCGAGATCAGCGGAGTGACGCTGATCGCCTCCGACGTCGAGCCCGGCGACCTCTTCGTCGCCCTGCCCGGGGTCAATTGCCACGGGGCCGAGTTCGTCGAGCAGGCCGTGGCCCGCGGCGCCTCCGCCGTGCTGACCGACACCGCGGGCGCCGACGCCGCGCGCGCGACCGGTCTGCCCGTCCTCGTGGTCGACGACCCCCGCTCCCGCCTGGGCGCCGTCGCCGCCGCCGTCTACGGGACGGCCGAGCGCTCCCCCGTGCTGCTCGGCGTGACCGGCACCAACGGCAAGACGTCGACCGTCCACATGCTCGAGGGGATCCTCCGCCAGCTCGGCGTCGTGCCCGGCCTCAGCTCGACCGCTGAGCGTCACATCGGCGACACCTCGGTGACCAGCGGCCTGACCACCCCGGAGGCGACGGAGCTGCACGCGCTCGTCGCCCGCATGGAGGAGGAGGGCGTCGGCGCGGCCGCGATCGAGGTCAGCGCCCAGGCGCTCACCCGCCACCGCGTCGACGGCGTGGTCTTCGACGTCGCCGGCTTCACGAACCTCAGCCACGACCACCTCGACGACTACGGCGACATGGACACCTACTTCGGCGAGAAGGCCCAGCTGTTCCAGCCCGATCGCGCGCGCCGGACCGTCGTCTCGCTCGACTCCCCCGCGGGCGCGCGCCTCGTCGAGGTCGCCGGCGTGCCGGTCACCACGATCACCTCCCTCCCGGGCGTCGACGCCGACTGGACCGTGACGGTGCTCGAGCAGGAGTTCGGCCGCACCCGTTTCCGGATCGGCAACCGCGAGGGCCGTGCCATCACGACCTCCGTCCCGATCATCGGCACCCACATGGCCGCGAACGCCGGACTGGCGATCGTGATGCTGATCGAGTCCGGTCGGCCGATCGGCGAGATCCGCGCCGCGCTGCACCGGGACGGCGGAGTGGACGCCTCCCTCCCCGGCCGCACCGAGCGCGTCTCGGGCGACCGCGGCCCCACGGTGTACGTCGACTTCGGCCACAGCGCCGACGCCTTCGCCCGCACCCTGGAGGCCGTCCGCGAGATCACTCCGGGCCGCGTGATCATGGTGTTCGGCGCCGACGGCGACCGGGACGCGCTCAAGCGCCCGGCGATGGCCGAAGCCGCCGTCCTGGGCAGCGACGTGCTGGTCGTGACCGACCACCACCCGCGCTTCGAGGATCCGGCCTCGATCCGGCGCACCCTCGTCGAGGCCGCCCGCGCCGCACGTCCGGACGCCGAGATCCACGAGGTCGACGACCCCAAGCGCGCCATCCGCGTCGCCGTCTCCCTGGCGCACGAGGGCGACGCCATCCTCTGGGCCGGCCCCGGGCACCAGAACTACCGCGACATCCTCGGCGTGCGCACGCCGTACTCGGCCCGAGCCGAGGCCCGCGCGGCGCTCCGTGAAGCCGGCTGGGCGGACGAGGCGGTCCCCGCTCCGGCCTGACGCACGGCCTCGGCACGGCGGCCCTGAGATCCCGTTCAGGCTCGCCGGACGCTCTGTCGCGCTCTCCGCACGCGGTGTAACTTTGCGCAGCACGCAACGTTTGCGGCGGATCGCCGTGCCTGGACGCGTCCGCCAGACAAGGGGACCACCGTGGCCGACTCCGCCTCCGCTCCATCCGCTCCGACCTCGACGCCGTCCGGCGCCGTGATGTCGCACCGGCAGATCCTGTTCGTCATCTTCGGCCTGATGGCGGGGATGTTCCTCTCCTCGCTCGATCAGACCATCGTCGGCACCTCGATGCGCACCATCGCGGACGACCTCGACGGCCTCTCGCAGCAGGCGTGGGTGACCACCGCCTACCTGATCGTCTCGACGATCGCGACGCCGATCTACGGCAAGCTCTCCGACATCTTCGGACGCCGCCCGCTCTACCTGATCGCGATCGTGCTGTTCCTGATCGGCTCGACGCTCGCCGGCTTCTCGACCTCGATGCTCGGCCTCGCGGGCTTCCGCGCCGTGCAGGGCCTCGGCGCCGGCGGGCTCATGTCGCTCGCGCTCACGGTGATGGGCGACATCCTGCCCCCGCGCGAGCGCGCCAAGTACCAGGGCTACTTCCTGGCCGTCTTCGGGATCTCCAGCGTCGTCGGACCGCTCATCGGCGGCCTGCTCGCCGGCACCCCCGAGATCCTCTTCATCACCGGCTGGCGCTGGGTCTTCCTGATCAACCTCCCGATCGGCGCCGTCGCGCTCTTCATCGTCGTGCGGTTCCTCCACCTGCCCAAGCCCGCCGGCAAGCGCTCGGTGCGGATCGACTGGTGGGGCGCCTCCCTCGTCGTCATCGCCGCGGGACCGCTGCTGCTGATCGCCGAGCAGGGCCGCGAGTGGGGCTGGGGCTCGCCGATCGCATGGGTCTGCTACATCGTCGGCGCACTGGGCGTCATCGGCTTCATCGCAGCCGAGCGGATGATGGGCGACGACGCGCTCATCCCCCTCAAGCTCTTCCGCTCGCCGACCTTCTCGATGGCGACCGTGCTGGGCGTCCTCGTCGGCTTCGGCATGTTCGGCGGCATGATGGCGATCCCGCTGTATCTGCAGCTGGTGAACGGCGCCACGCCGACCGAGTCCGGCTTCCTGATGCTGCCGATGATCCTCGGCCTGATGATCGCCTCGATCGTCTCGGGTCAGATCATCTCGCGCACGGGCCGCTACCGCGCCTTCCCGATCGTCGGCACCTTCCTGATGTCGGCCGCGTTCTTCTACTTCACCTTCGTGACGATCGACAAGCCGGTGATCTTCATGATGGGCGGGATGCTGATGCTGGGCCTCGGGCTCGGGCAGATGATGCAGACCCTCACCCTGGCCTCGCAGAACTCGGTCGACGTGGCGAACATGGGAGTCGCGACAAGCGCCTCCACGTTCTTCCGCCAGATCGGCGGCACCCTGGGCACCGCCGTGATCTTCTCGGTGCTGTTCAGCCGCATCCCCGACACCATCGCCGCGGCCTTCAAGAACCCGGCGCTCGCGGCGGATCTGCAGCGGGCCGCCACCGACCCCGCCGTGGCCGCGGACCCGGCCAACGCCGGGATCCTGAAGCTGCTGCAGTCGCAGGACACCGCCGCGATCGGCTCCGCGCTCGACGGGGACACGTCGTTCCTGAACACCGCGGACCGCGCCCTGTCGGCCCCGTTCCTGACCGGGTTCAACGACGCGACCGTGACCGTGTTCCAGGTCGCGCTGGGCGTGGTCCTGCTGGCCTTCGTGCTCTCGTGGTTCCTCAAGACCCCGCCGCTGCGCGCGAAGTCGGCCATGCAGGAGGCGCACGACCTCGCGGCCGAGGACAGCGCGGAGGAGCTGCGTCGCACGGACCCGCAGCTGGCCGCGCGCGCCGGGGCCGACCTGGCCGCGGGCAGCATCGAGCCGGACGTCCGGACGGACTCGATCCGCACCGCTCCTCCGCGCGACGGGCACGGCGCCCACCGAGCCTGATCGGGAAGCGCCGACGGACCGCGTCCTGCGCTCCGCTCCTCCCCTCCGAGGCGCCGCCTCCGCCGTCCGGACACCGCCCTCGCTGCGGTGTCCGGACGGGGAGGCGGCGCCTCGCGGTCGTCCGGGGCGCGATATCCCGCGTTCCGGGGCGAGAGAGCGCTCCACCGGGGCTCTAGGATGGTCGGACCGCTGCCGAAGGAGTCCGCAATGAGCGCCGCCCCCACCCCCTCCCCGCCGCCAGCGCGCCCGCCCCCCCCGCCCCACCACCCCCCACCGCGCCACCCCCACC
>NZ_PSWN01000014.1:0-80856 GCF_002932815.1 Rathayibacter sp. AY1B4 | reverse complement strand
GCACCCGCCGCGACCGCACGCTCGCGTCCCTCGCGGCCGAGACCGGCATCTCGGCGAGCACTCTCTCGCGCCTCGAGAGCGGCGGCCGCCGCGCAACGCACCCTCGCCCGGTGCCCACAACGTGCTGACCCGCGACGGCGTCCCGCCCACGGAGCTGGTGCGCCTGGCGCGCGCCGAGGCCGAGGGCTACGGAGCCCGGGTGGTCGAGGGCGAGGCGGTCCGCGCCTCCGCGGGTGCCGAGGGCGTGACCGCGACCCTCACCGACGGCTCGGTCCTCCGCGCGCGCCGCCTCCTGCTCGCGACCGGCGTCCGCGACCTGCTGCCGGAGATCCCCGGGCTCGGCGCCCGCTGGGGACGGGACGTCCTGCACTGCCCCTACTGCCACGGCTTCGAGGTGCGCGGCCGGCGGATCGGCGTGCTCGGCAGCTCGTTCGCCGGGCACCAGGCGCAGATGTTCCGTCAGCTCAGCGACCGGACGTCGATCCTGCTCCACGGCGCACCCGCGCCCGTCGGCGACGAGGCGGCGGCGCTGGCCGCCCGCGGGATCGCTCTCGTGCCGGGCCGCGTCGAGAAGGTCCTCGTCGAGGACGACCGCCTGGTCGGCGTGGTGATCGACGGTCGGCGGCACGAGCTCGACGCGCTCGTCGTCGGCCCGCGGGTCGAGGGGCGGCTCCCCGAGGGGCTCGGCCTCGAGCTCGCCGACCACCCGTCGGGAGTCGCGCGGCACCTCGCCGTCGATCCGATGGGCCGGACCGGCGTCGCCGGGGTCTTCGCCGCGGGCTCGCTGGTCGAGCCCATGGCGCAGGTCGTCGCCTCGTCCGCCGACGGGCTGCGCGTGGGCGCGGCGATCAACCACGACCTGATCGAGGAGGAGATCGCCGCCGCGCTGCGGGCCGCCTGACGCGCGCTCAGCGGCGGCGGTACTCCAGCTCCGGGCGGCCGGGGGAGCCGTAGCGGGGCGCGCGGTCCGCCACTCCGGAGTCGGCGAGGTGCTCGAGGTAGCGGCGGGCCGTCACCCGCGAGATGTCGAGGCGGGTGGCGAGCTCGGCCGCCGAGAGGCCGACGGGGCCCAGCAGTGCGGTGACGGCCTCGAGGGTCTGAGCCGAGAGCCCCTTGGCCAGACCCGGGGCGTTGGAGGTGCGGAGCGCCGCGAAGGCCCCGTCCACCTCGTGCTGGCTGGCGACGTCGGCGCCGTGCATCCGCTCGCGGTACGACCGGTAGCTGGCGAGCTTGGCGGCGAACGCGCTGAAGACGAACGGCTTGATCAGGTACTGCACGATGCCGGCGGCGACGGAGGCGCGCACGTTCGCGGCGTCGCGGACGGCGGTGATCGCGATGACGTCGACGTCCAGGCCCGCCGCCCGGACGGCCCGGCAGAGGTCGAGGCCGCCCATGTCCGGCAGGTTCATGTCGAGCAGGATCAGCGCGATGCCCGGGTCCGCGCGCAGGGCCCGGATCGCCTCCGCGCCGCTGCCGGCGACCGCGGCCACCTCGAAGCCGTCGACCCGCCGGACGTAGTCGGCGTGGGCGCTCGCGGTCAGCGGCTCGTCCTCGACGACGAGCACCCGGATCACGACGCCACCCGCGCGGGCAGCGGCAGCTGCACCGTGAACACCGCGCCGACGTGGCGCGAGACCTCGATCGAGCCGCCGAGCCGCTCCACCACCTGCTGCACCAGCGCCAGGCCGATGCCGCGGCCGAAGCCGTCCGACTCCTTCGTCGAGTAGCCGCGCGCGAAGACGTCGGCGGCGCTCGCGACTCCGGGGCCGCTGTCCGACACCTGCACCACCAGCTCGCCCTCCGCGAGGCCGAGGTAGACCTCCACCCACGGCTCGCGGTCCGGAGCGGAGGAGGCGGCCGCGTCGAGGGCGTTGTCGATCAGATTGCCCAGCACCGTCACGAGGTCCCCGGGCTCCAGCCCCTGCGTGCCGGGCTCGAGGTGCGTCTCGAAGTGCAGCTCGACGCCGCGCTCGCGGGCCTGCGCGGCCTTGCCCAGCAGCAGGGCGGCGATCACCGGCTCCTGCACGGAGCCGAGGACCCGGTCGGCCAGACGCTGGCTGAGGTTCAGCTCGCCGGCGGCGAACGCGAGCGCCTCGTCGGGCCGGCCGAGCTCGATCAGCGACGCGATGGTGTGCAGGCGGTTCGAGAACTCGTGGGTCTGCGAGCGCAGCGCGTCCGAGAGGGTGCGCAGCGACTCCAGCTCGCCGCTCACCCGCTGCAGCTCGGTGCGGTCCCGGAGCGTGACGACCGTGCCGAGGGGGCGGGCTCCGGGGGAGGCGGCGGGCCGCTCGTTCACCACGAGGATCCGCTCGCGGGCCACGACCAGGCGGTCCGAGACGGGCTCGTCGTCCTGCAGCAGCTCGCGCAGGGCGACGGGGAGGTCGAGCTCGGCGACCGGCACCGGCGTCCGCACGCCCTCGAGCCCGAGCAGCTCCAGCGCGTGGTCGTTGGCGAGCACCAGTCGGCCGCGGTCGTCGACCAGCAGCAGCCCCTCCCGCACCGAGTGCAGGACGGACTCGTAGTAGGCGAAGACCTGGCTCATCTGCTCCGGGCCCCGCCCGCCCGTGACCCGCCGCAGGTAGCGGGCGAGGAGCCACGAGCCGAGTGCGCCGAGCGCGACCGCACCGAGCGCGCCCCACGCGACGACCTGCACGCGGGCGGCGAAGGAGGCGTCCACGGCCGAGAGCGTGACGCCCGCCGACACGAGCGCGACGACCGCGCCGTCGGCGTCCTCGATCGGTGCGACGGCGCGGACGGAGGGCCCGAGCGTGCCGGTGTACGTCTCGGTGAAGGTCCGCCCCTCCAGCGCGGGCTCGATCGTGCCCTGGAACGGCAGGCCGATCCGGTCGCGGTCGCGGTGGGTGTACCGGGTGCGGTCGGGGGCCATGATCGTGAGGAAGTCGACGCCGGTGTCCCGCATGACCTCCTCGGCGTACGGCTGCAGGCTCGCGGAGGGATCCGCGTCGGCCGTCGACTCGAGGACGAACGGATTGTCGGCCACCGTCCGCGCCACGACGAGGCTCCGCTGGGCCGCCTCGTCGCCCGCTCGGCTCCGCGCGTCGAGGGCCAGCACCGCGACGGCGGCCGCGGCGATCAGCAGGATGCTCAGCAGCTGCACGGCGAACAGGCGCGCGGCGATGCTGCCGCGCGGTCCGCGTGCGCTCGGCGTCCTGACCATGCCACTCCCTCGTGAGCGAGCGCTCGGGGCGCCCCGCCGTGAACAGTATGAACGCAACCGTGCCGGGCTCCGGAGGCGGGGCCACCATCGTCCTACCCCCTCACCTCGACGAAGAGAAGGACACCCCCATGGCGAAGACGCCTCAGACGCCGTCCGACCGGCTGATCCCCGCGGTCACCCCTCCGAAGACCCGGCGGCGCATCGACCGGAACCACTGGCTCTACATCGCCGTCATCATCGCCGTGGTCGCCGGCGTCGTGGTCGGACTCGTCGCTCCCGCCTTCGCGGCGACGCTCGAGCCCGTCGGCAAGGCCTTCGTCGGACTGATCAAGATGATGATCGCGCCGATCATCTTCTGCACCATCGTCATCGGCATCGGCTCCATCGCGAAGGCCGCCACGGTCGGCAAGGTCGGCGGACTCGCTCTGGGCTACTTCATCGTGATGTCGACCTTCGCCCTGGCGATCGGCCTCGTCGTCGGCAACATCCTGCACCCGGGCGAGGGCCTCGACATCTCGAGCGCCACCTACGACACCAGCGACCTCAAGGCCGAGAGCACCAGCGACTTCGTCCTCGGGATCATCCCCGTCTCGCTGTTCTCCTCGCTCGTGGACGGCAGCATCCTGCAGACCCTCTTCGTCGCGCTGCTCGTCGGCTTCGCGCTGCAGAAGATGGGCACCAAGGGCCAGCCGATCCTCGGAGCGATCAAGCAGCTCCAGGTCCTGGTCTTCCGCATCCTCTCGATGGTGCTCTGGGTCGCCCCGATCGGCGCGTTCGGCGCCATCGCCGCGGTCGTCGGCAAGACCGGCTGGGGAGCGGTCGTCGCTCTCGCCACCCTGATGATCGGCTTCTACATCACCTGCGCGATCTTCGTGGTCGTCGTCCTCGGCCTGCTGCTGCGCCTGGTGACCGGCGTCAGCATCTTCTCGCTGATGAAGTACCTGGCCCGCGAGTACCTGCTGATCGTCGGCACCTCCTCCTCGGAGGCGGCGCTGCCCCGCCTGATCGCGAAGATGGAGCACCTCGGCGTCTCCAAGCCCGTCGTCGGCATCACCGTGCCCACCGGCTACTCCTTCAACCTCGACGGCACGGCGATCTACCTCACGATGGCGTCGCTGTTCATCGCCTCGGCCACCGGAGCGCCGATGTCGATCCCGGAGCAGATCGGCCTCCTCCTCTTCATGATGATCGCCTCGAAGGGCGCCGCGGGCGTCACCGGAGCGGGCCTGGCCACGCTGGCCGGCGGCCTCCAGTCCTTCCGCCCCGACCTGGTCAACGGCGTCGGCGTGATCGTCGGCATCGACCGCTTCATGTCCGAGGCCCGCGCGGTCACCAACTTCACCGGCAACGCGGTCGCCACCCTGCTCGTGGGCACCTGGACCAAGCAGATCGACATGGTGCAGGTCCGCGAGGTGCTCGGCGGACGCTCGCCCTTCGACGAGACCACGCTCGGAGCGGACGAGCACGAGGCCCCCGCGTCGGGCACCTCGATCACCGAGGGGATCGCCTCGATCCAGGACTCCGACGAGGCGTCGCGGATGCGCGCGGAGATCGCGGCCAAGCGCTAGCCGATCCGATCGCGACGGCCCCGCCTCCCGGAACCGGTCCGGGAGGCGGGGCGTCCGTCGTGCGCGGGTCAGTGCCTCCGCACCCCGAGCAGAGGCAGGGTCACCGAGCAGAGCGGCCCGATCAGCACCGCGAAGAGGAGGGTGCCGAGGCCGGCGTCGCCGCCGAGGGCCCAGCCGATGAGCAGCACCGTGAGCTCGACGCCCGAGCGCGCCAGCCAGATCGGCAGGCCCGTGCGGGTGTGCAGGCCCAGCATCAGTCCGTCGCGGGGCCCCGGACCGAGGCGGGCGCCGATGTAGATCCCGCTCGCGACCGCCAGCAGCACGAGACCGCCTGCGAAGAGCAGGCCGCGGGCCCACCACTCCTCCGGCGTCGCCAGCACACGCAGTCCGACGTCGATCATCGTGCCGACCACGAGCACGTTCAGCACGGTGCCGAGGCCGGGCCGCTGTCGGAGGGGGATCCACAGCAGCAGGACGAGCAGGCCGATCACGTTCGTGAGCAGTCCGATCCCGAGCCCGGTCTGGTGCGCGACCCCCTGGGCGAAGACGGTCCACGGGTCCACGCCGATCGCCGCGCGGATCATCATCGCGTCGGCGAATCCGTAGAGGATCAGGCCCACCAGCAGGCGCGGCACGGGTCGGAGGCGCCACTGGCCCGCTGGGGGAGCGGCGGCGGCAACGGGAGCGGTGAGGGTCATGGACTCATCACAGCGCGACATTGGCCTTCTTCGCGCGGTCCAATCCGGCTACCTTGGACGCATGGCTGATGTCCACTTCGGCGCGCGCGCCCTGCAGACCCTCCTCGGCGACTGGCGCGAGCAGCGCGGCACCCGGCCCGCCTACCTCGCGCTGGCCGATCGGATCCGCCTCCTCGGGATCGACGGCCGCATCCCCGCGGGCAGCCGCCTGCCCGCCGAGCGCGAGCTCTCGGCCCGCCTCGGCGTCAGCCGCACGACCGTGGCCGCCGCGTACCGCGAGCTGCGCGACAGCGGCTACCTCGTCAGCGTGCGCGGCTCCGGCAGCGTCACCCGCCTGCCGGGAGCGGCCGTGCACGCGGTGCCCTCGCTCGCGCCGGACTTCCTCGACTTCACCAAGGCGGCCCTGCCCGCCGTCCCCGAGCTGGCCGAGGCGTACACCCGCGCGGCGCAGGCGGCCCCCGAGCACTTCGACTCCGGCTCCTACGACACCGTCGGCCTGCCAGTGCTGCGCCGCGCGATCGCCGAGCGCTACACCGCGCGGGGTCTGCGCACCGAGCCCGGCCAGATCATGGTGACCATCGGCGCGCAGCACGCGATCGCGCTCGTCGCCCGCACCCTGCTCGCGCGGGGCGACCGGGCGCTGATCGAGGCCCCGACCTACCCGCACGCCTACGAGGCCCTCCGGCTGGCCGGCGCGCGGCTCGTGCCGGTGAACGTCGACGGGGCGGACGGCTGGGACGGAGAGGGCCTGATCGCCGCGCTGCGCGGCACGAGCCCGAGCCTGGCCTACCTGATGCCCGACTTCCACAACCCGACCGGCCGCTCCATGGCCCCCGAGCTGCGGGAGCGGGCGATCGCCGCCGCGGCCCGGCAGGGGACCCTGATCATCGCCGACGAGACGACGGCCGAGCTCGACATCGACCGGCGGATGTCGCCGCTGCCGTTCGCCGCCTACGGGCCCGAGGGGACGGTGCTCTCGATCGGCTCCGTCGGCAAGACGCTGTGGGGCGGCATCCGGATCGGCTGGATACGCGCCGAGCGAGCGGTGATCCGCAAGCTGGCGCTGGCGCGCTCGGCGAGCGACCTCGGCACGCCGATCCTGGAGCAGCTCCTGGTCGCGGACATGCTCGGCCGGATGGACGGCGTGCTGGAGCTGCGGCGCTCGCAGCTGCGCGCCGGCCGCGACCACCTCGAGGCGGCCCTGGCGCGCGCGATCCCGGAGTGGAGCGTGCCGCGGGTCTCGGGCGGCCTCTCCACCTGGGTGGGCCTGGGCCGGCCGGCGAGCTCGCAGCTGGCGCTCGCCGCCCGGACGGCGGGCCTGCTGATCACCGCGGGCCCGCGCTTCGGGATCGACGGCGCCTTCGAGCGCTTCCTCCGCATCCCGATCGGCTACTCGCCCGAGGCGACCGATCGGGCCGTGGAGGCGCTCGCGACGGCCTGGGCGCAGGTCGCCCGGCACCCGGCGGCCGACCCGGGGTACCTCGCCGACGTGGTCTGAGGTGGAGTGCCCGCCGGGCGTGTGAGATCGTTCTCTCATGAGCGACGGGTACGGCTACCTGCTGGTCCACTTCGTGGAGGACCGGACCGGCCACAGCGAGAAGATCTTCCTCTCGCTCAGCCGGGGCGACGATCCGCTGCGCTGGCGCGCGCTCGGGCCGGTGCTGGAGTGGACCGGCGGCACGGGCGGCGTCCGCGACCCCCACATCGTCCGCGGGCCGCGGGGCTTCCACCTCGTCGCCACCGACCTCCGCGTCTGGCGGCCCGAGGGCCCGGACTGGGACCTCTACCGGCACCGGGGGAGCCGCGACCTCGTGGTCTGGGACTCCCCGGACCTCCTCGAGTGGTCCGAGCCGCGCGCGGTCGCCGTCGCTCCCGCGGGAGCGGGCATGGCCTGGGCGCCGGAGTCGGTCTACGACCCGGTCTCGGGCGACTTCCTCGTGCACTGGTCCTCCGGCCTGGCCGAGGACGGCGACCCCGCCACCGGCGAGACGGGCGACAGCCGCATCCTGATCTCCCGCACGCGCGACTTCCGCACGTTCACCGAGCCCGAGACCTACCTGCGGCTGCCCGGCGGAGTGATCGACATGACGCTGCTGATCGAGGGCACGGTCGTCCACCGCTTCGCCAAGCAGCACGACGACGCCCCCGACACGATGCAGGTGTTCCAGCAGGTCGGCTCCTCCCTCCTCGCGGACGACTTCACCACCGTCGCGCGGGGGATCGGGCAGGAGCTCGGCCCGAGCATCGAGGGCCCGCTGGTCTTCCGGCACCACCGCGAGGAGCGCTGGTCGCTCTGGGTCGACCAGTACGCCCTCCGCCCCTACGGCTACCGCGCCTACACGAGCACCGACCCGTCCTCGGGCCGCTGGGAGCTCGCGGAGGAGTTCGACCTGCCCGAGGACACCAAGCACGGAGCGGTCCTCCCGCTCACCCGATCCGAGTACACGGCGCTCGACGAGCGCCACCCCGCCTGAGAGGCCCCGCATGACCGACTTCAGCCCCCGTCTCGCCGACGCCCTCGTCACCGTCCTCGGTGCCGACGGCGCTCCGCTCGCCCACGCCGACGTGACGGTCGAGCAGCGCCGCCACGCCTTCGCCTTCGGCTGCACCCCTCCGAGCACCGACCCTGCGCGCGCCGAGGAGCGCCGGCTCTGGCTCGACCTGTTCGACACGGCGACGCTCCCCGTCTACTGGGGCCGCTTCGAGCCGGAGCGCGGCCGCACAGCAACGGAGGAGGTGCTCGCCGAGGCGCGCGCGCTCGCCGCGGACGGCGTCCGGCTCAAGGGGCACCCGCTGGTCTGGCACTACGTGAAGCCGGAGTGGCTCGACGCGCTGCCGCTGGACGAGGCCGAGCAGCTCCTCCGCGCGCGCATCCGCCGGGAGGTGGGCGCCTTCGCCGGGCTGATCGACACCTGGGACGCGATCAACGAGGTCGTCATCATGCCGCGCTTCGCCAACGAGCCGGACGGCGTGACGAACGCCGTCACCCGCCTCGCCCGCGAGAAGGGACGCGTCGGCATGGTCGAGCTGGCCTTCTCGGAGGCGCGCAGCCTCGGCACCGGACCGGTGCTCGTGCTGAACGACTTCGACCTCGGGCCCGAGTACGAGCGGCTGATCGAGGACGTGCTCGAGGCCGGGATCCGGCCCGACGCGATCGGCCTGCAGTCGCACATGCACCAGGGGTTCCGCGGGGAGGAGCAGATCACGGCGATCTGCGACAGGTTCGCGCGCTTCGGCCTGCCGCTGCACTGGACCGAGACCACCCTCGTCTCGGGCGAGCTGATGCCCGCCGAGATCGAGGACCTCAACGACCACGTGGTCGAGGACTGGCCGACCACCCCGGAGGGGGAGGCGCGGCAGGCGGACGAGATGGTGCGGCACTACGAGACGCTGGTCGCGCATCCGGCGGTCGAGGCGATCACCTACTGGGGCTTCGATGACGCCGGAGCCTGGCTCGGAGCGCCGGGCGGGTTCCTCCGCCGCGACGGGAGCCCGAAGCCGGCCTACGAGGCGCTGCGCTCGCGGATCCGCGGGGACTGGTGGCTCGAGCCGACGGTGCTCCGGACGGACGCCGAGGGGCGCGTCGGCGTGCGGGCCTTCGCCGGGGACTTCGCGCTCTCGAGCGCGGGGGCGGGCGCTGCAGTGAGCCTCCCCGTCGGGTCGTCGACGGCTGAGGTCCGCCTGGGCTGAGGGCGTCCGGGGCCGGCCGGTGGCGCCGGTCGCCCCGTCGCGCGCCCCGGAACGCCGCGTCCCTCCCAACACTCAGTCGGCTGATGGAAGACTCGGAGGGTGCATCTCCTCGCGGTCCTCAGCATGAAGAACCGGGCGCTCATCGCGCTCGTCACCGTCGTCATCGCCGTCTTCGGCGGAGTCGCCCTGACCGGGCTCAAGCAGGAGCTCGCGCCGTCGATCTCCTTCCCGCAGCTCGCCGTCGTCACGTCCTACCCGGGCGCCGCTCCGGAGGTGGTCAACGACGATGTCTCGACGCCGATCGAGACCGCCATCCAGGGGGTGCCGGGGCTCGAGACGACCAGCGCGACGTCCTCCACGGACTCCTCCCTCATCTCGGCGTCCTTCACCTACGGCACCGACCTCGCCACCGCCGAGCAGAAGATCCTGCAGGCGATCAACCGGATCAAGAGCACGCTCCCGGACGGCGTCGACCCGCAGGTGGTCACCGGCTCCCTCGACGACCTGCCGGTGCTGCAGCTCGCCGTGTCGAGCGACGGCGACGCGGACGCGCTGGCCGAGCGCCTGCGCACCACGGTCATCCCGGACCTGGAGAAGGTCGAGGGCGTGCGCGAGGCGGCGCTCGTCGGCGAGACCGCCCAGCGCGTCACGATCACTCCCGACGACGCGGCGCTCGCCGCGGCCGGCCTCTCGACCGGCGACATCCGCTCGGCCCTGCAGCAGAACGGCGTGCTCGTCGCGGGCGGACAGATCACCCAGGACGGGTCGACCTTCTCGGTGCAGTCGGGCGTCAAGCTCGACTCGACCGACGCGATCGCGGCGCTGCCGCTGCTGCCGTCCGCAGGTGCCTCCGCGGGTGCGGGCGGCGCCGGTGCGTCAGCGGGCGCGGGTGCCTCCGCGGGCTCCGGCGCTTCAGCCGGCGGCTCCGACGCCGGAGCGGCGGCGGGAGACGCAGCCGCGACCGCGGAGCCGACCGTCACCATCCTCGGCTCCGTCGCGACGGTCGCCGTCACCGACGCCCCCGTCACCTCGATCTCGCGCGTCAACGGCCAGCCCGCCCTGACCCTCTCGATCACCAAGCTCCCGGCCGCGAACACCGTCGACGTGTCGACCGGCGTGGCCGCGCTGCTCCCGGACCTCGAGGAGTCGATCGGCGACAACGCCGCCTTCACCCCGGTCTTCGACCAGGCGCCCTACATCCAGGAGTCGATCGCGTCGCTCGCGCAGGAGGGGGCGCTCGGCCTCGTCTTCGCCGTGCTGGTGATCCTGCTGTTCCTGCTGTCGGTGCGCTCGACCCTGGTCACGGCCATCTCGATCCCGACCTCGGTGCTGATCACCTTCATCGGCCTGCAGACGGCCGGCTACACCCTCAACATCCTGACCCTCGGCGCGCTCACCATCGCGATCGGGCGCGTGGTCGACGACTCCATCGTCGTGATCGAGAACATCAAGCGGCACCTCGACGCGGGCGAGGACCGGGCCCGGACCATCGCGGTCGCCGTCCGCGAGGTCGCCGGCGCGATCACCGCCTCCACGATCACCACGGTCGCGGTGTTCCTGCCGATCTCGTTCGTCGGCGGCACCACGGGCGAGCTGTTCCGGCCCTTCGCGCTGACCGTGTCGATCGCCCTGCTCGCCTCCCTCGTGGTGGCGCTGACGATCGTGCCGGTGCTGGCCTACTGGTTCCTCCGCCCCTCGAAGCGGCCGGCGGTGCGCCAGGCCGCGCAGGCGGCGCTCGCGGAGGAGCGCGCGGCGGCCGGAGGGGCACCCGCCTCGGAAGTCCCGGCCGACACCGCCGCGCCGGTCGAGGAGGCCCCGCACCACGGCGCCCACGCCGCTCCCCGGCGGGCGCGCGGGCTGCAGTCGGTCTACGGCCCGATCATCCACTGGACGCTGAAGCACTCGGTCGTCACCGTCCTCCTGGCGCTGCTCGTGCTCGTCGGGACCGGTGCTCTGTACCCGCTGATGAAGACGAACTTCCTCGGCTCCAGCGGGCAGGACACCTTCACCGTCACCCAGACGGTCCCCGTCGGCCAGAGCCTCGACGCGCAGGACGCGACGGCGCAGCAGGCGAGCACGGCGATCCTCGGCGTCGGCGGCGTCGAGACCGTCCAGCTCACCGTCGGCTCCTCCGGCGGTCTGCAGAGCGCGTTCGGCGGGGGAGGAGGCGGCGGCACCTCGATCCGCTACTCCGTCACCACCGACGAGTCGGCCGACCAGGAGGCCGTGCAGGCGGACGTCCGCGACGCGCTGTCGGGCGTCGCCTCGGCCGAGGACATCAGCGTCGCCGCCTCCTCCGGCTTCGGCGCCTCCTCGGACATCGAGGTCGACCTCTCGACCGCCTCGCAGAGCGACCTCCAGAGCGCGAGCGACCAGCTCCTCGAGGCCCTGCGCGGGACCGACGGGATCAGCCAGGCCGAGAGCAACCTCTCCTCCTCGCTGCCCTACATCGCGGTGCGGGTCGACCGCGACGCCGCGGCGCGGGCGGGGCTCAGCGAGGTCGCCGTGGGCACGATCGTCAGCCAGGCGCTCCAGCCCAGCCAGGTCGGCAGCGTCGTGATCGACGACCGCACCCTCTCGATCTACCTGGCCGACGGGCAGCCGCCGACCACCGTGGACGAGCTGCGGAACCTCGAGGTGCCGACCCTCACCGGCACCGTCGCGCTCTCCACCCTCGCGGCGGTCGAGCAGACGGACGGTCCGGCGAGCATCACCACCGAGCGTGGCCAGCGCACCGCGACCATCACCGTCACCCCGGAGGGCGACGACCTCGCCTCGGCCAACGTCGCCGTGCAGAACGCGATCGACGCGACGGCGCTTCCGGCCGGTGTCGACGCCTCCCTCGGCGGAGTGACCGCCGACCAGGCCGACGCGTTCTCGCAGCTGGGCATCGCGCTGCTGGTCGCGATCCTGATCGTCTACGTCGTGATGGTGGCGACGTTCCGCTCGCTCCTGCAGCCGCTGCTCCTGCTCGTGTCGGTGCCGTTCGCGGCGACCGGCGCGATCCTCCTGCAGGTGATCACCGGCGTGCCGCTGGGCGTGCCGTCCCTGATCGGCGTGCTGATGCTGATCGGCATCGTCGTCACGAACGCGATCGTGCTCGTGGACCTGGTGAACCAGTACCGCGACCGCGGGATGCCGGTGCGGGAGGCGCTGCTGCACGGCACCGAGCGGCGGCTCCGGCCCATCCTGATGACCGCCCTCGCGACGATCTTCGCCCTGCTGCCGATGGCGCTGGGGATCACGGGCCACGGCGGCTTCATCTCGCAGCCGCTGGCGATCGTCGTGATCGGCGGCCTGGTGTCCTCGACGGTGCTGACCCTCGTGGTCCTGCCCGTCGTCTACAACCTGGTCGAGGGGTATCGTGAGCGGCGGCGTGCCGCCCGCGCCGGGAAGGCGTCGGCATGACGGACATCAGGGATGCGGCCGAGACGGTCGGCTCCCGCTGGCGCAGCGGCCCGGAGCGCGCCACCGCGGTCCTCGACGAGATCGGTCCGGAGCGCTTCGTCGCCCGCGACTTCCGCCCGGGCACGCTCCGGCACCTCGTCCTGATCCGCTTCCGCCCGACGGCGCTGGTCGCCGAGGCGGACGAGGTCACCCGCCGCTTCCTCGCCCTGGCCGACGAGTGCGTCCGCGACGGACGGCCCTACATCGAGTCGATCGAGACGGGGCCGCAGCTGAGCATCGAGGGCGCGGGCGAGGGCTTCGACCGCGCGTTCCTGCTGACCTTCTCCTCCGAGGGCGACCTGCACTACTACCTCGGCCGGCCGGCCGTCGAGGACCCCGCGCACTGGGATCCGGCGCACGACGCGTTCAAGGAGTTCGTCGGGCCGTTCGTCGACACGGCCGGCATCGTCGCGTTCGACTTCCGACCCGAAGAGCACTGATGGCGACTCCCGACTTCGTGCTGCGACTGCGCGAGCGGATCGGGACCGAGCTGCTCTGGCTCACCGGCGTGACCGCGGTGATCCTCCGGGAGGAGCCGGCGCTCGAGGTCCTGCTCGTCCGGCGCGCCGACACCGGCGCCTGGACGGCCGTCACCGGGATCATCGACCCGGGCGAGACCGTCGCCGGGACCGCCCGCCGCGAGGCGCAGGAGGAGGCGGGCGTCGAGATCGAGGTCGAGCGCCTCGTGCAGGTGCACACCCTCCCGCCGATGCAGTACCCCAACGGGGACCGTTCGCAGTACCTCGACCACGTGGTGCGCTGCCGCTGGATCTCGGGGGAGGCCCACGTCGCGGACGACGAGTCGACCGAGGTCGGCTGGTTCGCGCCCGACGCGCTGCCGCCGATGTCGGACGAGCACCGCGCGCGGATCGAGCGGGCGCTGTCGGACGAACTGGGCTGCTCGATCGACTGACGGCGGGGGTGCGCGCCGGACGAGGGCGGGGCCGCCTCCCGGGAGCGGCACACGCCTCGGAGCGGGCGCTGCTCAGACCGGACGCGCGAAGCAGAGCACCGCGTCGTCGCCGACGTGGGCTCCGAAGCCGTCGATCGCCGTGAAGCCGAGCGCCTCGGCCGCTGGGGCGAGCTCCGGAGCGGCGGCCAGGCGCAGCGTGCGGATCCGCTGCACCCGCGCCCACGACTCCGCCGCCGCGACGAGCCGTCGGGCGACTTCCGTGCGCCGGTGGACGGAGGCGACCACCAGCTCCAGCACCTCGGCGAAGTCGTCCGGGCCGGGAGCGAGCACCAGGGCGCCCGCCGCCGCCCCATCGATCCGGGCGATCAGGACGCGGGCGTGCGGGGGCGGGACCGCGGCGAGGAGGCCCTCCGCTCCGGCTGCGTCCTCGAGGCGGACGACGACTCCGCTCACGAGCCCAGGTGGGCGCGGAGGAACTCGACGACCCGAGCGCGCAGAGCGTCGTCGAGCAGCGCGATCGAGTGCAGCGAGCCGGGGAGGACGAGGAGGTCGACCCTCGAGCCCGCTCCGCGCAGCGCCTCGGCGAAGCGGGTCGACTGGCTGAGAGCGACCCGCTCGTGCGCCGCGTGCGCGATGAGGAACGGCGGCTCGGAGCCGTCCACCTGCGCGAGGGGCGAGGCGGCGGTCGCGGAGGGGCAGGAGGCCAGGTCCGCGCAGTCGAGGTAGCTGCGCACGGCGGCCGCGACTCCGACCACCGGGTCGTCGTCGGCGAGGCCGGCGGCGCTGAGATCGGAGGGGCCGCTCAGGTCGACCACGGCGGCCAGGCGCGACGAGGTCGCCGGCAGCGTGCCGAGCAGAGAGGCGAGGTTGCCGCCGGCCGAGCCTCCGAAGGCCGCCACCCGCTCGGGATCGATGCCGAAGCGCGCGGTCTGCTCCGGCTCGAGCAGCCAGTCGAGGGCGGCCGTCACATCGTCGAGCTGCGCGGGGAACACGGCGGCGGGCGCGAGGCGGTAGTCGACCGAGACGGCGACGAATCCCTCCGATCCGAGCCACTGGCAGATCGGGCGCCAGTTCGCGTCGGCCTTGCCTCCACGGGCCCAGCTGCCGCCGTGCACGACGAGGACGGCGGGCCGCGGCTCCGCCGACGGGGCAGGGGAGGAGCAGACGTCGACGCTCTGCCCGGTGCTCGCGTCGTAGACGACGTCGGCCGTCACGCTCACGCCGGACCAGTCGGGTGCAGGTGCCGCTCCGAGCGCCTGCGCCACCGGCTCCGAGACGGGAGTGGTGCTCGCGCAGCCCGAGAGGAGGAGTGCGAGGGCGGCCAGGACCGCGGCGACGCGTCGCGGGGATCGGGTGGGCTCGCGCATGAGTGCGATCAGCGTACGGGGTGCCCGGCGCCCCGGATGCGGCCCCCCGCGATCAGGGGGTGCCGGGCTCGCGCTGCAGACGGACCAGGACGACCCCCGCGAGGATCAGCGCGCCGCCGCCGAACTGGATCGGCGCGGGCAGCTCGCCGAGGATCAGCCACGCGGCCGCGATCGAGAACAGCACCTCCGTCAGGCCGACGAAGGAGGCGATCCGCGTGCCGAGACGGCGTCCGCCCTCGATCCCGAGCAGATACGCCAGCACCGTCGACATGCCGAGGATCACGCCCGCGGGGAGGAGCCAGCTGACCTCCGCTCCGACGAACACCACCTCTCCGAAGGTCGCGCGCAGCGGTGTGACGCCGAGCGCCCCGAGTGCCAGCAGGATCGCGGCGCCGACCGTCATCGCCCCCGCCGTGAGCGCGATCGGCGGCAGCTCCGGATCCACTCGACCGGCGATGACGTAGTAGACGCACAGGCCGAGCGAGGCGGTCAGCGCCCAGGCGATGCCGACCAGCTCGGGGGTCGACTCGCCGGACAGGTCGAGCACGAGCACCAGGCCGCCGAGCGCGAGCGCGGAGCCGGCGAGGGTGAAGCGGCCGGGGTGCCGGCGCGTGCGCGCCCAGGCGAAGAGGACGAGGAACACCGGCGCGAGGTACTCGATCAGCAGGGCGACGCCGACCGACATGTGCTCGATCGCGCTGTAGAAGCAGAGCTGCGCGGCGATCACGGCGAAGACTCCGTAGAGGGCGATCGTGCCGAGGTTGCGGCGGAGCACGGGCCAGCGGCCGCGGAGGGACAGGATCGCCGGGATCGCGAGGATCAGGGCCGCGCCGCCCGCCCGCCAGAGGACCGCGGACGCCGGCGTCCAGCCCGCCTCGAGGAGCGGCTTCACGAACGGCCCGCCCAGACCGAACGCCGCCGACGCGGCCAGCGCCGCGACGAGGCCGGAGCCGAGGCGCCGTGCCGGCGCGGGCGCGCTCGCGGCGGGGAGGGAGACGGCAGCAGTGCTCTCGGCGGTCATGGCCGGCTCCTTCAGGAGTCAAAAGGCTTACACTCGTGACAGCGAGCTGATCGCACACTACTGAGCCGCACTGTCAGGAGTCAACATGGTGTTCGCCTATGACGTCGAGGCGTCGCTCACCTCCACCGCCACCCTCGTCAACACGCTCCCCGAGCTGTCGCCGTCCGGCGAGGACGATATGGCGACGATCGAGCAGCTGGACGACTTCCTCCTCGAGAACCGGTACACGGGCAGCCGCGACGGATCGGCCGAGGAGCTGGAGGCCGTGCGGGCGATCCGCTCCTCCCTCCGCACCCTCTGGCTCACGCGGGCCGAGGAGGACCTCGTCCCCGTCGTCAACGGGATGCTCGACTCCGGCCGCGCGCTCCCGCAGCTGGTCCGGCACGGACCCTACGGCTGGCACCTCCACGCGACGCGCGACGAGAGCCCGCTCGCCACCCGCATCCTGGTCGAGGCCGCCATGGCGTTCGTCGACGTGATCCGCGGCGACGAGCGCGAGCGGATCCGCGTCTGCGCGGCGGAGGACTGCGAGGCGGTGCTCGTGGACTTCTCCCGCAACCGCTCGAAGCGCTACTGCGACACGGGCAACTGCGGCAATCGCGCGAACGTGGCCGCGTACCGGGCTCGGCGGGCGTCGCAGTAGCGGACGGGCGGTCGTTGCGCGCGGGCGCGCGTCGATCGTGCTGCGGCTCGGGGCCGGGGGGCTGTATGCGGGGCGACTCCGCGGGGGACCGGTTGCGGAGGTGCGCGACTCCCGGGCTTCGCGGCTCCTAGGCTTCGCGGCTCCCGACCTGAGCGGCTCCTGGCCGCACGTCTCCCCGCCCTAGCCAGGCTCCGGGGCCGCGTGTAGACTCGCTCGGTCGGCTCTTGACACCGTGCGTTCTCGTGCGGATGGGTTTGTTAGTCAAGTGGGCCGAGTCTCCGACAGTCGTCGTGAGACGAATCACATGTGTGAATCGGCCCCGGTCAATGACTCGCCCGGGTTCTCCCCCTGCTGCCCCGCAGCAGTCCAGCGCACGGACGCCCCTCACGACGGGGCTCCTCCGGCGTCGCCTCCTCGCGCACGACCTGAACCCAGGAAGAACTGCCATGCCCAAGAACAAGAAGCCCGCCGGCGGACGTCCGGCCAAGAACTTCGAGCCCAACCGCTTCGGCGCCTCGAGCGGCAAGTCCCAGCTCGGCGGCCGCTCGCGCTTCCCCGGCGCCAAGCCGGGCTCGCGCAGCGAGGGCCACCGCGGCTTCCGCGCCGTCGACGAGAACGCCCCCAAGAAGGCGCGCTGGAACGCCGACGAGCGCGCCGAGCGGGCCACCGAGCGCGCCGATCGGCCCTCTCGCGGGAACGACCGCGACGAGCGGCCCTCGCGCGGCTACGACCGCGTCGCGCGTCCGGCCCGCTCGAACGACCGTGACGAGCGTCCGGCCCGCGGGTACGACCGCGACGCACGCCCGGCCCGCTCGAACGATCGCGATGAGCGTCCGGCGCGTTCCTTCGACCGCAGTGATCGTCCGGCCCGTTCCTTCGACCGCGATGCGCGTCCGGCCCGCTCGAACGACCGCGACGATCGTCCGGCGCGTTCCTACGGGCGCGATAAGCGTCCTGCGCGTTCCTTCGACCGGAGCGACCGTCCGGCCCGTTCCTTCGACCGTGACGCGCGTCCGGCCCGCTCGAACGATCGCGACGATCGTCCGGCCCGCTCCTACGGACGCGACGACCGTCCTGCGCGTTCCTTCGACCGGAGCGACCGCCCGGCCCGTTCCTTCGACCGCGATGCGCGTCCGGCCCGCTCGAACGACCGCGACGATCGTCCGGCCCGCTCCTACGGACGCGACGACCGTCCCGCCCGCACCGGCGACCGCGACGAGCGCCCCTCGCGCGGCTACGACCGCACCGAGCGTCCCGCCCGCTCGTTCGACCGCAGCGACCGTCCGGCCCGCTCCTTCGACCGGGACGCGCGTCCCTCGCGCGGCCACGACCGCGGCGACCGCCCGACCCGCTCGTTCGACCGCGACTCCCGGCCCTCGCGCCGCGACTCCGGCTCGGACTTCTACCCCAGCCGCGACGCCCGTGCGCCGCACCAGGCCGACGACGTCGTGCTCGAGCGCCTCGAGGCGACGGCCACGCTCGCCGTCGACGTCGAGGGCGTCACCTTCGGCGACCTCGGCCTGGGAGGGAACATCGTCCGGATGCTGACCGAGCTCGGAGCGGCCGCGCCGTTCCCGATCCAGGCCGCGACCATCCCCGAGGTGCTCGCCGGCAAGGACGTCCTCGGACGCGGCAAGACCGGCTCCGGCAAGACCATCGCCTTCGGCGCCCCCGTCGTCGAGCGGCTGATGGAGAACAACGGAGCGAAGGGCCGCAAGCCGGGCCGCGCTCCGCGGGCGCTCATCCTCGCGCCGACCCGCGAGCTCGCCATGCAGATCGACCGGACGATCCAGCCGATCGCCCGCTCCGTCGGCCTGTTCACGACGACCATCTACGGCGGCGTCCCCCAGTACAAGCAGGTCGGAGCCCTCCAGCGCGGAGTCGACATCGTCATCGCGACGCCGGGCCGCCTCGAGGACCTCGTCGAGCAGGGCCGCCTCGACCTCTCGAACATCACCATCACGGTGCTCGACGAGGCCGACCACATGTGCGACCTCGGCTTCCTCGAGCCCGTGCAGCGCATCCTCCGCCAGACCGCCGACGGCGGCCAGCGGCTGCTGTTCTCGGCCACGCTCGACAAGGGCGTCGCGACGCTCGTGGACGAGTTCCTGGTCGAGCCGAGCGTCCACGAGGTCGCCGGCGAGGACCAGGCGTCCTCGACCATCGACCACCGCGTGCTCCTGATCGAGCACCGCGACAAGGCCGAGATCATCGAGCAGCTCGCCGCCCGCCAGGGCAAGACGCTGATCTTCGCCCGGACCCGCGCGTTCGCGGAGCAGCTCGCGGAGCAGCTCGACCACGCGGACATCCCCGCGACGAGCCTCCACGGCGACCTCAACCAGTCGCGCCGCACCCGCAACCTCGCACTGCTCACCAGCGGACGCGTGGACGTGCTGGTCGCGACCGATGTGGCCGCGCGCGGCATCCACGTCGACGACATCGACCTGGTGATCCAGGCGGACGCTCCCGACGAGTACAAGACGTACCTCCACCGCTCCGGCCGCACCGGCCGCGCGGGCAAGACGGGCACGGTCGTGACGCTCATCACGCGCAACCGCCGCCGCCGCATGGAGGAGCTGCTCGACCGTGCCGAGATCGAGGCCGAGATGATCGAGGCCCGCCCCGGCGACCGCGTCCTGCGCGAGATCAGCGCCCCGGCCGAGTAGCCGCCGACCGCACGACGACGAGGCGCGGACCCCCTACATCGGGGTCCGCGCCTCGTGTCGTTCGTGGTGGGTGCTGTAGTGCGGAGTGACGGCGAGTGCCGGGTCATGGTGACCCTCCGACTCCGCGCTGCGCAGGGCTCCGCGCTGTACGGATTCCCGTGGGGCGGCGCTGCGTTGCGCGACTCTGTGCTGGACGACTCTGTGCTGGACGGCTCTGCAGTGCCCGGCTTCGCGGAGGGCTTCCGCACGCACGAACGCCGAAGGGCGGACACCTCGCGATGCCCGCCCTTCGGCGTGTTCACCGGCCGGAGCCGGTGAGGGGAATTAGCTGGCCGGGGGGGTCAGCACGGTGTCGATGAGGTAGACGGTCGCGTTGGCGGTCTGGACGCCACCGCAGATGACGGACGCGTCGTTGACCTTCAGGTCGTCGCCGGAACCGGTGACGGTGAGGTTGCCACCCTGGACGGTGGCGTGATCGCCGGCGATCGCGTCAGGGGCGATCTGGCCGGGGACGACGTGGTAGGTCAGGATCGAGGACAGCGTGGCGGCGCCCTCGGGGGTCTTGAGGGAGTCGACGGTCGCGGCGTCGAGCTTGGCGAACGCGTCGTCGACCGGGGCGAAGACGGTGAACTCGCCGCTGTTCAGCGTGTCGACGAGGTTGACGTCGGGGTTGAGGCCACCGGAGACCGCAGCGGTCAGGGTGGTGAGCAGCGGGTTGTTCGACGCGGCGGTCGCGACGGGGTCGAGCGACATGCCCTCGACCGAGCCGGCGCCGTCCGGGACCTGCTCGGCGTAGGCGGCACAGCCGGGACCGACGAGGTTCGCGGCCGGGTCCATGGTCGCCATGGGGGTCGAGGAGGCGGAGGCCGACGAGGTGGCCATCGGGGTCGACATCTCGGTCGCCGCGTCGCTGGCGGCGGTGGTCGAGCCGCTTCCGCTCGAGCAGGCGGTGAGGCCGAGGGCGGCGGTGCCCAGCAGGGCGAATGCGGCGAGGGCGGAACGCTTGGTGAATCGCATGGGATAACTCCTTCGTGAGACGGCCCCCACGTGATGCGGAGGACCTGTTCTGTGTGGACCGTTTCGCGGCCGTTGACATGTGTTCGGAGCCCTCCCTGCGGGGGTTTGGATTTCTTTCGGTGATCTAGGTAACGGCTTCGTAACGGCAGGGAACGGGGACGGCGGGGAGCTGCTCCGCCGCGTCGATTACCCTGGAGACGTGGCGCGCACGCGTCGACGCGACGACGAGAGGACGGGCGAGTGCAGACCCGAGGTGCACGAGTGGCTCGCGGCGTCGCCGCCGCTCTCGCCGCGACCGCCACGGCCGCCGCCTCCCACACGCTCGCGGGCGCCGAGACCCCAGCTCCTGCCGTGCTCGCCCTCGCCGCGGCGTTCGCCGTCGTCGTCTGCGTCCTCCTCTCGGGGCGCCGTCTGTCCCTTCCCCGGCTGACGCTCTCCGTGCTCCTCAGCCAGATCGCGTACCACGGCCTCTTCCTCATCACGGGCAGCGGTGGGGAGGTGAGCGTGGTCGGGACGACGGGCACCGGCGCGCACTTCCACGACGGGTCGACCATCGAGCTGATCGCCGGCGGAGGCGGACACGCGGCTCACGCTCCGGTGATGCTCGTCGCCCACCTTGCTGCGGCTGCCTTCACGATCGCGGCGTTCCGGTACGGCGAGCGCCTCTTCTGGACGCTGGGAGAAAGCCTCCAGCGCGTCGTCGTGGGGATCGTCGCCCGCGCGTCCGCGGTCGCGCTCCCGTCGGCCCCCGGCGTCTCGATGACGGGCACCCCCGAGCCGCGGGCGCCTCGATCCCTCGACGCGGTCCTCTCGATCCTCCGGCACCGCGGGCCGCCGCTGCAGGTCCTCCGCGCCGCCTGACGCCCCTCCCGTGCGGGAGCGGCTCCGGTCGGCGCCCCGCACGCACCGCGGACCCGCGCTGCGTCCAGAACTCCCGGCCCCGCGCCGGATCTCCCCCGAGGACACGACCGTCATGACCCGTTCTTCTTCTTCTTCTTCCTTCTTGCGGCTCCGCCTTGTCGGCAGCGGCGCACTCGTCGCCGTCGGATCGATCGCGCTCGCTGTCGCCGCGCCCACGGCGGCCAGCGCCCACGTGACTGCGGCGGCGAGCAGCACCGCCGCCGGCTCGTACACGGTGGTGACGTTCTCGCTGGCCCACGGCTGCGAGGGCTCGCCGACGACGGGACTCACGATCACGATGCCCGACGGCATCAACTCGGTCAGCCCGACGATCAACCCGAACTGGGACGTCGTGAAGAACGAGGTCGCGATCGCCGACCCGGTCACCGACTCCCACGGGAACACCGCGACCAAGCGGGTCTCGGACGTGGTCTACACGGCGAAGACGCCCCTCGCCGACGGCTACCGCGACACCGTCGCCCTCCAGCTTCAGCTCCCCGAGGACGCGGCGGGCTCCACGCTGGAGTTCCCCGTGCTGCAGACGTGCGAGACCGGCAGCACCGCCTGGGACCAGCCGACCGTCGACGGCCAGGACGAGCCCGAGCTGCCCGCTCCCACCGTCGCGGTGACCGCGGCGGAAGCGGGTTCCGGCCACGGGGGCGGACACGACGACGACGGCGACGGTGACGACGCGGTCGCGACCACCGCCTCGGCGACGACGGCCACGAGCGGCGACGACGTGCTCGCCCGCATCCTCGGAGTCGGCGGGCTCGTCGTCGGCGCGGTCGGCGTGGCCGTCGGGCTCGCCTCCCGCCGTCGCGGACCCCAGGCGTCGGCGTGACCCGTCGGAAGGCCCTCGTCGCCGCGACCGCGATCGGGCTGCTCGGCTCGATCGCGGTGGCGGCGCCCGCCAGCGCGCACAACTACCTCGTCTCGACGACTCCCGCTGCGGACTCGACGGTGACGGAGCAGCCGGAAACGCTGGTGCTGACGACGAACGACGACCTGCTCGTCCTCGGGACGGACGGAACGGCGGCGGCTCTGCGCGTCGTCGGGCCGGACGGGCTCTACTACGGCGACGGCTGCGTCAGCGTCGTCGGGCCGGAAGCGTCGATGCCGCTCGAGCTCGGCGCAGCGGGGGAGTACGAGGTGACCTGGCAGGTCGTGTCCACCGACGGGCACCCCGTGTCGGGCCAGTACGCGTTCGACTGGGCGCCGGCCGACGGGACCGCGCTCGCCGAGGGGTCGGGCTCGGTCCCGGACTGCAACGGCACCGTCGCGGTCTCAGGAGGACAGGCCGAGTCCGCCGACGAGGCGCAGGCGACGTCCGGATCGGACCCGGCACTCCTCGGGGACGTCCTGTGGATCGGCGGCGCTCTCGCCGCGGTCGCCGCCGCCATCGGAGTGACGCTCCTCGTGCTGCGACGGCGACCCCGCGACTGAGGCTCGTGAGCCTCCTGGGGTGGCGGTCGGTCAGTTCAGGAGGCTCGCGAGGGGCCCTTCACCGAGACCGGTGAGGACGGCCGCCGCGTCCTCGTAGACGGCGACGGCTCCGGCCTCGCGGAGTTCGTGCTCCGAGGTTCCGCCGGAGAGGACCCCGACTGTTGCCAGGCCCGCGCGCTCGGCGGCCAGGACGTCCCAGGTCGCGTCGCCGACCATGATGGCGCGGTCGACGGAGACGCCCGCGCGGTCGAGCGCGATCGAGATCAGGTCGGGTGCTGGCTTGGCGGTGGAGACGTCGGCGCCGCTGGTGACAGCGTGGACGGAGCCGCCGAAGTCGAGGATGTCGAGAAGCACGTCCAGCTCGTTCTGCGGTGCCGAGGTGGCGAGGACGACGTGGACGCCTCGACCGACGAGCGTCGCGATGAGCTCGCGAGCTCCCGGGAGTGGAACGATGCGTGCTGTCGTCTCGGCGTAGTTCTTGGTGTGCAGCGACTTCACCAGTGCGCGCTGCTCCTCCTTCACGTCGTCCTCGAGGAGCATGTCGAGCAGCTCCGACGAGTCTGCGCCGATCGCTCGTTGGATGCGCCAGGCGGGCACGACGAGGTCGGCCTGCCAGAAGGCGCGCGACCACGCCTCGACGTGGAGGACGTTCGTGTCGGCGAGGGTCCCGTCGATGTCGAAGAGCACCGCCGAGGTCCCCGTCGTCGCGTCTTTCCTGTCCTTCGTTCCTGCCATGTCGCTGCCCCTCTTGTCGCTTCCACGCCGATCGGCCCGTGCGTCCACGCTACGCGGGCGCGCCGAAGCGGGCCCGCCCCTTGACCTGCCTGTCTCGACCACCCGACCTGCCCGTGTCACGGCCCGCGGTCTCCGCTCGGACCGTGTCCGCCCTCCGCCCTGTCCCCCGGCTCCCAGGGCCGGGTGACATGCTGCCGTCCCGTCGGGCTCGTCCAGTGCAGCGTGCCGTCCGGCTCCTGCCGGTGGGTCCACCCCGTGGTGTGGCGGAGCCGGTGGTGGTGTCGGCAGAGGTGCGCGAGGTTGTCGGCCGACGTGGTGCCTCCGTGCTGCCAGTCGTTCGTGTGGTCGACGTCCGCGTGGCGGGTGCTACGGGTGCATCCCGGGAACCGGCAGGTCCCGTCGCGGTGCTGGAGGTGGCGACGCAGGTCCGCCGGCACTCGGTAGGAGTCGCGTCCGACGGAGAGGACCGCTCCGCTCTCCGGATGGGTGAGCAGCCGCATGAACGAGGGAGCACCTGCTGTGAGACGCCGCGCGGTCTCCGGATCGACGGGTCCGTATCCGTCGAGGACGGCGGGCTGGTCGGACCGCCCGAGGAGGGTCAGTGCAGGCACGGTCACCGCGACTTCGGCGCGCACTCCCGCCGGCATCGACGTGCCGTCTCCCTCGGCCGATGTCTCCCCGTCGACCAGCAGCGCAGCGGCGATGTCCGCGCGGAGCTGGCCCAGCGTCCGCTCCTCGTCCGGCAGATCCGCGAGGGAGCGGGCGGCCCGGTCGATCCTGTCCATCGCGCCGAGCACATCGGGAGCTGCGGTGTAGAGGTGCAGGATCGCCATCCCGTCGTCGAGGCCCTCCACCCAGAGCGCGCGACGACGGGCGCAGTCCCGATGACGTTCGCTGAGCGTCTGCGGGTGCAGCCGTTCCCGGAGCGACCGGAGGGCGCGTCGCAGCTGGGGCGGCGTGCAGGCGACCGCGATCGTCGCGGCCTCCTCGTCGAAGCGCCCACGGACCTCGGCGGGGACGTCGAGCGCTCCTCGCACCACGAGTCGCGCGTGCTCGGAGGAGAGCGCTCCGTCCGCGAGTGCGCGCAACGTCGCCGGGAGGTCGTTCACCAGCAGGCGTGCCTCGTCGACCAGTGCAGAGGCGTGCGCCTCCGAGACCCGGAGTCCCGTCGCGAGCTCCGCGATCAGCGCCCGGTGCGCCGCCTCCGCCCGATCCACCTGCACCTGGACGTGCTCGCCGATGAGCGCCGCCGGTGCCGCCATCGCGAGGCGGCGTGCCTCCTCGACTGCCCGGTACCGGGATGCCTCGACGGCGGACCGCTCAGCGTGCCGTGAGCCGGCGAGCGCGAGCGCCTCCGTGAGCGCGTCGTCTACTGTCGCCGATTCCTTCATGCCCTGATCTCACCGGACGACGTCTCGCCGTGGGCCTCGGGAGCGCCGTTCCATCGGACAGCATCGCGAAGAGCCGCCTGTGGAGGAGCGTTCCCGCCCCCCTCACACCTTCCGCGGCACCGTGAACACGGTCTCCACTCCGGCCGAGTACAGCACCGAGTCCGGCGCGCGCGTCGCCAGCCCGGGGAAGCCCGCGGCGTCGAGCAGCCCGTCGTCGAGCGCGAGCAGCTCCGCGCGTCGCAGCGGCCACGGCCGGTGCAGGTTGCGGCCGTACCAGGTGGAGCCCAGGTGGCGCTCGTGGTAGGCCCAGCGTGCGGTGAGGAACGAGCCGAGCGGGTCCTCGTCGACCGGCTCGCCCGGGCGGACGACGATCCGGGAGCGGGCGGCCGAGTCCGAGTGCCGGATCGTGTCGTAGATCACCGCGCCGTGGCGGTGCTCGATGCTCATCCGGGCCCAGCGGTAGGGGAGCCCGAACACCGCCTGCGCGGTGAGCACGGGAAGGAGGTGGGAGGCGTCGAGCGAGACGAACACGACTCCGCGTCGTCCCTGCTCGTCGACGGAGTAGAGCCGGACGTTCACCTCGGGGAAGGTGCCGAGCCAGGGCACCCGCGGGCCGCCGAGGAAGGCCGTCCGCGAGAGCCGGAACGGGATCAGGCCCACCCAGGAGGAACCGTCGTGCTCGTCGGGCCTCGTCCCGGCCGGGAGGTGGGGCGCCACCAGGGCGGGGTCGACCCGCCAGTGCAGGAACGTCGCCTCGGTCCAGCGCTGCTTCAGGATGCGCGGTCCGCCGAGCGCGGGCGCGGAACGGGTGACGGGTTCGACGGAGCTCACGGGCCCATCGTGCTCCGGTGTGCTGCGAGCTCGCCCGTGCAGGCGCGCTCAACGGCGTGCGACGAGTGCCTTCAGTGTCTCCAGCACCAGGGCCACCGGTGCGGAGGAGGCGGCGGAGTTGCGCACGACGGCCTCGAGGGAGCGGACGGGCCGGGGACGGACGACGGGCACGGCGCGGACGCCGTCCGGCAGGCGGTGGGCCGCGAGCTCCGGCAGGACCGTCACGCCCATGCCCGCGGCGACGAACGCGGCGGCGGTGATGTGATCGTTGGCCTGGACGTGGAAGGGCGGCGCGAACCCGGCGGCGGCGCAGGCCTCCACGACGTTCCGGCGGCACCAGCCGGTGGGCAGGTCGTTGTCGACCCAGCGCTCGTTCGCGAGCTCGGCGAGGTCGATCTCGCTCCGGGAGGCGAGCGGATGACCGTCGGGCAGGACGACGAGGTAGGGGTCGTCGAGGAGGTGGTGCGCCGTGAATCCGGGGGCGGTCGGCTCGGAGGAGGCGACGAGGAGCTGCACGTCGGGGCGCGCTCCGAGGTCGTCGTCGAGCTCCTCTCCCAGGCGCAGATCGAGGGCGAGGCCGGGGAACGCGGCGGTCAGCCGGCGGGCGACCTCCGGCATCCAGGCGCTGCCGACGGAGGCGAAGTACGTCACCGAGAGGCGGCCGGAGCGGCCGTCGCGCAGCTCGTCCACCACGGCCTCCGCTTCGGCGAGGCGCTCGAGGACGCGGTCCGCCTGGGCGGCGAGGGCGCGTCCGGCGGGGGTCGGGCGGACGCCGCGGCCCACCCGCTCCAGCAGGGTCAGTCCGGTCTCGCGCTGCAGAGCGGAGAGGTGCTGGCTGACGGCGGACGGCGTGTAGCCGAGGCCGGAGGCGGCTCCCGCGATCGAGCCGGAGGCGACGACGGAGCGGAGGATGCGGAGCCGGTGCACGTCGAGCATGGGACGACCGTACAGTCCGGCTGAACGATCCGACAGTGAACGGAACTGGTGCTGAATCCCCGGCAGCGCCACGATGGCCTCATGACCGACGTCTCCTCCTCCGCCCCGCCCTCCACGAGGGACGCCCTCCTGCTGTGGGGCGCGATCGCGGTCACCGTCCTGCTCTGGGCGTCGGCCTTCGTCGGCATCCGCGCCACGACGGAGGACTTCGGCCCGGGCGCGCTGACCCTCGGCCGCATCGTGGTGGGGTCGCTCGCGCTCACGGTGGTGCGCGTCGTCCTCACCGCCCGGAGGCGCCGCTCGGAGGCGGCTCCGGATCCGCGCACGGCGGTCCCGCGCGGGCGCCTCCTCCTGCTCGTGCTGGGCTGGGGGGTCGCCTGGTTCGGGGTCTACAACCTGGCGTTGAACGCTGCGGAGCGGCATGTCGACGCGGGGACGGCGGCGCTGCTGGTGAACATCGCGCCGATGATCACCGCCGTGCTCGCCGGGCTGCTGCTGGGGGAGGGATTCCCCCGCCGTCTCCTCGCCGGGATGCTCGTGGCGCTGACCGGCGTCGCGGTGATCGCGTTCTCCACCTCCACCGGGCAGTTCGACGTGATCGGCGTCGCCCTCGGCCTGGTGGCCGCCGTCGTCTACGGCAGCGCGGCGACCCTCCAGAAGCGCCTGCTGGGCCGGATCGACGCGCCGACGATGACCTGGCTCGGCTGCCTCGCCGGCACGGTCGCGTGCCTGCCCTTCGCACCGGAGCTCGTCGAGGCGCTCGCCGCCGCTCCGCTCTCCTCGATCCTGGCCGTGGTCTACCTCGGGATCTTCCCGACGGCCGTCGCCTTCACGACGTGGGGGTACGTCCTCGCGCGCTCCAGCGCGGGTCGCACCGCGGCGTCCACCTACGCGGTGCCCGCGGTGGTCGTGCTGCTGTCCTGGCTCGTCCTGGGCGAGACCCCGCCGCTCGCCGCGCTGCTCGGAGGCGCGCTCGCCCTGGCCGGAGTCGCGGTGGCGACGCTGCGGAGGCGCCCGAAGGCGGTCTGACCGGCGGCGGACGCTCCTCCACAGCCGCCCGATCGCGTCGAGTCCTCGGACGAGGCGGCTCGCGGGGATCCCGCGGGAGGGCCCGGGATATGCTGGGCGGACGTTCATCCCAGTCGGCGCCGAGCGCCAGGAACGGTGAGGATCCCGATGACCGAGGCCCTGCAGCCGCCCGTCCAGAACGCCCTCTCGCTCACGCCTCCGGAGCCGGTGGCAGCGGTGCCGACCACCTCGGCGCCGTCGATCGCGCCGAAGGTGCCGGAAGCCGCACTGCCCGGCCTCGAGGCGAAGGTCGACGGCTACCTCGACACGCTCCTGGCGACGGAGTCCCGCAGTCCCGAGTTCGCGACGCGGGCCAACGACATCCGCACGATGGGCGACGCGGACATCCGCTCGGCCGCCGATTCGTCGAACCGGCTGCTGAGCACGCCGGTGCGCGCCCTCCAGGAGGGCGGGCTCTCCGAGGGGTCGACCATCGGCAAGACGCTGCTCGAGCTGCGCCGCACGGTGGAGGATCTGGACCCGTCCGAGGACAACCTGCAGAAGAAGATCCTGGGCTTCATCCCGTTCGGCAACAAGATCACCGACTACTTCCGCCGCTACGAGAGCGCCCAGTCGCACCTGAACGCGATCATCCAGGCCCTGTACGACGGGCAGGACGAGCTGCGGAAGGACAACGCGGCCCTGAATCTCGAGAAGCAGAACCTCTGGGAGACGATGACCCGTCTCAACGAGTACATCTACGTCGCCGAGCGGCTCGACGTGAAGCTCTCGGCGAAGATCGCCGAGCTCGACGCGACCGATCCGGAGCGGGCGAAGGCGCTGCGCGAGGACGTCCTCTTCTACGCGCGCCAGAAGCACCAGGACCTGCTGACCCAGCTGGCCGTGTCGATCCAGGGCTACCTCGCGATCGACGTCGTCATCAAGAACAACGTCGAGCTGATCAAGGGCGTCGACCGGGCGACGACCACGACCGTCTCGGCGCTGCGGACGGCGGTCATCGTGGCGCAGGCGCTCGCCAACCAGCGCCTCGTGCTCGATCAGATCACGGCGCTGAACACCACGACGTCCAACATGATCGAGGCCACCTCGCGCATGCTCGCCGACCAGTCGGCCTCGATCCAGTCGCAGGCAGCCTCGGCCACGGTCGGACTGCCGCAGCTGCAGGCCGCGTTCGCGAACATCTACCAGACGATGGACTCGATCTCGGACTTCAAGATCAAGGCGCTCGACAGCATGGCCCAGACCGTCGGAGTCCTGCAGACCGAGACGGCGAAGGCCGGCGAGTACGTCGAGCGGGCCCGCCGCAGCAACTCGGACATCGACGCGACGTCCTCGCTCGATCTCGGCCGCTAGCCGATGGGCTGGTTCTCCCGACTGTTCACGGGTGCCCCCGCGGCGCCGGAGGAGACCGCGCCCGCTCTGCCGAGCGTCCCGACGAGCGAGGACATCCTCGCGGCGCTCGACCGGGTCGGCACGCGGACGGAGGGCCGGGTGCCCGGCATCGTCGCGGCGCGTATCCAGCGGATCGACGAGACGGTCCGCGAGATGGTGCCCCGTCTCGACCGCCTCGGCGGGATGAGCCGGCAGGGCCACACCGTCGTCGCGACCGCGACCAGCTACCTCCCCGAGGCGGTGGAGGGCTACCTCCGCCTGCCGAGGGACTTCGCCGACCGCCGCGCCGTGCACAGGGGGAAGACCTCGCTGATGATCCTCTGCGACCAGCTCGACCTCCTCGGAGGCACGCTCGACCGCATCTCGGACGCCGTCTCGCGGCAGGACGCCTCGGCGCTGATCGCGCACGGGCAGTTCCTGGCCGAGAAGTTCACGGAGTCCTCGCTCTCCCCGAGCGGTCTCGACGCGCCTCCGCAGCCGGGAGCGCCGTCCGGATCCGGCTCGCTGACCCCGCCGAGCGCCTCGTGACCGCGCTCGCCCCGGCGCTGGACGCCCTCGTGCTCGCGGGGACGGCCGCCGGCCTCGACGCCGCGGCCGTCCGCGACGAGGGTGCGCGGCTGGCCGCCGCCGTCGCCGAGTCGATCCGCGGCGCCGGGCAGGACTGGCTCGCCGCGACCGGCGCGACGGGCGGTCTGGAGGCGTTCTTCACCGCCGCCTCGAGCGGCCGGCGCTGGCGGTCGGGGCCGACCGATCAGCTGGCCGCCCTGGTCGGCGCGGGCTCGCACCACGCCTCGGCCTACGCCCGCGCCCTGACCGAGGTCGTCTCGGCGGCCAGCGCTCTCGGCGACCCGGGCATCGGCGGCATCGCCTCCGCCTCCGCGACCGCCGCGGCCCAGCTCTCCGCCGTCCCGGGCGCCCGGGGCGCCGCTCCGACGACGAGCGGAGGAGTACCGCACACGACCGGCCGGACGCCGGACGGTGCCGCGAGCGCCGACCTGCCGACCGGTCTGCCCGCCGGCGTGCCCGGGGTCGACGAGATCCTCGAGCGCCTCCGCCGGACCGAGCACGACGGTCCGCAGGACGAGCCGGCGCCCGCCGCCGCTCCCGCCGCGGAGCCCGCCTCCGAGCCGGAGCCGCTCGACCCGCCGGAGTCCATGGACGACCTGCTCGCCGAGCTCGACGCGCTGATCGGCCTCGACCGGGTGAAGAGCGAGATCAAGCGGCAGACGCAGCTGCTCCGGATCGACACCCTGCGCCAGGCCGCCGGACTCAGCACGCCCACGCTCACCCGCCACCTCGTCTTCACGGGGAACCCCGGCACGGGCAAGACGACGGTGGCGCGGCTGGTCTCGCGGATCTACCGCTCGCTCGGCATCCTCTCGAAGGGCGTGCTCGTCGAGGTCGACCGATCGGAGCTGGTGGCCGGCTACCTCGGGCAGACCGCGACGAAGACCGCGGAGGTGATCGCCTCCGCGCGCGGCGGCGTCCTCTTCATCGACGAGGCCTACGCGCTCGCGCTCGACCAGTACGGCGCGGAGGCGGTCACCACCCTCGTGAAGGACATGGAGGACCACCGCGGCGACCTCGTCGTGATCGTCGCCGGCTACTCCGGGCCGATGCAGGGCTTCCTCGACACGAACCCGGGACTCGCCAGCCGCTTCTCGACCACGATCGACTTCGCCGACTACTCCGACGACGAGCTCTCGGCGATCTTCGGCCGCCTCGCCGCCTCCGCGGACTTCGAGCCGACGGAGGAGGCGCTCGCCGCGTTCGCGGGCCTCGCCTCGGCGCAGCAGCGCACGGAGGCGTTCGGCAACGGGCGCTGGGTCCGCAACGTCCTCGACGCGGCGATCGCCCGGCACGCCTGGCGCCTCCGCGACGTGGAGGAGCCGACGCTCGACGAGCTGCGCATCCTGCTCCCCGAGGACGTGGTGGAGAGCCCCGAAGCCTCGAGCAGCCCGGACGGAGCCGGCGACGACGACGAGGGCGCGGTCGACGGCTCTGAGGAGGCCTTCGGGCAGGCGGACGCCGCCCCGAGCGGCACGGCCGTCCCCGTCACCGACGACCCCGAGGAGGAGAGCCGTTGAGCACCGCACCCGCCGCGCCGCCCGCGCAGAGGATCCCCGAGCCGCCCCTCGTCCAGGTCGCCAACCGGCCGGCGCAGCGGAAGCCGTCGCTGCTGGCCCGCGCGACCGCGACCACTCCGGCCACCCTGCGCCTCCTGCTCGCCCTGACGGCGCTGGCGGCCGTGCTGTTCGGCGTGTTCGCGCAGCAGGCAGGAGCGATGCAGGCGCGCGCCGCGACCACGGCCCGGGAGCAGTCGGCGCAGCTGCTCGGCGTGCAGAACGTCCGCACGCTGCTGGTGGACGCCAACGCGATCGCGGCCAACACCTTCCTCGTCGGCGGACTGGAGCCGACCGAGCTGCGGGCGTCGTACGTCTCGAGCCTCACCGGCGCCGCCTCCGCGATCGCCGGGCTCTCGGCAGCCGACTCGGCGGACACCCGGGCCCTCGCCCGGGTCGCCAGCAGCATCACGACCTACAGCGGGCTGATCGAGCAGGCGCGAGCCAACAACCGGCAGGGCTTCCCCGTCGCCTCGGCGTACCTCGACCAGGCGTCGACGGCCCTCTCGGGAGACGGCGGCATCCTCGAGGACCTCGACGGGCTCGTCGACTCCGGCGCCGACCGGGTCGCGGCCGCCTACGACGCCGTCCGCTGGAGCGTCCTGCTCATGATCGGCTCGCTCGTGATGCTGGTCCTCCTCCTGGCGGCGCAGCTCTGGCTCGCCCGCCGCACGCACCGCTACCTCAACCGCCCGCTCGCCACGGGGACCGCCCTCCTGCTGGTCGTCGGCGTCGGCGGGGCGCTCGCCTACGGATCGGTCGCGGCGGACGCGGGGACGGCGCGGGTCGAGTCCTACCGCGAGGCGCTCACCGTGTCGAACGCGCTCATCGCCGCGAGCGACGCCAAGTCGCTCGAGAGCTTCACGCTGATCAAGCGCGGCTCCGGCGCCGCCCTCGAGGAGCGCTACACCCAGGCCGTCGACTCCGCCCGGGAGAAGCTCTCGGGCGACCTGCAGGACGAGCTGGCGAGGACGCGGCTCGTCGACGAGTTCGGGCAGTGGCAGTTGTTCCACGAGGAGATCCGCGCCGCGGACGACGCCGGGAACTGGGACCAGGCCGTCCGCGTCGCCACGATCACCGGGAACGGCACGCCGAACGACCTCTTCACCACCTTCTCCGACGACGCCCGCGACGTGGTGCAGGAGAAGGCCCTGGCCGCCGCCACCACGCTCGACAGAGGTGCGGAGTTCGCGACCCTCGTCTCGTGGATCCTGCTGGCGGCCGGTCTCGCCGGAGCCGTGTTCGCCTGGCGCGGCATAGCCCAGCGACTGGAGGAGTACCGATGAACCGCCTGCGCGCCGCCGCCCTCGCCCTGGCCACCGCCGCGGCACTCGCCCTCACCGGCTGCACGACGGGGGCGGACGACCTCGGCACGCCCCTCGCCGCGGCGACCCCGACTCCGACGGCGAGCGCGACCGCTCCCGCCGCTCCGGCCGCGGCGGACTGCTCGCCCTCGGCGGTCACCTCCTACGCGCCGACCGGCGTGACCGACAGCACCAGGCTCGCGGAGATCCGCGGGCGCGGGACCCTGCGCGTCGGCGTCTCGGCCGACACCCTCCTGATGAGCGCCCGCAACCCGATCACGGGGGCGATCGAGGGCTTCGACGTCGACATCGCCCGCGAGGTCGCCCGGGCGATCCTCGGCAGCGACTCCATCGACTACGTCGTGATCACCTCCGCTCAGCGCCTCCCCGCGCTCACCGGCGGCGACGGCGCCCCGCAGGTCGACATGGTGGCCCGCACCCTCACGATGACCTGCGACCGCTGGAGCTCGATCGCCTTCTCGTCCGAGTACTACGACGCCGGCCTCAAGGTGCTCGTCTCCGACGACCCCGACGGAGTCCCGATCACGGGCATCGGCGACCTCGACGGCGAGAGGGTCTGCGCGCCCAGCGGCACCACGACGCTCAGCCGCCTGCAGAACGACTACCCGGAGGTCGAGGCCGTCGAGGCCGCCACGCACTCGCAGTGCCTCGCCCTCTTCCAGGCAGGAGAGGTCGACGCCATCGCGGGCGACGACACGATCCTCGCGGGCTTCGTGGCGCAGGACCCTTACGCGAAGGTCGTCGGCGACGCCCTGAGCTCGGAGCCCTACGGCCTCGGCCTGCCCGCCGACGACCCCGACTTCGTGCGCTTCGTCAACGCCTCGCTCGAGAGCATCCGCAGCGACGGCCGCTGGCAGAGCATCTACGATCGCTGGCTCGGGGTCCTCGGCGAGGCCTCGCCGCCGGCCCCGGTGTACGGCCGATGAGCACCGGTCTCGCGGAGGGAACGCCCGTCGCTCCGGGCCGGCTGGGGGAGGCCGCGCCGCAGCGCGAGCTCTTCGAGTACCTCGCCGCTCTCACCCGCTGGCTGCAGCGGACCACGCGCGAGCTCTCGCGGCTCGACGCCGCCGCGCTGGCGTCGCCGCAGGCCGAGAACTACACGGCCGACGTGGTGCTCGCCCAGTCGCTCCGCGAGTCCGTCACCCGGCGCCTGGCCGAGCTCGAGGCGGTCTGGGACTCCGGCCGCGTCGACGTCGTGGCGCGCGAGCGGATGTCGCAGCTGATCTGGGGCCGTCTCGACGCCTCCGGGAGCGGCGCGGTCTCGCTGGTGGAGGCGGTGCGCCTCTGCGACGCGGTCGTCGGCCAGCTGCGCTCCCGGCTCGAGCTCGACCCCAGCGGCACCGACGTCGCCGGACGGATCGTGGGGGTGCGCGCCGAGATCGAGCGCTGCCGCGACCTCACCCGTGACGGCGGCGGCACGGTCGACCGCGAGCGGGCGGAGCGGGTCGCCGTGCTGCGCTCCCGCCTCGACGCGCTCGCCGAGCGGGCGGGTCGGGGAGCCGACGTGTCGGGGCCGCTCGGCCAGCTCGAGAGCGACTCCGCCCGGCTCGAGCGCGACCTGATCATCGCCGCGTCCGAGCGGCGCGGACTCGAGCGCGACCGCCGTCGGGCGCGCGAGCTGGCGGAGGCGGCCGAGCGCCGCGAGGCGCCGCTGCGCGAGCTCGTGGCCCGCTGCCGCCGCGAGATCGCCGACCCGCCACGGCTGGCCGTGCCCGACGTCTCCCGGCTGGGCGATCCTCCGTCCGACCGCGAGGCGCTCGACGCGCACCTCGCCCGCCTGACCGCCGTCGGCCGCGCGTTCGACGCGGTCGAGGCCGCCTACACCTCGCCGCTGCGCGAACGGGCCGCCCTCGGCTTCCGCCTCCGGGCGCTGCGGGAGCGTGCCGAGGGCAACGGCCGCGCTGCCACCGCCGTCGGCGTCGCGGCCGAGGAGGAGGTGCGCGCCGCTCTCGACGCGGTGCCCTGCTCCGTCCCGCTCGCCCGCCACCTGGTCGAGCAGTACGACGTCGTCACCCGCGACCTCCCGCACCCCGACCCCGCGCATCACCGGAAGGCCACCCCATGAACGGCGCCCCTTGCACCGCGACTCCCGGCTGCACCGGGACGATCGAGGACGGCTACTGCAACGTCTGCGGCCTCCCGCCCGAGGAGGGTGCCGCCGCCTCCACGCCGACCGCGCGTCGCGCCGCTCCGGCCTCCCCGCCGGCCACCGCCTCCGCCGCCTTCGGCACCGGCTTCGTCGAGGGCACCCCCGGCGCCACGGCACCCGGGCCCGCGGAGGAGTCGGCCACCGCGCGCAGCACGCGCACCTCCTCCGCCCGCCTCGCCACCGCCGCCCTCGGCTCCGCCCGCACGGCGCAGACCGGCTCGAAGGTCACCCGCCGCGTCGGCACCACCTCGACCCGACTGCGCGGCCCGAGGCTCGGCGCCGGGCTCACCACCGTCCCGTCCCGCCCGGCCGCCGACCCGATGGCCGCTCTGATGACCGAGGCGGTCCTCCCCGAGCGCAAGCGCTTCTGCTCGCACTGCGGCACCGCCGTCGGCCGCGGGCGCGACGGTCGGCCCGGCCGCACGGAGGGGTTCTGCCCCAACTGCCGCACGCCGTTCTCGTTCACACCGCAGCTGGTGAAGGGCGACGTGGTCGGCGGCCAGTACGAGGTCGTCGGCTGCCTGGCCTACGGCGGCCTCGGCTGGATCTACCTCGCGCGCGACCGGAACGTCTCGGGGCGCTGGGTGGTGCTCAAGGGCCTGCTCAACTCCGGCGACCCCGATGCGTACGCGGCGGCCGTCACCGAGCGCCGATTCCTGGCCGAGGTCGAGCACCCGCTGATCGTCGAGATCTACAACTTCGTCCTGCACGACGGCGCCGGCTACATCGTGATGGAGTACGTCGGCGGGCCGAGCCTCAAGCAGATCCTGAAGGAGCGGCTGGACGCCAACGGCGGCGCCGCAGATCCGCTGCCGGTGGACCAGGCGCTCGCCTTCGTGCTCGAGGTCATGCCCGCCTTCGCCTACCTGCACGACCACGGCCTGCTCTACTGCGACTTCAAGCCGGACAACATGATCCAGGTGGGCGACCAGGTCAAGCTGATCGACCTCGGCGGAGTGCGCCGGATCGACGACGAGGACTCCGCCATCTACGGCACCGTCGGCTACCAGGCCCCGGAGGTCGCCGACCTCGGTCCCTCGGTCGCCTCCGACGTCTACACGATCGGCCGAACGCTGGCCTCGCTGGTGCTCGACTTCCGCGGCAACCAGACGACCTTCGTCGCCTCGCTGCCGCCCGTGTCGGAGACGCCGCTGTTCCAGCGCTACGACTCCTTCTACCGCCTGATCGCGAAGGCATGCGCTCCCGACCCGCAGGACCGCTTCGCCACGGTGGACGAGATGCGCGGCCAGCTGCTCGGAGTGCTGCGCGAGGTCGTCGCGACCGATCGCGGTCCCGGACACCCCGCGCTGCACTCGACGGAGTCGGCCCTGTTCGAGGCGCCCGTGGCCGACGTGGTCGACCGCGTCCCGCCGTGGGACGCGCTGCCGGCGCTCCGCCGCGACGAGTCCGATCCCGCCCGGTCGTGGCTCGCGGGCGTGAACGTCGCCGACCCGATCGTGCGCCTGCGCGCTCTCGCGCTCGCGCCCACCGTGACGGTCGAGGTGAGGCTCGCCCGCGCCCGGGCGGCGATCGAGGCGCAGCGCTGGGAGGAGGCGGCCCGCGCGACGGGCGAGATCCTCACGGAGGACCCGTGGGAGTGGCGGGCGGTCTGGATGAGCGGTCTCGCGCAGCTCGCGCGCGGCGACGACATCGGGGCCCGCGCCTCCTTCAACACCGTCTACGGGCAGGTCCCCGGCGAGCTCGCCCCGAAGCTCGCGCTCGCCGCGGCGTGCGAGGCGAGCGGTGAGCCCGAGGTCGCCGAGTCCCTCTACGTGATCTGCGCCCGCGCCGACGCGAACTACACGGCACCCGCCGCCTTCGGTCTCGCCCGGGTGCGGCAGCTGCGCTCCGACCTCGACGGGGCGCTCGACGCGCTCGACATCGTCGCGCCCACGCGCTCCTCCTACTCCGACGCGCGCCGCCGCCGGGCGGAGCTGCTGGCGGAGTCGGGCCGCGGGCTGCCCGCGCTCTCGGCCGCCCTCGCGAGCGTCGACTCCGTGTCGATCGACCAGCGGACCCGCCTCGAGCTCACGACCCAGGTCCTCGCCTCCGCCCTCGAGCTGGTGCGGCGCGACGGCCCGGCCGAGGGAGCGACCCTCGGCGGAGTCGAGGCGAACGAGGCCGCCATCCGCGACGGCCTCGAGGCCTCCTACCGCGCGCTCGCCGCCTCCACTCGCGAGCGCGACGAGCGCATGCGCCTCGTCGACCGGGCCAACGAGGTCCGACGCTGGACGCTGACATGAGCGGCGCGCTGTCGACTCCCTGCCCGAACTGCGGCGAGCCGGTCACGACCGGCGACGCGTTCTGCGAGGCCTGCGGGACGCCGCTGATCGTCGCGGCCACCCCCTCCGCTCCGCCCGTCGCCGTCGGAGGATCCGCCGCCTGCGTCTACTGCGGGGGAGCGGTCGCCGAGGACGGCTACTGCGAGCAGTGCGGACGCCCCGCTCCGACCGAGCGCGAGCACTGGGCCGAAGCGCCGCACCCGCTGGTCGGCGGCGTCTGCGACCGCGGGCTCCGGCACCCGGCCAACGAGGACGCGATGGCGCTCGGGGCGACCACCGGCGCCGACGGCTCTCTGAGGACGGCGCTGCTGGTGGTCTGCGACGGGGTCTCCTCGACCCCCGACTCCGACAAGGCGTCGCTCGCCGCGGCCCGTGCGGCACTCAGCGCGCTGCAGGCCGAGGTCGGCGGGGAGAGCGCGGGAGCGGACCGCTGGCGCGCGCTGCTGCAGATGGCCACCGCGCGCGCCTCCGGAGCGATCGACGCGGCCGTGCCCGAGAAGCGGTCGAATCCGCCCTCGTGCACCTTCACCGCGGCGGTGCTGGACGGCGCGCTGCTCGTCACGGGCAACGTGGGCGACAGCCGCAGCTACTGGATGCCGGACGCGGGCGAGCCGCGGCAGCTCACGGTCGACGATTCGTGGGCGCAGGAGCAGATCGCCTCGGGAGTGCCGCGGGAGCAGGCCGAGACGGCGCCCGACGCTCACGCCATCACCCGCTGGCTCGGCGCCGACGCGCACGACGAGGAGCCGCGGGTCGCCTCCGAGGAGCTGACCGAGCCGGGCTGGGTGCTGGTCTGCTCCGACGGGCTGTGGAACTACGCGTCCGCCGCCGAGGACCTCGCGCGCGTGCTGCGCGAGGCGCAGGAGAGGGTGGGCGCGGATCCGGTCACGCTCGCGGAGGCGCTGGTCGCCTGGGCGAACGAGCGCGGCGGGCACGACAACATCACGGCCGCGCTGGCGCGGTTCGACCCGGCGGGTGCGGCGGAGAGTGCGGCTGAAGCGTCCGCTGCCGAGGTGAACGGTGAGGAGACCGGTACAGCCGAGCAGGATGCCGCCGACTCCGGGGCCGATCCCGACGGTGCGGAGCCGGACGCTGCCGACACCGGCGCCGCCGACCTCGGCGCTGCAAATCCCAGCGCTGCGGGCCCGAGCGCGGCCGACACCGGTGCTGCGGACCCGAGCGCGGCCGACCCCGCCGCCTCGAGCCCCGACCCGGCCACCCCTTCGCCCGACGCCGACGCCGACGCCGACGCCCCCCGTCCCGCCGACTGAGCGCGCCGATCCGTCCAGACCACCCCTCCACCGCTGGACGGATCGGCACCCCCGCGGCCGTGGTCACGCCCCTACAGTCGTCGCCATGAGCATCGTCGAGCCCGCCACCGCCCTGTCCGTCGTCGGCCACTGGATCGACGGGGCTCCCTCGGCCTCCTCGTCCGGCCGCACCGCTCCCGTCTACGACCCGGCGCTGGGAGTCGCGACCAAGGAGGTCGCGCTCGCCGACTCCGCCGAGGTGGACGCCGCCGTCGCCTCCGCGAAGGCCGCCTTCCCCGCCTGGCGCGACACGTCGCTCGCGAAGCGGCAGCAGATCGTCTTCCGCTTCCGCGAGCTCCTCGAGGCGAAGAAGCAGGAGCTCGCCGAGCTGATCACGTCGGAGCACGGCAAGGTCGTCTCGGACGCGCTGGGCGAGATCACCCGCGGGCAGGAGGTCGTGGAGTTCGCGACGGGGCTCGCGCACCACCTCAAGGGCGAGTACTCGGAGCAGGTCTCCACCGGCGTCGACGTCTACTCGACCAAGCAGCCGCTGGGCGTGGTCGGGATCATCTCTCCCTTCAACTTCCCCGCGATGGTGCCGATGTGGTTCTTCCCCATCGCCATCGCCGCCGGCAACACCGTCGTGGTGAAGCCCTCCGAGAAGGACCCGTCCCCGGCGATCTGGCTCGGCGCCCTCTGGAAGGAGGCCGGCCTCCCCGACGGCGTCTACACGGTGCTCAACGGCGACAAGCAGGCCGTCGACGGGCTGCTCGAGCACCCCGACGTCCGCTCGATCTCGTTCGTCGGCTCGACCCCGATCGCGCAGTACGTCTACGAGACGGGCACCCGCCACGGCAAGCGCGTCCAGGCCCTCGGTGGGGCGAAGAACCACATGCTGGTGCTCCCCGACGCGGACCTCGATCTCGTCGCCGACTCCGCCATCAACGCCGGTTTCGGCTCGGCGGGCGAGCGGTGCATGGCGATCTCGGTCGTCGTCGCGGTGGAGCCCGTCGCCGACGAGCTCATCACCAGGATCCAGGAGCGGGCCGCGACCCTGCGCATCGGCGACGGACGCCGCGGCTGCGACATGGGCCCGCTGATCACCGAGGCGCACCGCGACAAGGTCGCCTCCTACATCGCGATCGCGGAGGAGGACGGCGCGGAGGTCGTCATCGACGGCCGCGGCATCGAGGTGGACGGCGACGCGAACGGGTTCTGGCTCGGCCCGACCCTGCTCGACAAGGTCCCCACCACCTCCCGCGCCTACACGGAGGAGATCTTCGGACCGGTGCTCTCCATCGTCCGCGTCGCCTCCTACGAGGAGGGCGTCGCACTCATCAACAACGGCGCGTTCGGCAACGGCACGGCCATCTTCACCAACGACGGAGGAGCGGCCCGTCGCTTCCAGAACGAGGTCGAGGTCGGCATGATCGGCATCAACGTCCCCATCCCCGTCCCCGTCGCCACGTTCTCCTTCGGCGGCTGGAAGGCGTCCCTCTTCGGCGACACCAAGGCCCACGGAGCAGAAGGCGTCCGCTTCTTCACCCAGCAGAAGGCCATCACCAGCCGCTGGCTCGACCCCTCCCACGGCGGCATCAACCTCGGGTTCCCGCAGCATTCATAGGCTCTCTCCTCCTGGCGTCGTCGATCGCCCGCAGTCGGCTCGGGAGGGTGGTCGGGTCTTGCAGAGCGTCGTGCGTTCCGCGCACGTCGATCCGCTGGGACGCGGATCGCCGGTTGCGCTTCGCGGTGCTCGTGAGGCTTTCTCCTCCTGGCGTCGTCGATCGCTCGCAGTCGCGGTACGCGACCCGCTCTTCCCAGCGCGACCACCCTTCCCGGCCGACCGCGGCCGATCGACGACGAAGGAGGAGAGAAACTCTTGAGCACTGCGCAACCGGCGATCCGCGTGGGAGCGGATCGTCGTGCGCGGTACGCGACCCGCTCTTCCCAGCGCGACCACCCTCCCCGGCCGACCGCGGCCGATCGACGACGCAGGAGGAGATCGGCTATGAGTGCAGCCGCAGCGCCGTCCAGAGCTCGGTGCGGGCGGAGACGTCGTCGAGGTCGAGGGCGAGGGCGCGCTCGACGGCGGTGATGCGGTTGCGGAGGGTGTGACGGTGCACGCCGAGGTCGCGGGCGGCGGGCTCCCAGGCGCCGTTGCGGCGGAGCCAGACGCGGGCGCTGTCGAGCAGCACGGCTCCCTCGGGGGTCAGCAGCGGTGCGAGCATCCGGCGGGCGAGCGGTGCTGCTCCGGCGGCGGCGAGGAGCCCGATCATCCCCTCGGCGGCGACGTCCTCGAACCGGACCACCGGCCCGTCTCCTGTCCGCTCGGCGGCGCGCCGCGCCTCCTCGAGGCCCCGGTCCAGGTCCGACCAGCCGATCGGGGCGGAGGCGCCGGCGCTCGCGCCGTGCCGCTCCAGCACGGCGGTCAGCGGCTCGAGTCCGTCGGCGGCGGCCACGGCGACGAGCGAGCCGTCCCTCTCGGCGAAGAACAGGCGCGCGCCGTCCTCCTCCGCCACGACCTCCAGCTCGTCGAGGAGCGAGTCGCCGTGCACGGGCGCGCTCAGCACGACCACCCGCACGGGCTCGGCGGGCAGCGGGCTCCCCAGGCGCCGTGCGGTGCTCTCGGCGACGTCGAAGGCTCCCGCGGCCAGCAGCTCGAGCAGTCCGGAGCGCAGCTGCCGGCGGGAGGAGTCCAGCGCCCGCCGCTGCTCCAGCGCGATGCTCGCCAGGGCTATGACGCTCGCGACGAGGTCGCTGCCCGCCGGGTCCAGGGGCGTGCCGGTGCCCACGGCGAGCACCCCGCGCAGGTGGTCGCGGCGCCCGATCGTCTGCAGCGTCACTCCGCCGCCGTCGTCGAGTCGGAGTCCCGCTCGGCTGCCGCGGGTCAGGGCGTGCCTCGCGGCCGCGGCGACCGCCTCCTCCGCCGGCACGTCGAGCCGGGTGGGCAGGTGCACCCTCTGCCCGGCCGCGTCGTAGAGGGCGACCCAGCAGTCCAGCTGCCGCTCCAGCTCGGTGAGGATCGCCGCGAGCCCGTCCGGCCGCAGCGCCGCGCGGGCGACCCGCCGCTGCGCCTCGAGCGACCACTCCAGCCGCTCGCGCTGCTCCCGCGAGATCACGTCGGCGACGAACCGGATGATCCCCATGAACGGAGTCAGGTCCGCCACCTCCAGCAGGGGCAGGCCCTGACGCTCGCACGCCGTGACGAGAGCGGCGGGCACCTCGTCGTGCACGATGCGGGTGGCGAAGCCGAGCGCGCGGATGCCGCGGCCGCGCAGCCGGGCGACGTACTCCTCCGAGAACTCGGCGCTGTCGTGCCCGGTGAAGTGGACGCCGTCGGTCAGCAGCAGCTGGCCCGACTCGAGCCAGGGCGTCGGATCGACGAGGTCCGAGGAGTGCGCCCACACCAGAGGGGCGTCGAGGTCGGCCTCGTCGTGGACGCCGGCGAGCACGCGGAGGCGGAAGGCCGGTTCGGCCAGAAGATCGCGGACGGTCGCGGGCATGCGCGGCTCCCTTCGACGTTCCGTCCATCGTAGGGTCCACGGATCGACGGATCCGCACGCCCGCTTCCGAGGCGCGCGCGGCACGATGGGGAGCATGACGTCCTCGACCGCCCCCACCGTCCGCGACAACGCCTCGGTCACCGCCGCCGACCGGTCCCGCGTGTTCCACTCCTGGTCGGCGCAGGGCGCGCTGAACCCGCTGCCCATCGCGGGCGGTCTCGGCGCCGAGGTCTGGGACGTCGACGGCACCCGCTACCTCGACTTCTCGAGCCAGCTCGTGAACGTCACCATCGGCTACCAGCACCCGAAGGTCGTCGCCGCGATCCAGGAGCAGGCGGGCGTCCTCACCACCGTCGGCCCGGCCTACGCGAACGAGACCCGCGCCGAGGCGGCCCGCCTGATCACCGAGCGGGCGCCCGAGGGCATGGAGAAGGTCTTCTTCACCAACGGCGGCGCGGACGCGAACGAGAACGCGATCCGCCTGGCGCGGCTGTTCACCGGCCGCGACAAGGTCGTCTCGCTGTACCGCTCGTACCACGGCAACACGGGAGCGGCGATCGTCTCGACCGGCGACTGGCGCCGCATCCCCAACGAGTACTCCCGCGGGCACGTGCACGCCTTCGGGCCCTACCTGTACCGCAGCGAGTTCTGGGCCGAGACCCTCGAGCAGGAGTGCGAGCGCGCCCTCCACCACCTCGAGCGCGTCGTGCAGGCGGAGGGGCCGGAGTCGATCGCCGCGTTCCTCTTCGAGACCATCCCCGGCACCGCCGGCGTGCTCACCCCGCCGCCCGGCTACCTCGCGGGTGTCCGCGAGATCGCCGACCGGTACGGCATCCAGCTGATCCTCGACGAGGTCATGGCGGGCTTCGGCCGCACGGGGGAGTGGTTCGCCTTCGACGCCATCGACGTGCGCCCCGATCTGATCACCTTCGCGAAGGGCGTGAACTCCGGCTACGTCCCGATCGGCGGCGTCGTCATCTCGGATCCGATCGCCCACCACTTCGACGAGCGCGTCTTCCCCGGCGGCCTCACCTACTCGGGACACCCGCTCGCCGCGGCCAGTGTCGTCGCGACGCTCGAGGCGATGGAGGAGGAGGGGATCGTCGACAACGCGCGCACCATCGGCTCGGAGCACCTGGCCCCCGGCCTGGCGGCTCTCGAGGCGAAGCACGACCTGATCGGCGAGGTCCGGGGCTCCGGAGTGTTCTGGGCCCTGGAGCTGGTCACCGACCGGGCCGCGCGCACCCCGCTGCCGGCGGCCTCCGTCGCCCGCCTCAAGGCCGACCTGCTGTCCCGCGGCCTCCTGCCCTTCACCGCCGACAACCGGATCCACGTGGTCCCGCCGGCCGTCATCACCCCCGCCGAGGTCGCCCGCGGCCTCGGCATCCTCGACGACGCCCTCACCGCCTTCAGCGGCTGACCGCACTCCGTTCCGAAGGCAGCGGCGTCCTCGCGAGGCGTATCCGGGGATCCGCGGTGCAGTGGATCCGCGTCGCCGTGCGCGTCCCGCTCCTCGGGACCCGGCCCCGCGCTGGAGCCGACTGCGGGACGCCGCGAAGGCAGCGGCGCCGTCGCGAGGCGTATCCGGGGATCCGCGTTCCAGCGGATCCGCGTCGCCGTGCGCCTGCCGCTCTTCGGGACCCGGCCGCGCGCTCGGGCCGACTGCGGGACGCCGCGCGGGGAGCGGCGTCCTAACCAGCGGCGTCCTCGCGAGGCGTATCCGGGGATCCGCGTTCCAGCGGATCCGCGTCGCCGTGCGCCTGCCGCTCTTCGGGACCCGGCCGCGCGCTCGGGCCGACTGCGGGACCTCGCGAGGCGTATCCGGGGATCCGCGTTCCAGCGGATCCGCGTCGCCGTGCGCCTGCCGCTCTTCGGGACCCGGCCGCGCGCTCGGGCCGACTGCGGGACGCCGCGCGGGGAGCGGCGTCCTAACCAGCGGCGTCCTCGCGAGGCGTATCCGGGGATCCGCGTTCCAGCGGATCCGCGTCGCCGTGCGCATCCCGCTCCTCGGGACCCGGCCGCGCGCTCGAGCCGACTGCGGGACGCCGCGCGGGGAGCGGCGTCCTAACCAGCACTGTGCAAGGCGAACGCCGTCACGAACCCGAGGACCGCGTACAGCCCGGTGAGCACGTCGTCGCGGTCGAACGCCTCGGGGATCATCGTGTTCGAGATCATGGCGAGGATCGCGCCGGCGGCGACGGTCGTCACGAAGGCCACGACCGCGCCCGGTGCGGTGGCGAAGACCAGGAAGCCGACCAGCGCCGCGGCGGCCGAGATCGCGGCGATCCCGCCCCAGACGGTGAAGACGTAGCGGGCGGAGCGGCCGTCGGCTTTCATGCCGACCGTCGAGGACAGGCCCTCGGGGAGGTTCGAGATCGCGACCGCGGCGACGATGGGCACGCTGATCGCCGCTCCCGCTCCGCCCTGGGCGACCGAGAGGCCGAGCACGATCGATTCGGGGACCCCGTCGATCAGGGCGCCGGCCGCGATGGCCGCGCCTCCTCCTCCGCCCGAGCCCTTCGCGCTCTTGCGGTTCCCCGCGCCGGCGCGGGTGAGCAGCGCGTCCGCGCCGACGAAGACGACGGCTCCCGCGAGCGTGCCGAGGATCGTCGGGAGCAGTCCTCCGTCGTCCGCCGCTTCCTGCACGAGCTCGTAGGCGAGCGCCGAGATCAGCACCCCTGCTCCGAACGCCGAGATCGCGGCGGTGAGCTTCGGGGGCACGCGCACGAACCAGGCGAGCGCGGCGCCGATCAGGAGGGTGGCGCCGCCGATGGCGCCGCTGGCGAGGGCGAGGGTCCAGGGAGGCACGGCTCCACCCTGGCACCGGCGGCGTCCGGTCGCGGCGGGCTTGACGGGGGCGCTCCGGCGGCGCTCGACCCGCCTCCGCCCGCCCCGACAGCTGTCGTGCAGGCGTCGGGCCGCGATGCCCGGCCGATCCTCGGCGATGGAGGGCCGCTCGGGCCGGGCGTCCCCGTAAACTGCCGGAATGGCGGAGTTCAGCGCGAGTGTTTTCCAGAACGAGTTCCTCTCGGACGGCGCCACCGACGTGCACGCCATCGTCACGGTGACCGCGTCCGGCACGGGGGTCGCCGGGTCCGACGGGGCCGCGGCCGAGATCATCATCGTGGACTGCTCCGGATCGATGACCGGCGAGAACATGACGGCCGCCAAGCGCGCCGCCGCCGTGGCCGTCGACCAGATCCTGGACGGCACCTTCTTCGCCGTCGTGGCCGGGTCCGAGCGCGCCGACCGCGCCTTCCCGTACCCCAACGCCACCGTCTCGATGGTGCGGATGGAGCCGGGGGCGCGAGCCGCGGCGAAGGAGGCGATCGGCTACCTCCAGGCCGACGGCGGCACCGCGATGGGCACCTGGCTGACCCTCGCCCGCCAGCTGTTCGCGACCGTGCCGGAGGCGACGCAGCGGCACGCGATCCTCCTCACCGACGGCAAGAACGAGCACGAGTCGCGGATGCAGCTGGACGCGGCGATCCGCGCGGCGTCGGGCGACTTCCAGTGCGACGTGCGCGGCGTCGGCTCCCGCTGGATCGTCGAGGAGGCGCGCACCATCGCGAGCGCCCTGCTGGGCACCGTGGGCCTGATCGCGAACCCGGCCGACATGGCCGCCGACTTCGAGTCGCTGATGCGGGCGTCGATGGGCCGGGGAGTCGCCAACGGCGAGCTCCGCGTCTGGACTCCGCAGGGCGCGCAGCTGCTCTTCGTCCGCCAGGTCGCGCCGAACCTCGAGGACCTCAGCTCCCGGCGGAACGCCGTGAACCCGCTCACCGGCGCCTACCCGACCGGCGCCTGGGGCGACGAGTCGCGGGAGTACCACGTGGCGGTGCGGGTCGCGTCGAAGCCGGTCGGCTCGGAGCAGCTCGCCGCGCGGGTGCAGCTCAGCGTGCGCGACGAGGTGGTCGCCTCCGCCCTGGTGAAGGCGCGCTGGACGGACGACTCCGCCCTGACCGCCCGCATCGACCCCGCCGTCGCCCACTACACCGGCCAGACCGAGCTCGCCTCGGCGATCCAGGACGGGCTCGCAGCCAAGGCGCGGGGCGACGAGGCGACCGCCACGGTCAAGCTCGGGCGGGCGGTGCAGCTCGCCTCCGTCACCGGGAACGACGAGGCGACCGCGAAGCTGCGGAAGGTCGTCGAGATCGACAACCCGAACGAGGGCACCGTGCGGCTCAAGCGCGGCGTGGACCGCCTCGACGAGATGGCGCTGGACACCGCGTCGACCAAGACCACGCGGGTGCGCAAGTGAGCTTCCGCTGTCCCGAGGGGCACACCTCCCAGTCCGGCGACTACTGCGACGTCTGCGGGGCGCCCATCGGTGCCGCTGCGGCCCCGACGCCCGCTCCCGCCGCGCCGACCACCGCGATCCCGACCGGCCCCTCGGTCTGCCCGCACTGCTCGTTCCCGAACGAGCCCGGCGCCCTGTTCTGCGAGAACTGCGGCTACGACTTCACGACCGGCTCCCTCCCCGAGGCCGATCCGTTCACCTCCTCCGGTGCCGTCCGCGCTCCGGGCGAGGTCGGCGGCTCCGCGACGCCGTCGGGGGACCCGGCCCAGCACCTGGGCGAGGCGCCCGCGCCGCAGGCCGATCCCGCGGCTCCGACCGAGCTGGTCCCGGAGCAGGAGGCCGGCTTCGACACCCCCGTCGCGACCGCGCCGCCCGCCGCTCCGCCGACCGAGGTGATCCCGGAGGCCCCTGCACCCGAGGCCGCAGCCCCCGACGCGGCACCCGGGGCCTCAGCGTCGGAGGAGGAGGCCGCGTCCGCGCCGGCCACCGGCTCCGCCCGCCCCGCCGCCGCCTCCGCGGACCCGGACCGCCCGTGGATCGCCGAGCTCTGGGTCGACCCGGAGTGGTACGCCGAGCAGCGCGCCGACGACCCCATGCCCTCGCCCGGCCCGCCCGCGACCGTCGTCCTCCGCGAGCGCACCCTGCTCGTCGGCCGCCCGTCCGTCTCCCGCGGCATCTCGCCGCAGGTGGACTGCGGCTCCGACTCCGGTGTCTCGCGGCGCCACTGCCAGCTGAGCACCGACGGCTACCGCTGGTGGGTCGAGGATCTGCAGTCGGCGAACGGCACGTACCTCGCCCCGGCCGGGGCGCCGCTCCCGCAGTCGCCGATCGCCGCCGGGCAGCGCCGCGAGGTCGAGGAGGGCGACCGGATCTACGTGGGCGCCTGGACGCGGATCGTGCTCCGTCCCGCGTTCCCCGGCGAGGCCTAGGGCCCCGCGCCCGGTCGGTCAGCGACCGGCGAGCGCTCCGAGCATCCACGACAGCGCCGCGATCGCGCCGACGCCGACCACGCTCGAGCCGATGATCACGGAGCGCCGGATCCGTGCCGCGCGCGAGTCCGAGGCGGTCGGCGCGCCCGAAGCCGAGCCCGTCGTCATCCCGCCGCGGAGCCGGTGCGCGACCTCGTCGGCGGTCGGCCGCTTCTCCGGGTCCCGCTGCGTCATCGAGGTCAGCAGCGCCCGCCACTCCGCCGGCAGGGTGTCGGGCACGGAGGGGCTGCGGTGGAGGCGGGCGATCGCCGCCTCGAGGACGGTGCCCGAGTACTCCCGGTGACCGGTGATCGCCTCGAGGAGGACCAGGCCGAGGGAGAAGACGTCGCTCGCTCCGCTGATCGGCTCGCCCGCGACCTGCTCCGGGCTGACGAAGCTCGCGGTGCCGATCACGACGCCGTCGCTGGTGAGGCGGGAGCCGTCCATGAAGTGGGCCACGCCGAAGTCGGTGAGCTTGGCGGTGCGGGCGTAGCCGCTGGAGGCGACCTCGCTGACCAGGATGTTCGCGGGCTTCACGTCGCGGTGCACGACGCCGCGCTCGTGCAGGTAGGCCAGGGCCTCGGCGAGCTGCGTGCCGATCGCCGCGACCTCCGCCGCCGGGAGGGGGCCGGACTCGAGCCGCGCCTCCATCGTGGGGTCGGCGACGAGCTCCATCACGACGTAGCGGCGGACCTCGCCGCCGAAGTTGTGCAGGCCCGCGTCGAAGAGGTTGACGATGCCGGGGTGGGCGAAGGAGCTCAGCATCCGCACCTCGCGCTCCTGGCGGGCCACGTCCTCGGGATTCGAGGCCTCCGCGCGGAACACCTTCACGGCGACCTCGCGCTGCACGGTCTCGTCGCGGGCCCGGTAGACCGAGCCCATCCCGCCGGAGCCGATGCGCTCGATCAGGTAGTAGCGGCCGGCCACCTTCTGCTGGGCGGCGTTCGCGGCGACGGTACTCATGGCGATCCCGCCTTCCGCTCGAACGGTGCGCTCCGGAGCGCACGAGGTGGGCGCCTGCGACGACGGTACCGCGGGGCGGCGCCGGCCGGGTCGGCGGAACGGGGGGATTGACACTCCCGGCCCCGGACGGGGGGACGAATGGCCGCACAGCGCACCGATCCGCACCCCCCCCCGCCGCGAGGTCAGCGGAGGCCGCTGCGCGCGAAGCCCTGCACGAAGTAGCGCTGGAACACCAGGAACAGCACCACCATCGGCACGACGTTCACCAGGGCGAACGCCATGGTCGCTCCGTAGTCGCTGCCGAACTGCCCCTGGAGGAAGAGCAGCCCGATCGGGAGCGTGAACAGCGCGTTCTCCTTCAGGGCGATGAGCGGCCAGGCGAAGTCGTTCCAGGAGCCGAGCAGCGACATGAAGAAGAGCACGGCGATGAGCGGCTTCGAGAGGGGGAGGACGATGGCCGTGAACACGCGGAAGTGCCCGGCGCCGTCGATCCGGGCCGCCTCGATCAGGTCCCGCGGGATCGCGAGGATGAACTGCCGCGCCAGGAACAGCCCGAACGCCGATGCCGCCGTCGGCAGGATCACCGCCCAGTAGCTCCCGTAGAGGCCGAGGTCGGTGACGAGCCGGAACAGCGCCACCATGATCACCTGCACGGGCAGGGTGAGCGTCGACAGGGCCAGGAGGAAGAGCACTCCGGATCCGCGGAACCGCAGCTGCGCGAAGGCGTAGCCGCCGAGCAGGTTGATCGTCACGGTGATCAAAGCGGTGACCAGGCTGATCGCGAGGGAGTTGCCGAACCAGGTCGCCACGGGGAACGACGAGAACACTCGCTCGAAGTTCACCAGCGTCAGCTCGCGCGGCCAGAGGCGGAGGGTGCCGCCGAGCAGCTCGGACCGCGAGGAGAACGCGACGACGACCATCCAGTACAGCGGGAAGACGATGACCACCGAGACAGCGAGGGCGAGGGCGAGGCGGAGCAGGCGCGAGGTGCGCGACGTGCGGATCATTCGACGAGGTCCCTCGAGCGGTTGGTGCGCCACTGCACCGCGGTGAAGATCATGGTCAGGATCAGCAGCACGATGCCGATGGCCGCGGCGTAGCCCTGGTCGCGGGTGACGAACCCGGTGTCGTAGGCGTAGGTCACGAGCACCGAGGTCGCGTTCTGCGGTCCGCCGCCGGTGAGCACGAAGACGATGTCGAACACCTGGAACGAGTAGATGACGTTGAGGATGAGCAGGAAGAACGACGACGGGCCGACCAGCGGCAGCGTCACGTGGCGGAACTGCTGCCACGCGTTCGCTCCGTCGAGCCGGGCCGCCTCGTAGAGCGCCGGGTTCACCCCCTGCAGCCCCGCCAGGTAGATCAGCATGTTGAAGCCGGTGCGCCACCACAGGGTGACGAGCACCACGGAGGCGAAGGCCGCAGCTCCGCCGGACTGCCAGGCGATGCGGGGGAGGCCGATCGTCTGGAGCATGCCGTCGAGCACGCCGCTGTTCTCGTCGAAGATCAGCACGCCCATCAGCGCCGTCGCCACGCCGGAGACCGCCATCGGCAGGATGAGGATGCTGCGGAACACCGGACGCGCGGGCAGCACCGAGTTCATCAGCACCGCCGCGCCGAGGCCCAGCGCCATCGAGAGGGGGGTCACGATCAGGGTGAACAGCGCCGTGTTCAGCGTCGAGCGCCAGAAGAGGCCGTCGCCGAGCAGCCGCGCGTAGTTGTCGAGTCCGACGAAGACGCCGTCGCCGAAGCCGTTCGTGCGCTGGAAGCCGATCAGGAACGCGCCGCCCAGGGGGACGAACACGAACAGGCCGAGCATCAGCAGGTTCGGCGCGAGGAACGCGTAGGCGGCCGCCGTCTCGCGGGCGGGGGCGCGGGAGGTGCGCCGGGGGCGGGCGGTCACCGCCTCCGGCGCGAGGACCGACCGGCTCACTGCGTCGCGGCCGCGATGCCGGAGGTGAGGCCGGCGATGGTGTCCTCGGTGCTGCGCCCGCCGACGAAGGCCTGCTCCAGCTGCTCCTTGAGCACCGTGATGATCGCGGCCATGTCGGGCGAGGCGACCTGCGCCGAGTCGGACGCCTGGACGGTGCCCGCCTGGCCGAGGAACACCTCGGCGAGCTCGGGGCGCACGGCGAACTCGATGCCCGACTCCGTGAGGTCGCGACGGGTGGGGAGGAGGGAGGCGCCGGCGCAGAAGTCGCGCATCGCCTCCTCCTCCGTCACGAACGCGAGGAAGGAGGCGGCCAGCTCCGGGTTCTTCGCGGCCTTGGTCGCGACGAGGGCGTTGCCGCCGAAGTCGCCGCCTCCGCGCACGTTGCGCGGGGAGTAGGTGGCGCCCCACTCGAAGTCGAGGGTGGAGTCGGCGTCGGGGATGAGGAACGCGCCGGCGAAGGTCATCGCGGTGGTCTGCGAGTACCAGAGGTCGCTGGCGTAGGTGGTCGCCTGCACGGAGCTGCTCGGCGGCACGAGGCCGTCGGTGAAGAAGCTGCGGCTGAAGTCGATCGCGGCGCGGCCGGCGGCGGAGTCGATCGCGGGCCCGGACAGGTCCTCGGTGAGGAAACGGCCGTCGGCCTGGAAGAGCAGGCTGAGCCAGCGCGTGACGCCGTTGCCCTGCCAGTTGTAGGCGAAGGGGTAGCGCTCGGCGGGGAGCGAGGCGCGCAGCTTCCGCCCGACCTCGGTGAACTCCTCCCAGGTCCACGCCTCCTCGGGCGAGGAGGGGAAGGAGGTGACGCCCGCGTCGGCCAGCACCTGCGTGTTGTAGAGGATCAGCGAGGTGTCGGTGTGGTGGGGGACGCCGAAGGGGCTCCCGCCGCTCTGCACCGCGGCCCAGGCCGGATCGGTGAACCGCTCGGCGACGTCGGAGTCGAGGAAGCCCGACAGGTCCAGGAGCTGGTCGCGGCCGGCGTAGCTGCCGAACGTGTAGTAGGGGACCCGGAAGACGTCCGGCGGGTTCCCCGCCTGCAGCTGCGCGTCGATGTTGGTGAACATCTGCTCGTACGGGACCGCGTTGAGGGTCACGGTGGCGCCGGCGTTCGCCGACTGGAACGCGTCGATCGCGCGCTGGAAGCCGGCCAGCTCGGCGTCGGTGCCCCAGGTGGTGAAGGTGAGGGTGTCGCTGCCGGCGCTCGCCGCGGGGCCCGCGGGGGCGAAGCCGCAGCCGGAGAGGACCGGGACGGAGGCGGCGACGCCGAGGGCTCCGAGGAAGCGGCGGCGGTCGAGGACCGCGCGTCCGAGCTGCGAGAGGTCGAGAGCCCCCGAGGGGAGCCCCTTGCTGGTCAGGCCCATGACGGCCTCCTTCCGGGGGCCAGCGGCAGGCTCCCGGGGGCAGGCTATTCCGGCAGGGCCGCGGGTATCGCGGCTGGACGGATCGGCCGATCCATGAGAGGAGCGGCCGATCCGCGCGGCGGGCGTTCAGCCGCGGCGGCCGAGCATCCCCTCGAACGAGCCGTCGAGCGCCCACGGGTCGGGCGTGGAGCCCGAGCGGGAGGAGCGGGCGGCTTGATCGGCCAGCTCGCGTCCGGCGCGCTCGATGCGCGAGGGCAGCGCCCGTCCGTCCTCGGTCGCGCCGCCCCAGTCGTCCGTCGCCGCGAACACGGTGGTCGCGAGGGGCGCCGCGTGCAGGTAGGTGAAGAGCGGGCGCATCGCGTAGTCGACGGCCAGGGAGTGGCGGGGGGACCCGCCCGTGGCCGCCAGCAGCACGGGCAGGCCGCGCAGCGCCTCCGTGTCGAGCACGTCGACGAACGACTTGAAGAGCCCGCTGTAGCTGGTGGTGAAGATCGGCGTCACGGCGATCAGGCCGTCGGCGCCGGCGACCGCGTCGAGCGCGGTCTGCAGAGCGGGGCTCGCGAAGCCGGTGAGGAGGTTGTTCGTGACGTCGTGCGCGAGGTCGCGCAGCTCCACGACGCTCCGCTCGACGGCGAAGCCCTGCTCGGTGAGGGAGGACTCGGCGGCGTCGGCCAGGCGGTCGGCGAGCAGCCGAGTCGAGGACGGCTGGCTGAGGCCGGCCGAGAGGACGGTGATCCTGCGGGTGTCCATGGAGAGCTCCTGACTAGACGGTGACGGGCTCGGCCGCGGGCTGCGCGTCGCGCGCGGCCACGAGGGAGGCGTGGGTGGGGGCGTCGGGCACGTGCGCGGGGCGGCCCTCGGCGAAGCCGGCGCGGAGAGCGGGGAGGATCTCGCCGAGCATGTCCATCTGCTCCAGGACGGTCTTCAGCGGGAGTCCCGCGTGGTCCATCAGGAAGAGCTGGCGCTGGTAGTCGCCGACGTACTCGCGGAAGCCGAGGGTGCGGTCGATGATCTGCTGCGGGGAGCCGACGGTGAGCGGGGTCTGCTCCGTGAAGTCCTCGAGCGAGGGGCCGTGGCCGTAGACGGGGGCGTTGTCGAAGTAGGGGCGGAACTGCGAGACCGCGTCCTGCGAGTTCTTCGCCAGGAAGATCTGCCCGCCGAGGCCGACGATCGCCTGGTCGGCGGTCCCGTGGCCGTAGTGCTCGAAGCGCTGGCGGTAGAGCTGCACCATCTTCTGGGTGTGCGAGGCGGGCCAGAAGATGTGGTTCGCGAAGAAGCCGTCGCCGTAGTAGGCGGCCTGCTCAGCGATTTGCGGCGAGCGGATCGATCCGTGCCACACGAACGGCGCGACGCCGTCGAGGGGGCGCGGGGTCGACTGGAAGCCCTGGAGGGGCGTGCGGAACTGGCCCTCCCAGTCGACGAAGTCCTCGGTCCACAGGCGGTGCAGCAGGTCGTAGTTCTCGATCGTCAGCTCGATGCCGCGGCGGATGTCCTTGCCGAACCACGGGTAGACGGGGCCGGTGTTGCCGCGGCCGAGCATCAGGTCGACGCGGCCGCCGGCGAGGTGCTGGAGCATCGCGTAGTCCTCGGCGAGCTTCACGGGGTCGTTCGTGGTGATGAGGGCCATCGCGGTGGAGAGCGTGATCCTCTCGGTCTTCGCCGCGAGGTAGCCGAGCGTGGTGGTGGGGGAGGAGGACCAGAACGGCGGATTGTGGTGCTCGCCCAGGGCGAAGACGTCGAGGCCGATCTCCTCCGCCTTCAGCGCGATCGCGAGGGTCGCCTGGATCTTCTCGGACTCGGACGGGGTCCGTCCGGTCGTGGGGTCGGTCGTGATGTCGCTGACCGTGAAGATGCCGAACTGCATCAGGCGCTCCTTCTGTCCTCCGGCCCGGTGGGGCCTGGTCCATGCGTTTGCATGTACATCCTCATTCAACCACGTGCGGCCGGAACTATTCCCGTGGATCCCCGGGCCTCCGCCGGCCTGTCGGAGGACGGCGCCGGTGCCGTGCCCGGACGTCGCCGACCCGCCCCGCTCGCCCCGCGGCCGCCCGAAACATCCCCGCAATACGCCCCGCACTAGAGTCGTGCCATGGGTGACCTCTTCGACGGATACGGGTCCCAGAAGGTCGAGCGGCCCGACACGGGCGCCACCCCCTGGGACGAGATGTTCGCCGACGTGGCGTCGACCGGAGGCCCCGACGGGGTCCGCGGCGCCTACCGCGACATCTACTCCTCGCTCGCGCGGATGACCCAGGAGGAGCTGCGCGGCCGCACCGACGCGCTCGCCTCCTCCTACCTCGCGCAGGGCGTCACCTTCGACTTCGCGGGGGAGGAGCGGCCGTTCCCGCTCGACGCCGTCCCCCGGGTGATCGAGCGCGCCGAGTGGAACGAGGTGCAGACCGGCATCAAGCAGCGGGTCCGTGCTCTCGAGGCGTTCCTCGCCGACGTCTACGGCCCGCAGAACGCCGTGGCCGACGGCGTCATCCCCGCCGGGCTGATCTCGAGCTCGAGCCACTTCCACCGGCAGGCCGCGGGCATCGTCCCCGCGAACGGCGTGCGGATCCAGGTGTCCGGGATCGACCTGATCCGCGATGAGAAGGGCGGCTGGCGGGTCCTCGAGGACAACGTCCGCGTGCCCTCCGGCGTCTCCTACGTCATCTCGAACCGCCGGGTGATGGCGCAGACGCTGCCCGAGCTGTTCGTCTCGATGCGGGTGCGCCCGGTCGGCGACTACCCGAACAAGCTGCTGCAGGCCCTCCGCGCCTCCGCCCCTGAGGGCGTCGACGACCCGACCGTGGTCGTGCTCACCCCGGGCGTCTACAACTCCGCCTACTTCGAGCACACCCTCCTCGCCCGCCTCATGGGCGTCGAGCTGGTCGAGGGCCGCGACCTGTTCTGCACGGGCGGCAAGGTGTTCATGCGCACCACCTCCGGCCCGACCCGGGTCGACGTGATCTACCGCCGCGTGGACGACGAGTTCCTCGATCCGCTGCAGTTCCGCGCCGACTCGATGCTCGGCTCACCCGGGCTGATGCTCGCGGCCCGGCTCGGGAACGTCACGATCGCCAACGCGGTCGGCAACGGCGTCGCCGACGACAAGCTCGTCTACACCTACCTGCCCGACCTCATCCGCTACTACCTCTCGGAGGAGCCGGTGATCAAGAACGTCGACACGTGGCGGCTCGAGGATCCGGGAGCGCTCGATGAGGTGCTCGACCGTCTCGACGAGCTCGTCGTGAAGCCGGTCGACGGCTCCGGCGGCAAGGGCCTGGTCGTCGGGCCGGCCGCCTCGGCGAAGGAGCTCGCCGAGCTGCGCTCCCGCCTCCAGGCCGACCCGCGCGGATGGATCGCGCAGCCGGTCGTGCAGCTCTCCACCATCCCCACCCTCGTCGACGACGGGATGCGCCCCCGGCACGCCGACCTGCGGCCCTTCGCCGTGAACGACGGCACCGACGTCTGGGTGCTGCCCGGCGGCCTGACCCGCGTCGCGCTCCCGGAGGGGCAGCTCGTCGTCAACTCGTCGCAGGGCGGCGGATCGAAGGACACCTGGGTGGTCGGCCTCGAGGAGGCGCGCAGCGCCGAGCCCGAGGCGCGCGACATCCAGGCGCTCGTCGCCGAGCAGGCCGCGGTCACCAGCTCCATCCCGATCGTCTATCCGCTCAACCACACGCCCGACCACTCGCCGCAGGACGCGCCGAACACCGACCAGGACCAGCAGCAGCAGCAGACGCTCGCGGCGGGGGAGGACGACTGATGCTCTCCCGGATCGCCGAGTCGCTGTTCTGGATCGGCCGCTACATCGAGCGGTCCGACGGCACCGCCCGCATCCTCGACGTCCACCTCCAGCTCCTGCTCGAGGACCCGTGGATCGACGAGGACACGGCCTGCCGCTCGCTCCTGTCGGTGATGGGCTCGACCCCGCCGGACGACATGCGCGAGATCACCCGCGCCGACGTGCTGGCGATCCTCGCGATCGACCGCACGAACCCCGCCTCGATCGCCTACTCGCTCGGCGCGGCCCGCGAGAACGCCCGCCGGGCGCGCGAGATCGTCTCGACCGAGCTCTGGGAGTGCCTCAACACCACGCGCACCCGGATGCCGCGCCGCGTCTCGGGCGAGCGGGTGTCGGAGTTCTTCAGCTGGGTGAGGGAGCGCTCCGCCCTCGCCGTCGGCATCATCGAGTCGGCGACCTCGCGCGACGAGGCCTGGCAGTTCTTCACCCTCGGCCGCTCGATCGAGCGCGCCGACATGACCGCCCGCCTGCTCGCCACCCGCTCGCTGACCGAGGCGAGCGGCCCCTCCTGGACCACGATCCTCCGCTCCTGCGGCGCCTACGAGGCGTACCTGCGCACCTACCGGGGCGTGCCGAGCGCGCGGAACGCGGCGGAGTTCCTCCTCCTGGACCGGCTGTTCCCGCGCTCGATCCTCTTCTCGGTCTCGCGGGCGGAGGCGTGCATGCGCGACATCGAGCCGCGCACCGGCCGCATCGGCCACTCCGGCGACGCGCAGCGCGTCCTCGGGCGGATCCGCAGCGAGCTGGAGTTCCGGCCGATCACCGACATCCTCGAGGACCTCCCGCGGCACATGGACAGCGTGCAGGAGGCGACCTCGGCCGCGTCCGAGGCGATCCGCCAGCGGTACTTCCCCACCAACGTCATGCCGAGCTGGATCGGGGAGGCGCTGTGAGCAGGCTGCGCATCAGGCACACCACGGGCTTCACCTACGCGGGGGACGTGGTCGCGTCCTACAACGAGGCGCGGATGCTCCCCGCCTCCTCGGACGGGCAGCTGGTGCTGTTCTCGAACCTCGACATCCGGCCGGTGACCTCGGTGCACGCCTACACCGACTACTGGGGCACCCGCGTCTCGTCGTTCGACGTGCTCGACGCCCACCGCGAGCTCTCGCTGACGGCGACCTCGCTCGTCGAGATCCGGCCGAAGCAGCACCCCGACCACCCGACCGGGTGGGATCAGCTGTCCGAGCAGGTCGAGACGCGCACCGAGTACGTGGAGCAGTCGAAGCAGACCCACCGCACCGCGCCGCCGGAGGACCTCTCGGCGATGGCGCGCTCGCTCGCGGACGAGGCGGCCGGGCCGTGCGAGGCCGCGCTCACGATCGCCGAGACGATCGGCCGGGCGATGACCTACCGGCAGGGCGTCACCGGCGTGCACTCCACCGCGACGGAGTCGTGGACCGCGCGCGAGGGCGTCTGCCAGGACATCACGCACATCGTCCTCGGGGCGCTGCGCTCGGTGGGCATCCCGGCGCGCTACGTCTCGGGCTACCTGCACCCCAAGCCGCACGCGGAGATCGGCGAGACCGTGGTGGGGGAGTCGCACGCCTGGGTCGAGTGGTTCTGCGGAGGAGCGTGGCGCGGCTACGACCCGACGAACCTGATCGACATCGGCGACCGCCACGTCATCGTCGGCCGCGGCCGCGACTACAACGACATCGCGCCGCTGCGCGGGGTGTTCGCCGGGCCCCGCTCGTCGAAGCTCTTCGTCCGCGTCGAGATCACCCGCGAGGCCTGAGGGCGGGCGGCGGACGCGCCCGGCGTCGGGGGCGGCCCGTCGAGCGGGCTGTCCGCGGAGCAGCCCGGCGTCGGGGGCGGCCCGTCGAGCGGGCTGTCCGCGGAGCCGCCCCGTCGAGCGGGCTGTCCACGGATCCGCCCCGGCGCGCGGACCGGCTGACGGAGCCTAGGCGCGCGGGCGCAGCAGGGGGACTCCGCCGGTGGCGGGCAGAGCCTCCGGCCCGGGGGCCGCGAGCCGGGCGGCGCGGCGCAGGCGGAGGTGGAAGGCGAGTCCGATGGCGGCCGCCGCGATCCCGGAGGCGGCGCCGACCAGCATCGCCTGGCGCGGACCGTAGGCATTCGCGACCCAGCCGATCAGCGGTGCGCCGATCGGGGTGCCGCCGACGAAGATGGCCATGTACAGCGCCATGACCCGGCCCCGCATCTCGGGGGCGGTCGAGAGCTGCACGTAGCCATTGGCCGAGGTCATCAGCGTCTGCGCCGCGATGCCGACGAAGGGGAGCAGGATCGCGAACGCCCAGACCGTCGGCATGACGCCGGCCAGCGCGAGCGCGACGCCGAACGCCGCGGAGGCGCCGACGATGAGCCGGAGCCTCGGGCGGTCGCGGCGAGCCGAGAGGAGCGCTCCCAGCACCGAGCCGACGGCGATGGCGGAGGAGAGCAGGCCGAACTCGCTCGCCCCCATGTCGAACTCGACGGTCGCCATCGTCGAGGCGAAGATCGGGAAGTTCAGGCCGAACGTGCCGATCAGGAACACGATCGCGAGCACCACGAGGATGTCCGGCCGCTTCGACACGTAGCGGAACCCCTCCAGCAGCGCACCCGGGCCGCGGGTGGCGCGCGGGGCGCTGCGGAGCTGGTCGCGGTGCAGCGCGCGCAGCGAGAGCAGGACGGCGAGGAAGCTCGCGGCGTTGAGGAGGAAGACCCAGCCGGAGCCGACCGCGGCGATGAGCACGCCCGCGAGGGCCGGTCCGATCATCCGCGCCGAGTTGAAGGAGGCCGAGTTCAGCGAGACGGCGTTGGTGAGGTCGCGGTCCTCGACCAGCGCCGACACGAACGTCTGGCGCACGGGCGCGTCGATCGCCGCGGCGAAGCCGAGCAGCAGGGCGAAGAGGTAGACCATCCAGAGCTGGACGACCCCGGTCACGACGATGAGCCCCAGGCCGAGCCCGAGCGCGCCCATCGCGCCCTGGGTGGCCATCAGGAGCTTCCGCCGGTCGAAGCGGTCGGCGATGAAGCCGGAGAAGGGCACCATCACGAGCTGCGGTCCGAACTGCAGCGCCATGGTCACGCCGAGCGCCGTCGCGTCGTGGTCGGTCAGGTCGTTGATCACGATCCAGTCCTGGGCCGTGCGCTGCATCCAGGTGCCGACGTTCGAGACCATCGCGCCCGCGAACCAGATGCGGTAGTTCGGCACGGCGAGGGAGCGGAACATCGCGCTCATCGGTCGGCCACCGCGCGCAGGACCGCCGCCGCGTCGTGGAGCAGGCGCAGGTCCTCGGGAGGGAGCTCCTCGAGGCGCGCCACGAGCCAGGCGTCGCGGCTGCGGCGCACGTCGAGCACCAGTGCGGTGCCGGCCCCGGTGGGGCGGATGCGGGTGACGCGGCCGTCGGCGGGGTCGGCCAGGCGCTCCGCGAGTCCTTCGTCGACCAGGCAGCCGACCGTGCGGGTCATCGAGGGCGGGCGGACCCGCTCCGCCTCGGCCAGCTCGCCGAGGGTCTTCGCGCCCTCGCGGTGCAGGAGCGCGAGCACGCTGAACTGCGGATCGCTGAGCTCGTGCTGGGCCTTCTCCTGCCGGAGCCGCCGTCCGAGCCGGCCGACCGCTGCCCGCACCTCGCCCGCGAGGGAGGTCAGCGGGAGATCGGTCTGCGGGATCTCGGTCTGCAGGGTCTTTGTCGATGGCACATAGTTAGCCTAACGAAAGAACTGCCGCTCAGGCGGAGGTCCGCGCGGTCCGCACCGCCCCGATGCTCGCAGCGACAACGAGCGCGATCCCGACGGCCTCGACGGCGCTGAGGCGCTGGCCGAGCACGAGGAAGCCCGAGAGCGCGGCCGCCCCGGGGGAGAGCGACATCAGGATCGAGAAGGTCGAGGAGCGCAGGCGCCGCAGCGCCAGCAGCTCCAGCGCGTAGGGCACCGCGGAGGAGAGCACCGCCACGGCGAGCCCGAGGAGCAGCACCGGCGGCACCACCAGGGCGGGCCCGGCGGAGGCGAGGCCGAACGGCAGCGACACGATCGCGCCGGCCGCCAGCGCCAGCGCGAGCCCGTCGATCCCCTGGAACCGCCCGCCGGTTCGGCCGGCGAAGACGATGTACGCGGCCCAGAGCACTGCGGCTCCCAGTGCGAAGCCGACGCCGACCGGGTCCAGCGCCGAGAACCCGCCCTGCGACAGGGTCACCACCCCGGCCAGCGCGAGCACCGCCCAGACCAGGCTCAGCACGCTCCTCCCGGCGATCACCGAGAGCGTCAGCGGCCCGAGCACCTCGAGGGTGACGGCGGCGCCCTGCGGGATCCGGGCGATGGCCTCGTAGTAGCAGGCGTTCATCCCGCCGAGGGCGAGACCGTAGGCGGCGACAGTGGCCCAGTCGCTCCGGCTGTGGCCGCGCAGCCGCGGACGGCAGACCAGGAGCAGCACGACGGCCGAGAACACCAGCCGGAGCGTGACGGTGCCGATCGGCCCCGCGGCGGGGAAGAGCAGCACGGCGAAGGAGGCGCCCAGCTGCACGCTCGCGACCGACCCGAGCACCAGGCCGATCGAGCCCGCGCTCGCCGGGCGCCGCTCCGGAGCGGCCGCTGCGCTCAGCTGGAGCGCCGCTGCGTCTGGACGGGCGGGACGTTGTAGCCGAGCAGGCCGACGCCGGTCGCGTCCCAGCGCAGCGTGGTCAGCGAGACGTTGTCGACCACCGGGAAGGTGTGCCGGTACGTCTCCGGGTTGATGCCGAGGTAGGCGCACAGCAGGAGGCGGATGAGCGTGCCGTGCGCGACGACGAGCACGCGGCCGTCGGGGTGCTCGCGGTGGATGCGGGCGAGCGAGGTGTTCGCGCGGGCGACGGCGTCGAGGCCGGACTCGCCGCCGGGCATCGGCTGGATGGCCGGCGCCGCGACCCACGCGTGGTATTCGTCCGGGAAGCGCTTCTCCATCTCGTCGGTGGTCAGCCCCTCGCCGCGGCCGAAGTCGACCTCGACCAGCGCCGGGTCGGGCTGCAGCTCGAGGTGGGCCGCCCGCGCGGCGGGCACGGCGGTGCGCACGGCCCGGACCAGGGTGGAGGAGTACACCGCCTCGAGGTCGGCGTCGACGGCCCAGGCGGCCAGAGTCGCCGCCTGGTCCTGGCCCCGGGGGGTCAGCGCGATGTCGGAGGAGCCCGCGAAGCGGTTCTCGGAGTGCCAGACAGTCTCTCCGTGCCGGGCGAGGATCAGGGTCGTCACCCCCTGAGCCTACCGACCGCGCGGGCCCGCGGGCCCCGCGCTCAGGCGGCGGGGACGCCGTAGTGCGCGTCGACCATCACCGGGAGGTGGTCCGAGACGCCCTGGGGCAGCGTGGAGACCCGCTCGATCCGCACGGAGTCGCTGATCGCGAAGTCGAAGTGGCCGCTGAAGTAGCGGTAGCGCGCGTAGGTCGGGGAGTCGCTCCGCGAGACCAGGTAGCCGTTCCGGGTCATCCGGCGGTCGAGTCCGCGGAAGAACCACGGGTAGTTGTAGTCGCCGACCATCAGGGAGGGGGTGTCCGGCGCGTACTCGCGCAGCCGGTTGAGCGCCTCGTCGATCTGCTTGCGGCGCAGGGCGTTGCCGGCCGAGAGCGGGGCGGCGTGGAAGGAGGAGACGGCGATCGATCCGCCGTCGCGGTCGTCGAGGCGGACGGCCAGCAGGCGCTCGTGAGCGGGGGACATCACCCGGTCGTGCATGGACTTGCTGAGCTCGAACGCGGCGCTGCCGGAGAGCTCGAAGCGGTCCTGCGAGTAGTAGACGGCCAGGCCCAGGCGGTTGCGGGCCGTGACGGACGCGAGCCGGAGCGAGCCCACCTCCTGCGGCAGCTTCGTGGTGTCGCACTCCTGCAGGCACAGGACGTCGATGTCGTGGCGGGCGGCGAGGGGGGCGATCTCGGCGTGCGCTCGGTGCTCCCGGAGGTTGTAGGAGATCACGCGGAGGGCGCGTTCGGTCGGCTGCATTTCGCCAGTGTAGGGCGCGCCGCCCGGGCGCCGGCCGACCCTCCGGCGAACACGGAGGGACCTCCTCGGAACGCGGTCGGAGCGTTCGCCGACCGGCCGGGGAGGTCCCTCGCGGAGCCGTGTCAGTGCTGCTCGGTGCCCGAGGCGTCGGTCTCGGCGTCGGTGCCGTGGACGCCGTCGGTGGGGCCCCAGTCGGGCAGCGGGGGGTTCTGCTCCTCGCCGTCGGCGCCGACGCCGTCGGCCAGGGGGGAGGCCGCGCCGCCGACCTCGTCGAGGCCCGCGGAGGTGCCGGTCTCGGTGGCCGGGTCGGGCGTGCGGGCGCCGTCGGTCGTGTCGGTGGGGGTGGGCTCGATGTCGTAGTCGGAGCTGCTCATGTCCCGACGCTACGACTCCGCCGCCCGCGGGGGCACCCCCTTGCGCTCCCGCGAACGACGGAGGCCCCCCGCACCGGGAAGGTGCGAGGGGCCTCCGAGGGGGGAGTGCTCAGCGTCCGTAGGCGGAGGCGGCGGGGCAGTCGAACGGGTCGCCGCCGGCCGACAGGCCGACCTTGTTGAGGTAGCGGACGACGATCGCGTACGACTCCATCAGCGAGGTCTCGGTGTAGGGGATCTGGTGGGTGGTGCAGTACTCCTTGGCGATGACCTGCGCACGGCGCAGCGCCGGGCGGGGCATGTTCGGGAAGAGGTGGTGCTCCACCTGGTAGTTGAGGCCGCCCATGTAGAGGTCGGTGAACCAGGTGCTGCGGATGCTGCGCGAGGTGAGGACCTGGCGGCGGAGGAAGTCGACGCGCGCCTCCTTCGGCAGCAGCGGCATGCCCTTGTGGTTCGGCGCGAACGAGGCGCCCATGTAGAGGCCGAAGACGCCCAGCTGCACGCCGACGAAGGCGAACGCCATGCCGAGGGGGAGGGCCCAGAAGACGACGGCGAGGTAGAGGCCGACGCGGGTGACGAGCATGGTGATCTCGACCCAGCGCTTGTCGACCTTGCCCTTGCCGAACACGGTGCGGAAGCCGTGCAGGTGCAGGTTGAGGCCCTCGAGCAGCAGGAGCGGGAAGAACGCGTAGCCCTGGCGGCGGGTGAGCCAGGCGTAGAGGCCGCGCGAGCGGGCCGCGTCCTCGGCGGTGAAGGAGACGACGTCGCGCTCGATGTCCGGGTCCTTGCCCAGCACGTTCGGGTTCGCGTGGTGGCGGCTGTGCTTGGTCATCCACCAGGAGTAGCTGATGCCGACGAAGAGGTTCGCGAGGGTGCGGCCGGCGACGTCGTTGGCCTTGCCGGACTCGAACACCTGGCGGTGCGAGGCCTCATGGGCGAGGAAGGCGAACTGCGTCAGCACGATGCCGAGGGCGGCGGCGAGCAGGAGCTGGAACCAGGAGTCGCCCAGCAGGACGAAGCCGGTGACGATGCCGCCGAGTGCGAGGACCAGCGCGCCGAACATCGTGTAGTAGAAGCCGGTGCGGCGGCGGAGGAGCCCCGCGTCGCGGACCGTGCTGAGGAGACCGGAGTACTCGGTCGTCGGGTTGACGCGGCCGTCGGCGCGGGGGCGGGTGCGGACGACGCGGGGGGCGCCTCCGGTGACGGACGTGGTGGTGGGGGTGCTCATCGGCGCCTCGCTCTTCGTGGTGACCGTCGGCGTCGACGATCTCTCGGTGAGCGATCCCGACGGGGGCGGTCCGCTCATGGTTCACCGCGTCGGTAGGGGCCGGACGCGGCATCAGGGCGACCGGGGTCAAGGGCAACCTGGTGTGAACACTACGGGGACGGCGGCGGCACCGCACCATGGCGATTGCCAGCCTTCGCCCCGCGCGTGTCGGGAAGGGTGGGTTGCGCCTCCGGCGGGACCGCCGCCGGAGGCGCACGGGCTCAGGAGCCGATCGAGTCCTGCGGGCGGCCGGACTTGAGCGCGGCGAGGCGCGCCTCCACCTCGGTCATCTCACCGAGGTCCTCGAGCGACTCGAACTGCGCGTCCAGGCTCGAGGAGGCGAGCTCCTCCGCGCCGCGGACGCGCGCCTCCTCGCGGCGGATCTTCTGCTCGAAACGGCTCACCTCGCTCGTCGGGTCCATCAGGTCGATGCTCTTCACGGCGTCCTGGACCTGGCTCTGCGCCTCGACGGTCTTCGAGCGCGCGATCAGCTCGTCGCGCTTGCTCGAGAGCTGCTGCAGCTTCTCGCGCATCTGGTTCAGGCCCGACTTGAGCTTGTCGACGACCTCGGTCTGCGAGGCGATGGTCGGCTCGGCGTCCTTCGCCTCCTTCTCGGACTGGATCTGGCGCTGCAGAGCGACCTTGGCCAGCGCGTCGAACTTGTCGGCGTCGCCGGCGCTCCCGCCGGTGCGCAGCTCGTCGGCCTTGCGGCTCGCAGCGAGGGCCTTGCCGCCCCACTCCTGGGCGTTCTGCACGTCCTCGCGGTAGTCGTCCTCGAGCAGGCGCAGGTTGCCGATCGTGGTGGCGATCGCCGCCTCGGCGTCGCGGATGCTGTCGGTGTAGTCGCGGACCATCTGGTCGAGCATCTTCTGCGGGTCCTCGGCCTGGTCGAGGAGCGCGTTGATGTTGGCCTTCGCGAGCTGCGCGATGCGGCCGAAGATCGACTGTCTCTGAGCCATGGGTGTCTCTCCTTGCGTCGTGGGTGGTGCCGGATGTCGGAGGTGGTGCCGGAGTCGTGGGGGAGGTGGTGGTCGTCGGTCGTGCGCGGATGCCCGGGGGCGCTCAGAAGCGCCCGCCGCCGCCGCGGCGTCCGCCTCCGCCGCTGCTGCGCCCGCCGCCGAAGCCGCCGCCGCCGGAGCGCCGGGACGAGCCGCCTCCGCCGAAGCCGCCGCTGAACCCCCCTCCGCCGAAGCCGCCCGAGCGGTAGCCGCTGCGGCGTCCGCCTCCCAGGAGCGACTCGACCAGGATCCCGCCGAGGAACGCGCCGGTGGTGTCGCCACCGTAGGGGCTGCCGACGGCGTTCGGGGCGGAGTAGGCGCCGGCGTCGGCCCGCGCCCGCTCGAGCGCCTGCTGGGCGAGCTGCGAGGCGCGCTGGGCGGAGGCGAGAGCCTCGCGGGGGTCGGTGGCGGCGATGCGCTCGGCGTACTCGGCCGAGCGGGCGGCCTCGGCGACGCGGGTGCGCGCCTCCGAGCCGACCGCGCCGCGGCGGGCCGCGATGAAGTCCTCGGCGGCCGAGACGCGGCTGCGGGCGGAGGTGAGCTCGGCGCCGAGGGCGGCCCGCTCGCGCTCGCGCTGGGCCTGCGCGTCGCGGAACCCGCCGACGGCGGCGTCGATCGTGGCGTCGGCGGCGGTGAGCGCCTCGAGCAGGGCGAGCGGGTCGTTCGGCCGCACGGAGGCGGCGCGCTCGACGTCGTCGAGGGCGGCCTCGGTCGAGGCGACCGCCGCGGCGACGTTCTGCGCCTGGGCGGCGGACTCCGCGTCCGGGGAGGCGGCGAGCGCTCGTCCCTGCGTCACGTCGGCGCGGATCTCGGCGATGCGGCCGGCGAGCGACGCCTCCGCCTTCTGCAGCTCGTCGCCCCTCGTCGCCACCGCGTCGACGAGCCCGGAGGCCTGCTCGGCGGCCTGCTGCCCGGCGCGCAGCAGCACGGCGGCGCGGCCGGAGTCGCCGGCCTGCAGCGCCTGCTGGGCGCCGGCGAGCTGGTCGCGGGTGAAGCGGAGGCGGTCCTCGGCCTGGTCGGCGTCGTCGCCCACGTCGTCGATCGCGGTCGGCGCGTAGCGGGAGGCGAGCTCGGCGAGGCGGGCGCGGGCCGAGGGGAGGCGGTCGCCGACCTCGGCGGCGCGGGCCGTGAGCGCGGCGGCGACCTGCGGCGCGTTCTTCTCGAGGTCGCGCAGCTCCTCGAACGCACTCGCGCGCTCGTCGAGCGTCTGCTCGGCGTCGGCGCAGAGCTGGAGGATGCGCTGGTAGCCGTCGCGGCGCTCCTGATCGGTCTCCGGCTCGGCGTCGTCGAGGCGCTGCTGCAGGGTGAAGGCCTCGCCGAGCAGGTGCTTCGCGGTGACGAGCGCCTCGCGGAACGCGCCGGTCGCGTCGGCGCCGAACTGCGCCTCCGCGAAGCCGACCTCCTGCTCGCTGGTGCGGACGGCGTCGTCGGCGTGGACGAGGGCCGATCCGGCACGGGTGGCGAGCTCGTCGATCGAGGCCTCCACCGCCTCCTGGGCGCGGCGCTTCCGCGCGCGGCGGACGAGCAGCAGCACCACGAGGCCGACCACGACGAGGGCCGCGAGCACGCCGAGCGCGATCAGCAGCCCCGAGCCGAGGGACTCGCCGGCGCTGGGCGCGTCGAGGCGCTGCCCGATCCCGTCGGCGGCGGCCACCGCGGCTCCGGCCCAGTCGCCGTCGGCGAGCCTCGGCTCGATGTCGTCGGACTGGAGCGAGGAGACCTGCGCGTCGTCGAGGGCGAAGCCCTGCGCGACCGACACCTGGTACTGGCGGGCGTCGACCGCGACGGCCAGGAGGACGTCGTCGGTGCCCAGTCCGTTGCGGGTCGCGGTCTCGTCCGCCCACGCGGCGCGGTCGGACGGATCCGTGAAGGAGTCGACGAAGGCGACGAACAGCTGCACGCGGTGCTGGTCGTAGAGGGCCCGCGAGGCCTGCTCGATCTCGGCGGTCTCTCCGGAGCTCAGCACCCCGACCGAGTCGAGGACGGTGGAGGAGGAGAAGGAGACGGGCGACTCGGCCGTCGCCGCGGTCGCGGGGACCAGCGCGAGGACCGCGGCGATCAGGAGGGCCGCGAGCGCCGGCAGCAGCCGGGAGCTCACGGGGTGGTGGGGTCTCGCCGGCATCGCGCACACTCCTTCGTCGTCGCCTCCCGAGTGTAGACAGCCCGGGTGTCCGAGCAGGGGTCGGGAGGCGGCAGGCCGTCGACCGCGTGCCCGGGGCGCGGGGGATGGGAGAACGCCGGGAGGAGGAATGACCGTGCTCCGCTCGCGGTTGCCGCCCGGAGTGCGCCGCAGGTGCACGTGCCTCCCCCCTCAGGGCAGCCCCCTGAGACAGCTCCGTAGAAAGGCGATCCCGTGGATCCGTTCTCCCCCCTCACCGCCGGCGACCTCGACCTCCCCAACCGCATCGTCCTGGCACCGATGACGCGACTGCGCTCCGACGAGCAGGGCGTGCCCGGCGCGATCGTCGCCGAGTACTACGCCCAGCGCGCGAGCATGGGCCTGCTGATCAGCGAGGGCGTCTTCCCCAGCGCCGAGTCCAAGGGCTACGCCGGGCAGCCCGGCATCGAGACCGACGCGCAGGCCGCGGGCTGGCGCGCCGTCGCCGACGCCGTGCACGCCGCGGGCGGGCGCATCGTCATGCAGCTGATGAACGCGGGCCGCGTCTCGCACACCGAGATCACCGGCACCGACCGCATCGTCGCCCCGAGCGCCGTCGCCATCGACGGAGAGGTGCACACCCCCTCCGGCAAGAAGCCGTTCCCGGTGCCGCACGCGCTGACCACCGAGGAGCTGGCGACCGTCCGCGACGAGTTCGTCGCCGCCGCCCGCCGCGCGATCGACGCCGGCTTCGACGGAGTCGAGGTGCACGGCGCCAACGGCTACCTGCTGCACGAGTTCCTCTCGCCCGTCTCGAACGTGCGCACCGACCAGTACGGCGGGACCCCGGCCGAGCGCGCCGCGTTCCCGCTCGAGGTCACCCGCGCGATCGTCGACGAGGTCGGAGCGGGCCGCGTCGGCATCCGCCTCTCGCCGGCCCACAACATCCAGGACGTCGTCGAGACCGACGCCGACGACGTGCGCGCCACCTACGAGGCCGTCGTCGACGGGCTCGCCCCACTCGGCCTGGCCTACCTCAGCGTCCTGCACGCCGAGCCCGCCGGCGAGCTGGTCCAGGACCTCCGCTCGCGCTTCGACGGCGTCTTCATCGCCAACAGCGGCTTCGGCTCGCCGACCAGCCGCGAGGAGGCGACCGAGCTGATCAGCGAGGGCCACGCCGACGCCGTGGCCGTCGGCCGCCCGGCGATCGCCAACCCCGACCTGGTCGAGCGCTGGCAGGGCGGGCACCCCGAGAACGAGGTCGTCCAGGAGACGGTCTACGGCGGAGGAGCCGAGGGCTACACCGACTACGAGCCCCTCTCGGCGTAGTCGCGACTCACGCGGAAGGCCCGCTCCCTCGAGGTGGAGCGGGCCTTCCGCGTACCGGGGGGATCAGCTCTCGCTGCCCCGGCTCTTCAGCTCGGACTCGATGCGGGCGTCCTGCTCGGGCGAGAGCTCGTGGTCCTCGTCCTCCGGGCCGGCCGTCTCGCCGACGCGGCCCTCGCCGAGGGCGTGGATCGAGGTGATCTCGTCCTCGAGCGCGGCGTCGCGGTCGTGCTCGCTCACGAGCCGGTCTCGATCTCCCCGGCGGAGACGGCCTCGGCGTACTTGCGGAGGTCCGGGCCGGGCTCGAAGTCGATGAAGCGGTCCTTGAGGCGCGCGTTCAGCTCGGCGAACACGTCCTCCCAGGGCTCGCCCTTCTTGCTCGTCGCGAGGTCGAGCACCGCCTCGCGGAGGACCCTGTCCGAGTCCTCGAGGATCTTGTCGCGGGCTTCGTCGTTCCAGCGGATGTCCTGTGCGTCCATGCTCCGACCGTAGGCGCGGGGCCGGGGCGCCCCAAGGACTTGCGGGCGGGGGGCGGGAGGCGTAGGAGCCCCCGCCGCTCCGCGCTCAGGAGAGCGCCGGCAGCACCTCGCGCTCGAACAGCTCGATGCCGGACCGGTCGTAGGCGGCGTCCGGGAAGTAGAGGATGCCGTAGTCCATCCCGCGCGACTGCATGCCGGCGAGCCGGTCGACGATCTGCGCGGGAGTGCCGACCGCGAGCGCGTCGGGGCTGCGGTACTCGGCGACGAAGGACGCCGCTCCCTCCGCGCCGAGGTACGGGACCACGCGCTCCTCGAGACGCTGCAGCGCCGCCTCGACCTCCGCCTCCGTCTCGCCGATCACGACGTTGTAGTTCGAGCTCCGGGTGATCGCCGAGAAGTCGGTGCCCAGGCGCTCGCAGTGCCCGCGGAGGACCGAGCTCTTGTGGTCGAACGCCTCCGGGGTCCCGGCGAAGTTCGTGTACTGCGCGTACTGGGCCGCGATCCGCAGCGTGACCTTCTCGCCGCCGCCGGCGACCCACAGCGGGATGCCCCCCTCCTGCAGGGGCAGCGGCCGGTTCTGCGCGCCGTCCACCTGGTAGTAGCGGCCGTCGAGGGTCGCGGACCCGGTCGTCCAGGCCTGCTGCAGGATCTGCACGCCCTCGTCGAGCCGGCCCAGCCGCTCGGCGATCGGCGGGAAGCCGTAGCCGTACGCGCGCCACTCGTGCTCGTACCAGCCGCCGCCGATGCCCATCTCGACCCGCCCGCCCGAGACGATGTCGACGGTCGTCGCGACCTTGGCGAGGTAGGCGGGGTTCCGGTAGCCCATGCAGGTGCACATCTGGCCCAGCCGCACGCGCGACGTGGTGGCGCCGAACGCGCTCATCAGCGACCACGCCTCGTGCGTCGCCTCCTCCGTCACCTGCGGGACGGTGTGGAAGTGGTCGTAGACCCAGATCGACTCCCAGGCGCCGTCGTCGGCGTGCCGGGCGAGGTCGCTCATGGTGCGCCACTGGTCGGCGGCCGGGACGCCGACGAGGTCGTGGCGCCAGCCCTGGGGGATGAAGAGTCCGAATCGCATGCCGCCGACCCTAGGGCGGCCCGGCCCCCGAGGTCGAGGGGGTCGCGGTGCTCGCGTACGCTTCCGACCGATGCTGACCTTCACAGAGGATCTCGGACTCCCCGTCCTCGCGCTGATGATCCTCGCCGCCTTCGCGGCCGGCTGGATCGACGCGGTCGTGGGCGGCGGCGGACTCCTCCAGCTCCCCGCCCTGCTCCTCGTGCCGGGGATCTCGCCCGTGCAGGCGCTCGCCACGAACAAGCTGGCCTCGATCTTCGGCACGACCACCAGCGCGATCACCTACTACCGGCGTGCGAAGCCCGATCTGCGCACCGCGCTGCCGATGGCGGCGGTCGCCCTCGCGGGCAGCTACGGAGGCGCGACGCTCGCCGGCCTCCTCCCGGCCGCGGTGTTCAAGCCGATCATCGTCGTCGCGCTGATCGTGGTCGCCGTCGTGACGATCGCCCGCCCGGCACTGGGCAGCGTCACGGTGCTCAAGCACGCGGGCCGGCGCCACCTCGTCACGGCGGCGGTGCTGGGACTCCTGATCGGCTTCTACGACGGCCTGATCGGACCGGGCACCGGCACCTTCCTGATCATCGCCCTGATCACCGCGCTGGGCTACGACTTCCTGCTCGCCAGCGCCAAGGCGAAGATCGTCAACGTCGCGACCAACCTCGGCGCCCTGCTCTACTTCGTGCCGGGCGGGCACGTGATCTGGCTGCTGGGCCTCCTGATGGGCGCCGCCAACGTGGCGGGCGCCTACCTCGGCTCGCGGATGGCCGTCGCTCGTGGCAGCCGCTTCATCCGGGTCGCGTTCCTCGTCGTGGTCGGCGCCCTCATCCTCAAGGTCGGCTCCGACGTCTGGACCGAGAACCTGGCGCCGCTGCTGCGCTAGCGCGGGCTGGGGACCGAGCCGCGGAACGAGGACGGGACCCCCGCCGCAGCAAGGGGTCCCGTCCTCGTTCCGATCGCTCGGCGCTCCGCTCCGCCGACCTCAGCCGAAGGGGATCGAGCCGACCAGCACGCCGACGGCGAGCATGACCAGCGAGACGACGACCGCTCGCCACAGCACCTTGCGGTGGTGGTCGCCGAGGTTGACCGCGGCGAGGGAGACGAGCAGGAGGATCGCCGGGACCAGCGGGCTCTGGAGGTGCACCGGCTGCCCGGTGATGGAGGCGCGCGCCATCTCGACCGGCGAGATGCCGTAGTTCGCCGCGCTCTCGGAGAGCACGGGGAGGATGCCGTAGTAGAACGCGTCGTTCGACATGAAGAAGGTCATCGGGATGCTGAGCACGCCGGTGATCACGGCGAGGAACGGGCCGAGCGCCGGCGGGATCACCGCGACGACCCACTCCGCCATGGCGTCGACCATGCCGGTGCCGTTGAGGACGCCGATCAGCACACCGGCCGCCAGCACCATCGACACGACGCCCACGATGCTCGGCGCGTGCTTGACGATCTCGGCCGCCTGGTCCTTCATCTTCGGGAAGTTGATCAGGAGGGCGACCGCGGAGCCGACCATGAACACGTAGGGCAGCGGCAGGATGTCGGCGACCAGCAGCGTCATCACCGCGAGGGTCAGGACCAGGTTCACCCAGATCAGCTTCGGGCGCAGCGTCTCGCGCTCGGGGTCGAGCATCGTATCGGCCATCGCGGTGTCGGCGTCGTCGGCCTGCACGCGGGCGGCGACCGCCACCTGGGCTCCGCGCAGGGCCTGGGGACCGCGGAGGAAGGAGAAGCGCTCCCGGGCGACGGTGCGGATGCCCCCGGTCAGGGCCGCGAGGCCGCCGGTGCGGGCGCCGCCCGAGCGGGAGGAGGAGCCGCGGCCGGCGCCGACGAGCTCCTGCTCGAGCATCGGCTCGGCCAGCGCGAGCGAGCCGAGGCGGCGGCGCTCGCCGAGCCCGAGGAACCAGGCGAAGACGAGAGTGACGGCCAGGCCCACCGCGAGCGACGGGAGCATCGGCACGAAGATCTCGCTCGGCGAGACCTGGAGGGCCGCGGCGGCGCGCACCGTCGGTCCACCCCAGGGGACGATGTTGAGCGTGCCGTTGGCCAGGCCCGCGACGCAGGTCAGCACGACCGGGTTCATCCCCAGGCGCAGGTAGATCGGGAGCATCGCGGCGGTGGTGACGATGAAGGTGGTCGAGCCGTCGCCGTCGAGCGAGACCGCACCCGCGAGCAGCGCCGTGCCGAGCACGACCTTCGCCGGGTCGTCGCCGAGCGCGCGGACGATGAAGCGGATCAGCGGGTCGAAGAGCCCGACGTCGATCATGATCCCGAAGTACATGATCGCGAACATCAGCAGCGCGGCCGTGGGCGCGAGGCTGCCGATCGCCTCGAGGACCATGTCGCCGATGCCGAGGCCGGCGCCCGCGAAGAGGCCGAAGATCGTCGGCACGACGATCAGGGCGACCATCGGCGTCAGCCGCTTGGTCATGATCAGGGCCATGAAGGCCAGGATCATGGTGAAACCGAGTACTACCAACACAGCTGACTCCTTCGTCCAGTGCCTCCGCCCGCGCTCGGCGGGAGAGCCGGCCGGGAGATGGTGGAAACCCTAGGCAGCTCCGCGTCCGGCGCCGGGGTATCGCTCATTACGGCGACATCTGCGCATAGTGTGGCTTCTGCGCATTCTGCGCACGACGACGGCGAGGAGGCCCCGATGCGCTTCGCGACCCACGTCCTGGTCCTGCAGCTCGCCACGGTGTCGGCCGCCGTGCTGGTCTGCGCGGGGCTCGTCACCGCGCTCAGCATCCAGCAGCTGCGCGGCGAGGCGGAGGGCACGGCGCTCGCCATCGCCCGCACCGTCGCCGAGGACCCCGACGTGCAGGACGCGGTCGCCGCGTCCTCCGCCGTGCCCGGCGCTCCCGCCGCCTCGGAGCTGCGCGGCGGACCGCTCGAGGACGTCGCCGCCGCCGTCGAGCAGCGCACCGGCGCGCTCTTCGTCGTGATCACCGATGACCAGGGCATCCGCCTCGCCCACCCCGACGAGGACCGCCTCGGCGAGCGGGTCTCGACCAGCCCCGACGAGGCGCTCGCCGGGCGCGAGAGCGTCTCGTGGGGCACCGGCACGCTCGGCGAGTCGGCACGGGCCAAGGTCCCGGTCTTCGCCGCGGGGGAGCAGCGGGTCGTCGGCGAGGTCAGCATCGGCTTCGCGCGCTCCAGCGTCTTCACCGACCTGCCGACCGCGCTGCTCGGCGTCCTCGCCGCGGCGCTCGCCGGGCTGGTGCTCGCCGCCGTCGCCTCCGTCTTCATCCGCCGCCGCCTGCTGCGCCTGACGCTCGGCCTCGCCCCGGAGGAGCTCACCTCGCTCGTACAGGACCAGGCCGCCGTGCTCGACGGAGTCGACGAGGGCGTGCTCGCGCTCGACCGCGACGGGCGCGTCGGCGTCTGCAATGCGCGGGCCGCCGCGATCCTCGGCTCCGACGATCCGACCGGGCGGGCGCTGCACGGGCGGCCGCTCGCGGAGCTCGACCTGCCCGTTCCGCTGGCCGACGCGATCGGCGCCGCGCTGGACTCCGTCGAGCCGCCCCGCCCCGGGGGCGAGGAGGGCTTCGTCGTCCGCTCCCGCATCGTCTACGTCGACATCCGCCGGGTGACCCGCGGCGACCGCGACCTGGGCGTGGTGGTGGTGCTGCGCGACCGCACCGACCTCGCCGCGCTGAGCCGGCGCCTCGACGCGGTCGGCGCGATGACCAACGCGCTCCGGGTGCAGCGGCACGAGTTCGCCAACCGCCTGCACGTGGTCGCGGGCCTGCTGGATGCGGGGCGGACCGCGTCGGCGCGCGACTACCTCGACGAGGTGCTGACCCGCGGCCCGCTCAAGTACCCGGTGCAGCACGCCGACCGGCTGCAGGAGCCGTACCTCCAGGCGCTCGTCGGCGCGAAGGGGATCGAGGCGGCCGAGCGCGGCGTGCTGCTGACGCTCGGTGAGGAGACGCTGGTGCGCGGCACCGTCGTCGAGCCGGAGGACGTCGCCACGGTGGTCGGGAACCTGGTGGACAACGCGGTGCGCGCGGCGGTCGAGGGGCGGCGCGACGTGCGCTTCGTCGAGGTCGAGCTGCTCGACGACGGCGACGCGCTCTTCGTGACGGTCGCCGACTCCGGCGACGGAGTGCTCGATCCGGACTCGCTGTTCGACCGGGCCGGCGCGGGCGACCCCGTCGAGGACGACGGTCGCGTGCACGGCCGCGGCTTCGGCCTGCCGCTCTGCCGCGAGGTGGCCGCCCGGCGCGGCGGCGAGGTCTGGCTGGCGGACGCCGGCGGAGCGGAGTCGGGGGCCGTGCTGTGCGCGCGCCTCCCCGGAGCGGTGCGGCCGCCGGAGCAGGACGGGGACGGGTCATGAGCGCGGACACGGCGCGGGAGCGCACGGTGCTGGTGGTGGACGACGACTTCCGGGTCGCGCAGCTGCATGCGGACCTGGTCGAGGCGCGGCAGGGGCTGACGGCCCTTCCCCCGGTGCACACGGCGCGCGCGGCGCGGGCGGCCGTCGCCGAGCACGCGCCCGATCTGCTGCTGCTCGACGTGCACCTGCCGGATCAGAGCGGGATCGCGCTGCTCCGCGAGCTCGACACCGACGCGTTCGTCGTGAGCGCCGCCTCCGACGGGGCGACGGTGCGGCGCGCCCTGCACGCGGGAGCGCTCGGGTACCTCATCAAGCCGTTCGAGGCGCGCCTGCTCGGCGAGCGCCTCGACGCGTACGTGCGGTTCCGGAACGTGCTGCGGGAGGACCGCGCGGCCGATCAGGAGGCGGTGGAGCGGGCGCTGCGCATCCTGCACTCGGGCGACGCGACCGCCGCGCAGCCCTCGCGCTCGGCGACCGAGCAGCTCGTCCTGGCGCGCCTGGCCGAGTCGGGCGCCGAGCTGTCGGCCCTCGAGGTGGCCGAGCGCGCCGGCATCTCGCGTGCCACCGCCCAGCGCTACCTCTCGGGTCTCGCGGGCCGCGGCCTCGTCGAGATGACCCTCAGCTACGGCACCACCGGCCGCCCGGAGCACCGCTACCGCGCCCGCTGACCCTCCGCGAGCGGAGTCCGCGCTCGAGCCGGCGGGGCGTTCTCGGCGGTCGGGACCCGCTCTCGGGGACCTGAGCGCCTAGGGGAGCTGACTGCGGAGCACCGGCGTGCGGTGCTCGGTCGAGCCGAACGGGGGATCCGCGTGTCAGCGGATCCTCCTAGGCGGTCGGGACCCGCTCTCGGAAACCCGACCGCCCGTGGGAGCCGACTGCGGTGCGCCGCCCTGCGGTGCACGAGACGGCCCGTCGAACGGGCGATCCGCGTGTCAGCGGATCGTCGTAGGCGGTCGGGACCCGCTCTCCGGGACCCGACCGCCTAGGGGAGCCGACCGCGGTGCGCCGCTCCGCGGCGCACAGGACGACTCAGTGCGTCGCGTCGACGTCCGCGCCCGCGGCCTCGGCCACGCGGCGGCGCTCGGCGGCCTCGGCGGCCATGCGGCGGCCCTTGGGGCTGACGAGGGAGGCGATCACCGTGATCACGAGGACGCCGATGATGACCGAGAGCGACAGTCCGGTGCCGATCTCGAAGACCTCCACGTGCTCGCCGTTGTTGATGAACGGCAGGTTGTTCTCGTGGAGCGCGTGCAGGATCAGCTTCACGCCGATGAAGGCGAGGATCGCGGCGAGGCCGATGCTGAGGTAGACGAGGCGGTCGAGCAGGCCGTCGATGAGGAAGTACAGCTGGCGCAGGCCCAGAAGCGAGAACGCGGTCGCCGTGAAGACGAGGTACACGTCGCTGGTGAGGCCGAAGATCGCCGGCACGCTGTCGAGGGCGAACAGGATGTCCGTTCCGCCGATCGCCGCCATGACGAGGATCATCGGCGTGAGGACCTTCTTGCCGTCGATGTGCGTGTAGAACTTGTCGCCGTCGTACTGGTCGCTCGTCTTGAAGATCCGCTTGGCCAGGCGCACCATCACGTTGTCGCTGGAGTGGTCGTCGCCCGGCTTGACCAGGTTGAACGCGGTCAGCAGCAGGATCAGGCCGAAGATGTAGAAGACCCAGGCGAACGAGTTGATCAGTGCGGCGCCGAGGAAGATGAAGCCGGTGCGGGCGATCAGCGCGAAGACGATGCCGAAGAGGAGCACCTTCTGCTGGTCGGCGCGGGGCACCTTGAAGCTCGCCATGATGATGAGGAAGACGAACAGGTTGTCGACCGAGAGGGCCTTCTCGGTGATGTACCCCGCGAAGTACTCCGATCCGGGTGTCGCTCCGCCGAAGACGAGGACGCCGAGCCCGAAGAGCACGGCGATGCCGACGTAGAGCGCCGACCAGATCGACGACTCCTTCAGCGTGGGCTCGTGGGCCTTCCGGACGTGGAAGAAGAAGTCGAAGAGCAGGAGCAGGACGATGAAGACGATCGTCAGGGTCCAGATCAGGGGCGATACGGTCATGAAGGGGCTGGCCTCGCTCGTGAAGGGGGTCGGGGGACGGTCGCGGGGGTCGCTCGTCAAGGGAAAAGGTAGCGAGGCACCGTGACGAGCAGGGTGCCCGCCGATGGATCGTGAGTATCTTCTCAGTTCTCAGCGCGTCCCTCGCGCCCAGCGGCCGGAGCGCCACACTGGTCACCATGACCGGCGCCGCTGTCGACAGGACCTTCCAGGACGCCTCCGGCGTCGTCATCCACTACCGCTGGTGGCCGCACCCCTCGCCCCGCGCGATCGTGCAGCTGGCCCACGGGGTCGGCGAGCACTCGGGGCGCTACGTCGAGCTGGCGGAGGCGCTGGTCGCCGCCGGGTACGCGGTCGCGGCGGACGACCACCGCGGGCACGGCCGGACCGGCCTCGAGCAGCACGGCGGCGACTCCTCCCGGCTCGGACTGCTGGGTCCGGGCGGCCTGCGCGCGACCGAGGCGGCGATCCTCCGGCTGACGGAGCTGCTCGCGGAGGAGAGCCCGGGAGTGCCGATCGTGCTGCTCGGCCACTCCTGGGGGTCGCTCATGGCACAGCGGATCGTCGACCACCACTCCGGCGCCTACGCCGCGCTCGTGCTGAGCGGCACGGCCTACCGCCTCCCCGGGCACATGAACGCGGGCGACCTGGCGAAGCGGCACCGCGTCGCCGGTGGCCTCGGCCTCGAGTGGCTCTCCCGCGACCCGGAGGTCTGGCAGCGGTTCCACGACGACCCCCTCACCTTCACCACGCCGCTCGCGAAGCGGATCGGGCTGGTCGAGACCCTGCGGCTGGTCGGCCGCCCGAAGCGCGGGCCCGAGCATCCGCTGCCCCTGCTGCTGGTCGTGGGCGCCGACGACACCCTCGGCGGCGAGCGGTCGGTGCGCGCGCTCGCCCAGGCCTACCGGCGGCGGGCCGGGTACACGGACGTCTCGGTGCGGGTGTACCCGGAGGCGCGGCACGAGCTGTTCCAGGAGCTCAACCGGGCCGAGGTCACGGCCGATCTCGTGGAGTGGCTGGGCGAGCGCTTCCCCGCCCCGGCTCGCGCCTAGGCTGGCGTCATGCATGGCGAGTACAAGGTCCCCGGCGGAAAGCTCGTGGTCGTCGACCTCGACGTGGTCGACGGGAGGTTCGCCGGGTTCCGCCTGGCGGGCGACTTCTTCCTCGAGCCCGACACGGCCCTCGACGACATCGACCGCGCGGTCGTGGGCCTCCCGGCCGAGACCGACGCGAAGTCCATCGCCGCCGCCATCCGGCAGGCGCTCTCGGCCGACGCGGTCCTGCTCGGCTTCACGCCCGAGGCCGTCGCGGTCGCCATCCGCCGCTCGCTGCAGAAGGCGACCAGCTGGCGCGACTACGACTGGCGCATCGTGCACGACCGGGCCGTCCCTCCCGCGACCCACCTGGCGCTCGACGAGGTGCTGACCGCCGCGGTCGGCGAGGGCCGTCGCGAGCCGACGCTGCGGATCTGGGAGTGGGACCAGCCCGCCGTCGTCATCGGCAGCTTCCAGTCGCTCCGCAACGAGGTCGACCTCGACAACGCGGCGAAGTACGGCGTCGACGTGGTCCGCCGCATCTCGGGCGGCGGCGCGATGTTCATGGAGGCGGGCAGCGTCGTCACGTACTCGCTCTACGTCCCCGGCGACCTCGTCCAGGGGCTGACCTTCGCCGACTCCTACGCCTTCCTCGACGAGTGGGCCGTCAACGCGCTGCAGTCGCTCGGGATCGACGCGGTCTACCAGCCGCTCAACGACATCACGTCGCCCTCGGGCAAGATCGGCGGCGCCGCGCAGAAGCGCCTGGGCTCCGGCGCCGTCCTCCACCACGTGACCATGAGCTACGACATCGACGCCGAGAAGATGGTGCAGGTGCTGCGGATCGGCCGCGAGAAGCTCTCGGACAAGGGCATCGCCTCCGCCGTGAAGCGCGTCGACCCGCTGCGCAGCCAGACCGGGCTCAGCCGCGCCGAGATCATCGAGCGGATGAAGGCGACCTTCGTGCAGCTGCACGGCGGCGAGGCGGGGACTCTGACCGAGGAGGAGTACGCGGCGGCGGAGGAGCTGGTGCGGACGAAGTACTCGACTCCGGAGTGGCTGCGGCGCGTCCCCTGACCGGCGGGTCCGGGGCGGCGGTCGCCGGCGCGTGGACCCGGAGTGGAACGCGGCGGGCCGGTCCGGCGGGAGCCCCTCAGCTCGCGAGGAGCTCCTGGTAGTCCGGGTGATCGGCGATGAACTCGGCGACGAACGGGCAGGCCGGGACGATGCGCCCGCCGAAGCGCTCGTGCGCGTCGTCGAGGGCCGCCTCGACGAGGGTCTCGCCGAGGCCCTCGTGGCGGTGCTCGGGCGCGATCTCGGTGTGGAGGAAGACCACGTCGCGGCCGCGGACGGCGTAGTCCGCGACTCCGACGGTCTCGCCGTCGAGCCAGAGCGTGTAGCGGGACGAGTCCTCGTCGTGGCGCACCTCGGAGATCATCGCGCCACTCTACGCCGGAGCCTCCCGGCACCCGTCGAGCGCGGGCGCGAGGCGCGGAGCGTGTCGCCGGGCTCGCGCGCACTGGCACAATTGCCGGGTGCCCAGGACGATCCAGATCGCGGACGGCGTCCCGGAGTCGCGGAGCGCGGTGTTCCACGCCGACAACCTCGAGGTCCTGCCGCAGCTGGCCGACGGGGCCTTCACCGTCGTCTACCTCGACCCGCCGTTCAACACGGGCCGGGCGCAGGTGCGCACCTCGACCACCTCGGTGCGCTCCACCACTGGCACGATCGCCGGCTTCAAGGGGCGCAGCTACGAGCGGATCCGCGGCGACCTGCTCCGCTACGACGACCGCTTCGACGACTACTGGTCGTTCCTCGAGCCGCGTCTGGCCGAGGCGTGGCGGCTCCTCGCCGACGACGGCACCCTCTACCTCCACCTCGACTACCGCGAGGCGCACTACGCGAAGGTGCTGCTCGACGCGCTCTTCGGCCGCGAGTGCTTCCTCAACGAGATCATCTGGGCCTACGACTACGGAGCGAAGGCCACGCGCCGCTGGCCGACCAAGCACGACACGATCCTCGTCTACGTGAAGGACCCGCGCGGCTACCACTTCGACTCCGCCGCCGTGGACCGCGAGCCGTACATGGCCCCGGGCCTGGTGACCCCCGAGAAGGCCGAGCGCGGCAAGCGGCCGACCGACGTGTGGTGGCACACGATCGTCTCGCCGACCGGCCGCGAGAAGACCGGGTACCCGACGCAGAAGCCGGAGGGGATCCTCCGCCGCATCGTGCAGGCGTCCAGCCGTGAGGGCGACGCCGTCCTCGACTTCTTCGCCGGTTCCGGCACGACCGGCGCCGTCGCGCACGCTCTCGGCCGCCGCTTCGTCCTCGTCGACGAGCACGCCGACGCGGTCGCCGTCATGCGCCGCCGCTTCGCCGCCCTCGACCCGGCGCCGCTCTTCCTCTGACGCGGGCCCTCTCGACTCCTCAGACGTCGCCGTCCTCGCTCGCCACCCCCCCCGCGACTCCTGCGCACCCGTGCGGAATCGGCGAATAACCTGCCTCCGGGTCCACGACGGGGTCTGCTGAACGTGGCCGAGCGACTGCCGGCGCGCCCAGAACACGGAAGTCGCGGTACTCGAGAGCGAGTACCGCGACTTCTGCGTACTCGCGGGCCGGGGTCAGCTGCTGGCGCGGACGACCAGCGACGTCGGCATCAGCGTGCGGTGCTCCACGGGGAGCCCCTCGATGCGGGCGGTCAGCAGCTCCACCATGCGGGCGCCGAGCTCGTCGGGGAGCTGGCGAACGGTGGTCAGCGCGGGGACGGCGTTCCGCGCGAAGAGATCGTCGTCGAAGCCCACGACGGACACGTCCTCGGGGGTCCGGCGGCCGGCCTCGCGGAGGGCGGCGTAGGCGCCGACCGCCATCTGGTCGTTCGCGGCGAAGACGCCGTCCAGGTCGGGGTCGCGGTCGAGGAGGCGGCGCATCGCCTCGGTGCCGCTGGCCGGCGAGAAGTCTCCCCACTCGACGAGGTCGTCCGCGAGGCCGGCGTCGGTGAGTGCGCCGCGCCAGCCGATCAGGCGGTCGACGCCCGGCGGCATGTCGGCGGGGCCCGCGATGGTGGCGATCCGGCGCCGGCCGCGCTCGATCAGGTGCGCGGTGGCGACGGCGGCACCTTCCGTGTTGTCCACGTCGACGAAGTAGGAGCCGCGCTCGTCGGGCGAGAGCGGTCGGCCGCCGAAGACGATCGGCAGCGTGCCCGAGAGCGCCGCGTAGGAGTGGTCGCCCGAGTGGTGCGAGACCACGAGCGCGCCGTCGACATTGCCGCCGAGCAGGTACCGCCGCGTCTTCTCGCCGTCCGTCTCGGACGCGATCAGCATCGAGAGCGTGTAGTCCGTGTCGGCCAGGCGCATCGCGGCGCCCTGCACGATCGAGGCGAAGAACGGGTCCGCGAAGACGCGCGCGGTCGACTCCGGCACGATCAGCGCGATCGACTGCGTGCGCCGCGAGGCGAGCATCCGCGCCGCGTGATTGGGCACGTAGTCGAGCTCGCCGATCGCCTTCTCGACGGCGGCCACGATCTCGGCCGCCACCTGCGGGGCGCCGTTGACCACCCGCGAGACCGTCGCGCGCGAGACTCCGGCCCGCGCCGCGACCATCTCGAGGGTGGGGGGGCGGCCCCCGCCGCGGACGCCCGTCGGCTCGCTCACGGGTCAGTCCAGGATCGCCGCGGCGCTGCCGCCGAGCAGTCGGGAGTAGACCAGGCCCGAGTCCTTCACGATCCGCTCCTGCGTGTCGTAGTCGACGCGCACGATGCCGAAGCGCTTCTCGTAGCCCCAGGCCCACTCGTAGTTGTCGAGGAGGGACCAGACGAAGTAGCCGCGGACGTCGGCGCCCTGGTCGATCGCGTCGGCGACCTTCTCGACGTGGTCGAGCACGTACTGCGTGCGGTCCGCGTCGTGCACGCGGCCGTCCTCGACGACGTCGTCGTAGGCGGCGCCGTTCTCGGTCACGTAGAGCGGAGGGAGGTTCTCGTACTCCAGGCCCAGGCGGGTCAGCAGGTAGCGCAGCCCGTCGGGGTTCACCTCCCAGTCCATCGCGGTGCGCGGCAGACCGCGCGACGGGAAGGTGATGGACTCGGAGCCGACCCAGGGGGAGCCGACCTCGCGGTCGGTCGCCTGGGCGAAGTCGTCGGCTCCGGCCGGCAGCGGATGCGCAGAGACGTTGTCGTCGTGGTAGTGGTTCACGCCGAGGAAGTCGAGCGGGAGCGAGATGAGATCGAGGTCGCCGTCGACGATCAGCTCGTCGAGCCCGAGCCCGGCGACGTCCTCGAGCAGGTCCTCGGGGTACTCGCCGCGCAGCAGCGGGTCGAGGAAGATCCGGTTCTGGAGCGCGTCGAAGCGGCGTGCGGCGTCGAGGTCGGCCTCGTCCTCGGGGTCGTCGGGGACGGCGTTCGAGAGGTTGAGCGTGATGCCCAGGTTCTGCGCTCCGAGCTGCCGGAGCGTCGAGACGGCCAGCCCGTGGGCGAGGTGCGTGTGGTGCACGGCGGCGAGGGCCTTCTGCTGCGAGATCACGCCGGGGGCGTGCACGCCCGCGCCGTAGGAGAGCAGGGTCGAGCAGAACGGCTCGTTGAACGTCGTCCAGTGCTGCACCCGGTCGCCGAGGCTCTCGTAGACGGCCTCGGCGTAGTCCCGGAAGCGCTCGGCGGTGTCGCGGTTCGCCCAGCCGCCGGTCTCCTCGACGGCCTGCGGGAGGTCCCAGTGGTAGAGGGTGAGCCACGGCAGCACGCCGGCGCCGAGCAGCTCGTCGACCAGGCGGGAGTAGAAGTCGAGGCCCTCGGGGTTCACGGCGCGGTCGCCCGGCTTGACGCGCGCCCAGCTGACCGAGAAGCGGTAGGAGCCGAGCCCCAGCTCCTTCATCAGCCGCACGTCCGCGGGCATCCGGTGGTAGTGGTCCACCGCGACCTCGGGGGTGTCGCCCTTCGCGACCGCTCCGGGTACGCGGGAGAACGCGTCCCAGATGCTGTCCTCCTTGCCGCCCTCGTGGCCGGCGCCCTCGATCTGGGCGGCGGCGGTCGCGGATCCCCAGAGGAAGCCGGCGGGCCAGTCGCGGACGGCGAGCCGGTCGGCGCGGGCGATCTGCTCCGAGAGGCTCGGGGTCGCGGGGGAGGGGGT
>NZ_PSWN01000013.1:0-83480 GCF_002932815.1 Rathayibacter sp. AY1B4 | reverse complement strand
CGCCGCACCCGCCTGCTCGGCCGACTCCGTCGCCGTCACCGCGGTCACGGACGCCACGAGCTACGCGCCCGGCGAGGATCCGACGTAGCTCGACGTCGACGACGAGAACGAGGACACGCTGCCGGCGAAGCCCGCCGCGTGGAAGCCGTTCGGTCCGGAGTACCAGACCGGCTCCTCGCCGGTGCGCTCGTAGGCCGACGCGAGCTCCGCCGACCACTCCTTCTCGAGACCGAAGAGCACGGCCCACGGCAGCAGGCGCTCCGTCACCTCGACCACCTCGACCGGTCCGACCGTGCGCCGGTCCGCCCCGCGGGGCGACTGCAGCATCGCGATCCGGTCGGCCTCGGCCAGGCGGATGTACAGCTCGAGCCCGCGCAGATGGTCGCGCAGCTCCGCGCCCGCGGCCGTCAGCGGCACCCTCGAGACCAGGATCGTCCCGACGACGGCCGCGACGATCGCGACCAGCATCAGCACGAGCGGGAGCGCTCCGCCGAAGGAGCGGGTCATCAGGAGGATCGCGCCCAGGAAAGCGGCCATGACACCCAGCAGCAGCGGGACGATCACGAGCACACTGCCGCCGATCGTCCCGGCCTTCTTCAGTCCCGCCTCGGTCACCCGGTTGCCCAGCGCGGTCCGGAACTGTCCGACGGCCTTGCCGAACTCCTTGTCCTTGCCGGAGAGCTCACGCACCGTCCCCGGCACCCGGCCGAGGGCGATGTCGAGGAACTCGCGGTCGTCGGAGGCGAGGGGCCGCGGGCGTCCCGCGCGTCGCGTCGGCGTCGTCGCAGGGTCGAGCACCCGCACGGCGTACTCCTGCTTCCGCCCCTCCCCCGTCTCCTCGATGCGCACGAGACCGCGGACGGCGGCGTCCAGGAGTCCGGCCGCGGGGGCCTTCGACGTCTTCCGCAGCAGCGCGGCGGAGAGGAACAGCCCCTCCGCGGGCGGGTCGTACTCGGCGACGACGGTCGGGCGGCCGGGAGCGTCGCGGAGCACGGTCCGGCGCCGGCGCACGGCGAGTGCGAGGCCGATCAGGACCGCGGCGAGGCCGCCCAGCTGCACCCAGGACCAGCCGGAGGCGAGGTAGCGGTCGTCGCGCGGCGTGAAGGTCCCGGGAGCGAAGCCGATCGCCACGGTCACGTTCTCCCCCGGAGCCAGCGACTCCCCCGATGCCGTGACGACCGCGCCGTCGCGGCCGATCGGGCAGGGCGTCGTCGAGCCCTCCGGTCCCCGGTAGCAGCTGACGGTCCCCGTCGCGGCGGAGGCCAGCGACCCGGCGAGCTCGACGCGCACGTCGTAGCGGTCGAAGGACTGGCGCCAGCCCGTGCCGTTGACGTCCCAGTAGAACTCGTCCTCGCCGCTGCGCGTGCCGGATCCAGGCAGGGTCGTGTTGTGCTGCGTGTAGGTGAAGACGTAGGTCTGGCTGCCGCTGACGAACTCGTCCGCTGCGCTGGTGACCAGGAGGAAGCCGTCCTCGCGCTCGGTGTCGACCGGCCGCGCCTCCCCGTCGCCGTCGGTGACGGACACCAGGTCGACGTCGGTCGGGTGCCCCTCGTAGTCGAGCGGGATCGCGCGCTGCATGCCGCGGTTCTGCGACGGCGGGAACTCGGCGACGAAGGTCTCGACGGTGGTCAGCGTCGAGCGGCCCTCCTCGTCGCGGTCGAGGCGGAAGTCGGCCGAGTACTCCGAGAACCGGAAGCCGTCCACATCCGCGCGCACGACGCCCGCGACGGGCTGCGGAGCCGCGACGGGCTGCGGAGCCGCCACGGCCTGCGCCGCCGCTCCGCCGACCAGCAGCGGGACCGCGAGGGCCACGGCCGCCGCGCGCCGCGCGACAACCCCCGCCCGGCCGGTCGAGGCGGACAGGATCGTGCCGAGCAGCCCCCACATGCCTGCGATGCTACGCGCCGACGCACGCCCGGCACGTCCCCCGGGCGGACTACTGGAGCAGGAACTGCGTGGGCGAGCCCGAGGGGATGCCGGCGACCGACACCGACAGGTTGTAGGCGGCGCCGCCCGCCTCGACCGCCTCGCGTCCGCCGGAGCAGGTGTCGGCGGAGGAGCGGGTGCGATCCCACGTCAGCGCGCTGCCCATCACCGAGCGGCCCGCCTGGAGGAGCACCGGCAGATCGGCCGCGCCGGTCTGGCAGTCCGTGGAGGTCCAGATCTGCTCGGAGCCGCTCGTGATCGTGAAGACCTGCTTGCTCGTGCCCGCGTCGATCACGCAGTCGGTGCTCGAGATGTTGGCCAGCGAGAGCGAGAGCTGCGGATCCTCGCCGGGCGCGTAGCTCGTGGCGTCCGTGACCGCGGTGACGGCGACGGAGTCGGCCGAGCAGGCGGGTGCGGCGCCGGGCGTCGCACCGGGCGAGGTGGTCGGGTAGAGCGTCGGCAGCACGACGGTCGGCGTGGGGCTCGACGCGGCGTCGGAGCCGGTCATCCGCGGGAGCAGCGACAGCACCACCGCCAGGCCCGCGACGATGACGACCAGCGCGAGCAGCACTCCGGCGCGGCGTCGCCGGTAGACCCGGGAGGGCAGGCGGCGAGGCGGCGGAGTCACCGGGACAGGCTACGACGTGGTGGCGGTCAGAGCGTCTTCAGCATGCGGGTGTTGCCGAGCGTGTTCGGCTTCACCCGGGCGAGGTCGAGGAACTCGGCGACTCCCTCGTCGGGAGAGCGGAGCAGCTCGGCGTAGACCTCGGGGTCGACGACCTTCTCGCCGATCGGCTCGAAGCCGTGACGGGTGAAGAAGTCGACCTCGAAGGTGAGGCAGAACAGGCGCTTCAGGCCGAGCTCGCGCGCGTCGTTCTCGAGGCGCTCCAGGATGTGGTGGCCCACACCCCTCCCGAGCCAGTCCTGCGCGACCGCGAGGGTGCGCACCTCCGCGATGTCGTCCCACATCACATGCAGCGCACCGCAGCCGATCGCCGTCCCGTGGCCGTCCTCGGCGATGCGGAACTCCTGCACGGCGCCGTAGAGCACCACGCGGTCCTTGCCCAGGAGGATGCGCTCGTTCACGAGCGGCTCGCTGAGCTCCTGGATGAAGGGGACATCGCTCGTGCGCGCGCGGCGCACCGGGTACTTCCAATCGGCCATTCGACAAGCCTAGGCCGCACCGGGCGCGGGATCCTGCGAGCAGGCGCCCACCCCCCCGGACGACGACGTGCCCGCCCCCTCGCGAGAGGGGACGGGCACGGGGTCGTCCGGGAGCCTGCTACGACATCAGGTCGGGCGTCGCCGGGCCGGCCGTGGCCGCTCCGGTGGACGCGCCGGCGCTGATCGAGATCAGACGCGGGGTCGTGGTGAAGACGAACCTGTTGTCGGCGAAGTCCACGTGGATGTGGTCTCCGGCGCCGAGCTCGCCGTGCAGGATCCGCTCGGACAGCTGGTCCTCGATCTCGCGCTGGATCGCGCGGCGCAGGGGGCGCGCACCGAGGGCCGGGTCGAACCCGACCTCGATCAGGCGCTCCTTGGCCGGCTGCGTCAGCTCCACCGTCATGTCGCGGTCGAGCAGGCGGTCGCCCAGGCGCTTGATGAAGAGGTCGACGATCTGGAGCAGCTCGGGCTTCGACAGCTGCGGGAAGACGATGACGTCGTCCACGCGGTTGAGGAACTCGGGCTTGAAGTGCTTCTTGAGCTCCTCGTTGACCTTGCCGCGCATGCGGTCGTATCCGGTGGCGTTGTCGCCCTCGATCTGGAACCCGACGGGACCACCGGCGATGTCACGAGCACCGAGGTTGGTGGTCATGATGATGACGGTGTTCTTGAAGTCGACGACACGGCCCTGGCCGTCGGTCAGTCGACCCTCCTCCAGGATCTGGAGGAGGGAGTTGAAGATGTCCGGGTGCGCCTTCTCGATCTCGTCGAAGAGGACCACGCTGAACGGCTTGCGGCGCACCTTCTCGGTGAGCTGGCCGCCCTCCTCGAAGCCGACGAACCCGGGAGGGGCGCCGAACAGCCGCGAGACGGTGTGCTTCTCGCCGTACTCCGACATGTCGAGCGAGATCATCGCGTTCTCGTCGTCGAAGAGGAACTCGGCGAGCGCCTTGGCCAGCTCGGTCTTCCCGACGCCCGTGGGGCCGGCGAAGATGAACGAGCCCGAGGGGCGCTTGGGGTCCTTGAGGCCCGCGCGGGTGCGGCGGATCGTCCGCGAGAGGGCCGCGATGGCCTCCTCCTGGCCGATGACGCGCTGGTGCAGGGCCTTCTCCATGAAGACGAGCCGCGAGGACTCCTCCTCCGTGAGCTTGAAGACCGGGATGCCCGTCGCCTGGGCGAGGACCTCGGCGATCAGGCCCTCGTCGACCACGCCGGTGGCCTTGACGTCGCCCGACTTCCACTGCTTCTCGAGGCGCAGGCGCTCACCGAGCAGCTGCTTCTCCTCGTCGCGGAGCGACGCGGCCTTCTCGAAGTCCTGGTCCTCGATCGCGGCCTCCTTGGCGGAGCGGACCACGGCGATGCGGTCGTCGAAGTCGCGCAGCTCCGGCGGCGCCGAGAGGATCGAGAGGCGCAGGCGTGCGCCTGCCTCGTCGATCAGGTCGATCGCCTTGTCGGGGAGGAAGCGGTCGCTGATGTAGCGGTCGGCCAGGTTGGCCGCCGAGACGATCGCGCCGTCGGTGATGGACACCTTGTGGTGCGCCTCGTAGCGGTCGCGCAGGCCCTTGAGGATGTTGATCGTGTGGGGCAGCGACGGCTCCGCGACCTGGATCGGCTGGAAGCGGCGCTCGAGAGCGGCGTCCTTCTCGAAGTGCTTGCGGTACTCGTCGAGCGTGGTCGCGCCGATGGTCTGCAGCTCGCCGCGGGCGAGCAGCGGCTTGAGGATCGAGGCGGCGTCGATCGCGCCCTCAGCGGCCCCTGCGCCGACGAGGGTGTGGATCTCGTCGATGAAGGTGATGATGTCGCCGCGGGTGCGGATCTCCTTCGTGACCTTCTTGAGGCGCTCCTCGAAGTCACCGCGGTAGCGGGATCCGGCGATGAGCGAGCCGAGGTCGAGCGTGTAGAGCTGCTTGTCCTTCAGCGTCTCGGGCACGTCGCCGCGCACGATCGCCTGGGCGAGGCCCTCGACGACGGCGGTCTTGCCGACGCCGGGCTCGCCGATCAGGACGGGGTTGTTCTTGGAGCGGCGGGAGAGGATCTGCATGACCCGCTCGATCTCCTTCTCGCGCCCGATGACCGGGTCGAGCTTGTTGTCGCGCGCCGCCTGGGTGAGGTTGCGGCCGAACTGGTCGAGGATCTGCGATCCCCCCTGAGGCTGCTGCTGCTCACCGCCCACGGCGACCTGCTCCTTGCCCTGGTAGCCGGAGAGCAGCTGGATGACCTGCTGGCGCACGCGGTTCAGGTCGGCACCGAGCTTGACCAGCACCTGAGCGGCGACGCCCTCGCCCTCGCGGATGAGGCCGAGCAGGATGTGCTCGGTCCCGATGTAGTTGTGGCCGAGCTGCAGCGCTTCGCGCAGGGACAGCTCGAGGACCTTCTTCGCCCGAGGCGTGAAGGGGATGTGGCCGGTCGGCTGCTGCTGCCCCTGGCCGATGATGTCCTGCACCTGCTCGCGCACAGCGTCGAGCGAGATCCCGAGGGACTCGAGCGCCTTGGCGGCCACTCCCTCGCCCTCGTGGATCAGGCCGAGCAGGATGTGCTCCGTGCCGATGTAGTTGTGATTGAGCATCTTGGCCTCTTCCTGGGCCAGGACGACGACGCGCCGCGCGCGATCGGTGAATCTCTCGAACATGCTGTCACTCCCTACAGAACCCGCAGGGGTGGGCTCCGATACGTCGACTGTAACCAGCGCTCCCCCCGGTGAGCAGGCCTGTTCGCCCTGGGCGTGCACGCGATCCGGGAGGGGTGCGGGCGGCGGTCCCGTCCACCGGTCCATGCGAAGGCATACACTTCCCGCATGAGCAACCTGGAGGAGCATCCCGACGAGCTCCCCGTCGCCGCGGAGCCGGTCCCTCGCGAGCCCGGCGCGGTCGAGATCCTGGAGGCACGGCTCGTCCCGCTCGGCGGTCCGCGTGCGATCGAGGTGCGCCGCACCCTCCCCCAGCGCTCGCGCTCGACGATCGGCGCATGGTGCTTCGCCGACCACTACGGCCCGGTGCGGCTCGGCGAGGAGGCCGGGATGGACGTCCCGCCGCACCCGCACACCGGCCTGCAGACCGTGAGCTGGCTCTTCGAGGGCGAGATCGAGCACCGCGACAGCGTCGGCAGCCTCGCCGTGGTGCGCCCGGGCGAGCTCAACCTGATGACGGCCGGACGCGGCATCTCGCACTCGGAGGTCTCGACCGGGGGCGCGCCCGTTCTGCACGGGGTGCAGCTCTGGGTCGCGCTGCCCGAGGAGGCGCGGCTCGTCGATCCGTTCTTCGAGCACCACCGCGGCGTGCCGGTGGAGCTGCCCGGCGCGCTGGTGCGCGTCTTCGTCGGAGGGATGCTGGGCGCGTCGGTGCCCGCGAGCACCTTCACTCCGCTGGTCGCCGCCCAGATCGACCTCGAGCCGGGTGCCCGGGTCGAGCTGCCGGTCGAGGAGTCGTGGGAGTACGGCGTGCTCGTCGACGCCGGCCCCGTGGCGGTCGAGGGTGCGGACGTCCCGCGCTCGGACCTCGCCTACCTAACGCCCGGCCGCTCGCACCTGGTGCTGGCCGCCGGGGACGCTGGAGCCCGCGTGGTGCTGCTCGGCGGCGAGCCGTTCGCCGAGGAGCTGGTGATGTGGTGGAACTTCGTCGGCCGCAGCCACGACGACGTGGCGTCCGCCCGCGAGCGCTGGCAGTCCGACGTGATCGCCGGGGCGGATCCCGCGGGACCGTTCGGCACCGTCGACGGGTACGGCGGACGCGCGCTCCCCGCGCCCGTGCTGCCGACCGTGCGCCTCAAGCCGCGCCGCCGGGCCTGAGCCGAGACCGTCAGGCCGAGGCGCTCCGAGGCGGGGCCCACGACTCGGGAGCGCGGGAGTCGCGATGATCCCGCTCGACCACCGCGACTCCCGCGCTCTCACCGGCGCGTCAGGACGCGTCCGACTCCTTCTTCGCGGCGGCCTTCGCCGCGGCCTCGCGATCGGTGGCCTCGGCCGTCTCGCGGAAGGCGCGGCGCGGGTCCTGCAGCGCGCTCATCGGCGAGAGGTCGCGCGGAGTGACGGCGTCGACGAGCCAGCCCGTGATGATCCGCCACTTGCGGTCCAGGGTCGGCATCGCCGCTCCGTGGTAGGCGCGGTGGGCGAGCCAGGCGGGGAGGCCGCGCAGCTTCACGCCCTTGATCAGGCCCGCGCCCTTGCCGATGCCGTACTCGGCGACGGTCCCGACGGAGGCGTGGCGGTACTCCTCCACGGTGCCTCCGGTGAGGTCGGCGATGATGTTGCGCGCCAGGAGCTTGGCCTGCCGAACCGCGTTCTGCGCGTTCGGCGGGTAGTACGCGGGCTGCTTCTCGCTGGTGAGGTCCGGCACCTGCGCGCCGTCGCCGGCCGCCCAGGCGCCGCCCACCGGCTCGCCGTCCTCGCGGATGACCCGCAGGCGCGCATCCGCCATGACGTGGCCCTTCGGCCCGCGGGGCGCGTCGGTCGCGTCGAGGATCGGGTTCGGCTTCACGCCGGCGGTCCACACGATCGTGGCCGTCGGGATGCGCTCGCCCGAGGAGAGCTCCACGACGCCGTCCTCGCAGGAGGGCATCGTCGTCTTCAGGTGCACGTGCACGCCGCGCGAGCGGAGGTGGTCGAGCGTCCACCTCGAGAGCTCGGGACCGACCTCGGGGGCGACCCGGTCCAGCGCCTCGACGAGGTGCCAGGTCACGTCGCCCATCGAGAGGGAGGGCTGTGCGGCGAGGGTCTTGCGGCTGAGGTCGAGCAGCTCGCTCAGCGCCTCGACGCCGGTGTAGCCGCCGCCGACGAAGACGAAGGTGAGCAGGCGCCGGCGCTCGGCGGGATCGGTGGTGAGCGCCGCCTTCGCGATGTTCTCGATGACGCGGTCGCGCAGGTGCGCCGCCTCCTCCACCGTCTTGAAGCCGATGCCGTGCTCGGCGAGGCCCGGCGTGGGGAACGTGCGGGTGACGGCTCCGAGCGCGAAGACGACCTGGTCGAACTCGATCGTGCGGGTGGAGCCGTCCATCGCGGCGACGGTGGCGCTGCGCTCGGCGAGGCTCACGCCGGTGATCGCGCCGCGGATCACGCGGGTGCGCTTGAGCGCGGAGACCAGCGGCACCGTGACGTGGCGCGGCTGGACGTGCCCGCCGGCGACCTCGGGCAGCAGCGGCTGGTAGGTCATGTAGGGGTTCGGCTCGACGACGGTGACGTCGATCGGCGCCTCCCCCCGTCTCTTCTCGAGGCCCCAGGCCGTGTACAGGCCGACGTAGCCGCCGCCGAGGATGAGGATGCGCGTCGTACGGGATGCCGTCATGTCCGTTCCCTTCTCGAACCCGGCGCCGGGCAGGCGGAACCGGATGGTGCTGAGGACGCTCCGACGCTACGCGGGGCGCGGCGGCCCGCACAGGGCCTTGCGCGACGAGCCGGGGCCGCGCATCCTCCGCCTGCGGGCGGACGGGAGCCGCGCTACTGCAGCGCCGAGGTGAGCCGCGCCAGGTTGTCGAGCAGGGTCGAGCGGAGCGGCTGCTGCCGCCACTCGCGGAGGGTCAGCTCGCGGGAGTGCTCGCGGTAGTCCTGCTGCACCTGGCGCAGGTCCTCGACGAACTCCGAGCCGCGCACCATCAGCGAGACCTCGAGGTTGAGCGTGAAGGAGCGCATGTCCATGTTGCTCGAGCCGATCACGGCGACGTCGTCGTCGATCGTGAAGTGCTTCGCGTGCAGGATGGTCGGCTTGCGGTACATCCAGATGCGCACGCCCGCGGTCAGCAGCGTCTCGTAGTACGAGCGCTGGGCGTGGTAGACCACGGCCTGGTCGCCGATCTCGGAGACGAAGAGCTCCACGTGCACGCCCCGCCGGGTCGCCGTCGTGATCGCGTAGAGCATCGCCTCGTCGGGCACGAAGTACGGGCTGGTGATGATGATCGACTTCTGCGCCGAGTAGAGCAGCGTCAGGAACAGGCGCAGGTTGTTCTCGCCCTCGAACCCCGGGCCGCTCGGCACCACCTGGCAGTCGATGGTGTCGCGCTGCTGCAGCGCCTCCATCGGCTCCGACTCCCGCAGGAGCAGCTCGTCGGTCTCGCTGTACCAGTCGGTGATGAAGATGGCGTTGATGCCCTGCACCACCGGCCCCTCGAGGCGCACCATCAGGTCGTGCCAGTGCAGGCCGCGGCGGATGTTGCCGCGCTTGTTGTAGCTGGAGTCGACGACGTTCTGCGAGCCCATGAAGGCCGCGTTGCCGTCGACGATCAGCAGCTTGCGGTGGTTGCGCAGGTCCGGCCGCTGGTACTGCCCGCGCCACGGCCGCACGGGGAGCATGTACGACCACGAGGCGCCCGCCCGCTCGAGGGCGCGCAGCCGGCGGTGGGTGCCGCTGTAGTAGCCGGGCACGCGGATCGACGCGATGTGGTCGAGGAGGATCCGCACCCGCACCCCGCGCGCCACCGCGCGGTCGAGCGCGTCGAAGAAGGGCGCGGTGGTCGAGTCGGCGGCGAGGATGTAGAACTCGCAGTGCACGTACCGGCGGGCGCGGTCGATCTCGGCGGCCATCGCGCGGATGGTCTGCTCGTAGTCGCCCTGGAGGCGCGCATCGTTCCCGCCGACCAGCGGCATCGCGCCGAGGTTGCGGTTGAGGGTGACCACCGACTCCAGCCACTGCGGCCACGGGTGCTCCCGGGCGACGCGGTCGATGCCGTCGGTCGACTCCAGGATGAACCGGTTGATCTCCTGCTGCTTCCGGCGGCGCTTGCGCGGCAGCCGGTAGCTCCCGATGAAGAGGAACAGCAGGATGCCGACGTACGGGATCAGGAAGATCGCCATCAGCCAGGCGAGGCCGGTGGTCGGACGACGGTTCCGCGGCACGACGATCACGGCGATCACGCGGACCACGAGCTCGACGACGACGGCCGCGATCGGGAGGATCACGGCCCAGTCGGGTGCGGGCACCGCGCCTCCTCGTTCGTCGTGCGGAGCCGATCAGCGGGCGCGGGAGGCACTCGCGAGGCGGCGGTGGTCAGGAGGCGTCGCGGGGAGGCAGGCCGCGGCGCTCGCGCTCGCGGGCCTCGATGCGGTCGTACGCGCGGCGCTCGTTGCGGTCCGAGCGGATGAGGGCGCGCATCACGAACCAGAAGATGGCTCCGACCGTGATCGTCGGCACGAGGGCCCACAGCCCCTGGTTCCACAGCTCCCAGTCCATGCGGCGATCCTACCCGCGGCACCGGCGCGGGAGCCGTGAGCCCGGAGGCCCGTGCGCCCAGCGGCCTTCGCGGGCGCTGGGCGCTACTGGCTCTCGACCGACTTGTTCAACGCCGCGGCATCGGAGTTGAGGCCCTCCAGCTCCGAGCGCAGGCCGTCGTACACGGCGATGTCCGCGTCGATGGCGGCCCGGGTGGCGTCGACGGCCTGGCTGCGGGCGAGCAGATCGGCGCGCTCCGTCTCGAACTCGGCCGTCGATCCGAAGTCGCCGCTGTCGGCGCGCGAGTTGAAGTCGTCGATCTCGACGTTGAGCGCGTCGTACTCGGCGTTGTTCGCGTCGACCCGCGCCGTGAGGTCGGCGTACATCGTCTCGATCCGGGAGACCAGGTCCTCGATGCGGTTCTCGAGATCGGTGAAGACCGCCTCGTAGCGGGCGTTCAGGCCCACGACGACCGAGCGGTCGTCGAAGAACTCGGCGTAGTGCGCCTCGAGCGCCGGCGGCAGGTCGGCCACCTCGGTCCCCAGGATCGAGTGCAGCTCGTTGACGCGCTCGCCGAGGCCGCCGGTGCGGTACAGCTCGAGGCGCTCGGCGATCGTGCCGTCCTGCGGGAGGGTCTCGTACGCGGCCTCGAGCTCGTCGCCCAGCTCGGCCTGCTCCTCCGCGTCGAGCCGCACCCACGCGGCGTGCAGCATCTCGTGGGCCGCCGTCACGTCGCGGATCCCGTCGAGGTCGGGGTTGGCGACGTCCGAGATGTAGATGCTGGTGCCGGTGTAGCAGCCGAGGACGATGTCGTCGGAGGCGCCGTAGCCGCAGAGGTCGTTGAAGCCGGCGGTCGGCTCGACCGACGGGCTCGACGCGTAGTAGAGGGCGCGGCCGCGGTCGGACATGGCGGTCCGCTCCGCGAAGCCGGCGATCGTGGGGTCGGGCGTGAACGCCTCGGCCGCCCGCCGGTCGGCCAGCGCGGTGCCGACGTCGCCGGAGGAGGTGAGGACGCTCGCGGCGACCGCGGTCCCCACTCCGAACTGCGCGATCGTGAGGACGCCCGCCGCGACGGCCGCGACGATGCTCGATGCCCTGACCATGTCTCCCCCTCGGCTCCTGCGACCCTACTTGACGAGCGGGAAGAGGATCGTCTCGCGGATCCCGAGGCCGGTGATCGCCATCAGGAGGCGGTCGATGCCCATGCCCATGCCGCCGGTGGGGGGCATGCCGTGCTCGAGGGCGCGGAGGAAGTCCTCGTCCAGGCGCATCGCCTCGTCGTCGCCGGCGGCGGCCTGGCGGGCCTGCTCGACGAAGCGCTCGCGCTGCACGACCGGGTCGATCAGCTCGGAGTAGCCGGTGGCCAGCTCGAAGCCGCGGACGTAGAGGTCCCACTTCTCGACGACGCCCGGGATGCTGCGGTGCGCGCGCACGAGCGGCGAGGTGTCGACGGGGAAGTCCATCACGAAGGTCGGACGCGTCAGGCCGCCCTTCACGAAGTGCTCCCACAGCTCCTCGACGTACTTGCCGTGCGTGGGGACGTGCACCTCGACGCCCTCGCGCGCGGCGAGGGTCTCGAGCTCGGCGAGCTCCGTCTCCGGCGTGATCGCGATGCCTGCCGCGAGCGACAGGCTCTCGTACATCGAGATGCGGTCCCACCGGCCGCCGAGGTCGAACTCGGTGCCGTCGGCCCAAGTGACCACGTGCGAGCCCGCGACGGCCTGGGCCGCGTTCTGGATCAGCTCCTGGGTCAGGTCGGCGATCGAGTTGTAGTCGCCGTACGCCTGGTAGGCCTCGAGCATCGCGAACTCGGGCGAGTGCGTGGAGTCCGCGCCCTCGTTGCGGAAGTTGCGGTTGATCTCGAAGACCCGGTCGATGCCGCCGACGACCGCCCGCTTGAGGTAGAGCTCGGGCGCGATGCGCAGGTACAGCTCGGTGTCGAACGCGTTCGAGTGCGTGGCGAAGGGGCGGGCGGATGCGCCGCCGTGCATCACCTGCAGCATCGGGGTCTCGACCTCGAGGAACTCGTGCGAGGCGAAGGTGTCGCGGAGGGAGGCGTTCACGCGGGCGCGGGTGACGACCGTCTCGCGGGCCTGGGGGCGCACGATCAGGTCGAGGTAGCGCTGGCGCATCCGGGTCTCGTCGCCGAGCTCGTTGTGCAGGTTCGGCAGCGGCAGGATCGACTTCGCGGCGATCGTCCACTCCGACACCCACACGCTCAGCTCGCCGCGCTTGCTCGAGACGACCTCGCCCTCGACGAAGAGGTGGTCGCCCAGGTCGACGAGCTCCTTCCACGCCGCGAGCGACTCCTCGCCCACGTCGCCGAGCGAGACCATGGCCTGGATCCGCTCGCCGTCGCCGGCCTGCAGGGTCGCGAAGCAGAGCTTGCCCGTGTTGCGCTGGAACACCACGCGGCCCGCGAGGCCGACGCGCTCGCCGGTCTTCACGTCCGGCTCGATGCCCTCGTGGCGCGCCCGGACGGCCGCGATGGTGTCGGTGACTCCGACCGCGACGGGGTAGGCGCCGGCGCCGAGGTCGTCGCCCGCGAGCTCGAGCAGGCGCTCGCGCTTGGCGAGGCGGACGGCCTTCTGCTCGGAGGCCTCCTGCTGCGCGGCCCGCTCGGCGGCGGCCTGCTCGGAGTCGGACTGCTCGGCGGCGGGGGTCGTGGTCTCGGGGACGTCGGGGGTGTCGGCCATGAGGGGTCGCGGTGCTTTCGGTTCGGGGCGGACGGCCGCGATCAGGCGAGCAGGATCGGGGCGTTGTCGAGGAGGCGGGTGGTGCCGACGATCGCGGCGACGAGCACGAGTGCCGGGCCGCGGTGGTCGGCGTCGACCGGGAGGAGCGTCGCGGGATCCACGACGACGAGGTAGTCCAGCTTAACGAGCGGCTCGGCGTGCGCGACGGCCTCGGCGGCCTCGATCGCCGCGGCGGCACCGCGGTCCGCGGCTTCCGCGGCGGCCGCGAGGAGGCGCGGCAGCACGAGGCCCGCGCGGCGCTGCTCCTCGTCGAGGTAGCGGTTGCGGCTGGAGCGGGCGAGCCCGTCCTCCTCCCGCACGATGCCGACGCCCTCGATCTCCACGGGCAGGTCGAGGTCGCGGACCATGCGGCTCACGAGGAACAGCTGCTGCGCGTCCTTCTGCCCGAAGACCGCGACGTCCGGCTGGGCGATGCTCAGGAGCTTGGCGACGACGGTGAGCATCCCGTCGAAGTGGCCCGGCCGCGCGCGCCCCTCGTAGAGGCCGCCGACCTCGCCCGCGACGACCCTCGTGGAGGACGGCCCGTCGGGGTACATCTCGGCGACTCCCGGAGCGAAGAGGAGGTCGGCCCCGGCCGCGTCGAGCAGGGCGGTGTCGCCCTCGAGGTCGCGCGGGTAGCGGTCCAGGTCCTCGGTCGGACCGAACTGCAGCGGATTCACGAACACCGACACGACGACGACGTCGGCCAGCTCGCGCGCCCGCTCGACGAGGGCGAGGTGCCCGGCGTGCAGGGCGCCCATCGTCGGCACGAGCGCGATGCGCCGACCGGCCCGCCGCGCCTCCTGCAGCCGCTCGCGGAGGTCGCCGATGCGGTGGACGGTGCTGATCACCCGACGATGCTACCGGCGGTCCCGCGGCCGCCGGGGCCCTCGGCACCGGGACGCCGTGCTCCTCCGCGAGGCACCGCCTCCCGAGCGGCGTCCCACCCGGGGAGCGGCGTCACGAGCGGCGCCGCGCGTCAGCCCGCCGCGCGGCGCAGGGCGTCGTCGACGGAGGAGCGGACGAGGCTGGAGAGGAAGAAGCCCGGCTTCTCGACGCCGATGCCCGCCAGCAGTCCCGCCGCCTGGTCGACGATCGCGGTCGAGAAGGTCGTGGCGGTCGAGACGGCCTCCGCGTAGGCGGCGCGGTCGGACTCCGCCACGGTCACCGGCTCCCCGCCCATCTCGACCACCAGCGCCTGCGCGATCGGCAGCACCGGGCCCGGTGCCGACACGGCGAAGTAGGTCTCGGCGAGGCGCGCCAGGTCGAGGCTGGTGCCGCTGAAGGCCATCGCCGGGTGGACTGCCAGGGGGATGACCCCGGAGGCGAGCGCCGGAGCGAGCACCCCGTAGCCGTGCTCAGGCGCCGTGTGCAGCACCAGCTGGCCGGGCTGCCACGCTCCGGTCGCGGCGAGCCCCGCGACCAGGGCGGCGATCTCGCTCCCGGGGACGGCGACGATCACCAGCTCGCTGCGCTCGACGAGCTCGGGGATCGCGAGCACGGGGACTCCGGGGAGCAGCGCGTCGGCGCGCTCGCGGCCGCTCTCGCTGGTGGTGGCGATCCCGATCACGGCGTGGCCGGCCCCGGCGAGCGCGGCACCGAGCACCGGGCCCACGCGTCCGGCACCGATCACGCCGACGCCCAGGCGTCCGTCGCGGCGGGTCTCAGGCATGCGGTTCCCCCTCCGGAGCGGGCCAGTCGGGCAGGGCGGGTGCGGCCGCCCGCCGCCCCCACTGGTGGCTCGCGTCGCGGTCGGCGGCCCGCACTCCGGCCGTCGCGAGGCTCTCGAAGAAGGCGAGTCCGTCGGCTGCGCTCATCACCGGCACGAGCGGAGTGACGGGGCCGGCCACCGTGTGCACGCGCGCCGAGGCCAGCCCGAGCAGGCGCTGGAGCGGTCCCTGCTGGACCCCGACGCTCTGCATCCGCGCCAGGGGCACCACGGCGACCCGCCGCCAGACCGCTCCGCTGCGCAGGATCGCGACCTCGTCCGTCAGCCGGTACCCGGTCCTCCGGAACGAGAAGGGGCGGAGCCACACCGCCGAGCGCGGCGCCCGGGTGAAGCCGGCCGCGTCGCGGTGCCGGAGTGCGTCTCCGACGGGCGTCGACTCCGCTCCCTCAGCCGGTCCGGGCAGCAGGAGGGCGAGGACGCGCTCGACCGCGGCGAGGTCGCCGACGGGCAGGATCGTGGTGTTCGGCTCGCCGTTCGCCCCGCGGGAGGCCGCGTGGCCGGCGCGGTCGATCCGCACCTGCCACCAGCCGAAGGGGCGCCAGAGCAGCGGCTGAGTGATCTCGACGGCGTGGATCCGGCCGGGCGGGATCGTGTCGCTGCTGGTCGAGAGCACGCCGTAGCCGACCCGCACGCCGTCGGGCGTCGCGGCGATCGAGTACCGGAGCGAGCGCACGAACTGGCGGACGTAGTAGCTGCCCGAGCCGATCAGGCCCGGCAGGATCGCGAAGAGCACGTAGGGCGAGCCGTAGACGGCGACGAACACCACGGCGACGACCGAGGCGGCCAGGAACAGCGTGAAGCCGCTGAAGACGAGCGAGCCGAGGAGTCGGCCCGGCGGGATCGAGACGACCGACTCGGGCGGCGTCTCGTCCTGAGGCTCACCGAACTCCTCCAGCCGGCGCGCCAGGAACCCGCCCGCCGGAGCCGCACCGTCGACCGTCGCCTCCCGCTCGCGCACCCCGGAGGCGAGCCGCAGGATGTCGCGGCGCAGGGCGTCCACCAGCCGCGAGCCGAGGTACGACAGCTGGACGTTCGCGTCCTGCCCGGCCACGCTCACCTCGAGCTTCGCGGCCCCGAACAGCCGGGCGAACAGCGGACGCTGCACCGCGATGCCCTGGATGCGGTCCAGCCGCGCCCGCCGGTTGGTCCGGAAGAGCACGCCGGAGCGCACCTCGACGACCTCGTCGGTGATGCGGAAGGTGTGCATGCGCCAGGACAGCCAGAACGCGAAGACGGCGACCGCCAGGCCCACCGCGACCGCCAGCAGCGCCCAGCCGACGAGGCCGCGGCGCAGCAGCTCATCGACCGGATCGCCGCTCTCGAAGCCCTCCGGCCCGGGCAGGAACAGCTCGACCAGGCGCTCGCGGAGGTTCGTGATCACGATGCCGAGGACGACCAGCAGGCCGATCCCGCCCTTGAGGACCGGGGTCGCGGGATGGAGGCGGTGCCACTCCCCGTCGGCGAGGTCCGTCTCGACGGCGCGGAGCTCGGTCACAGGCCGGCCCGGCGCGACTCGGCGAGCTCGACCAGGCGGTCGCGGAGCTCCTCCGCGTCCTGCTCGGCCAGGCCCGGGATGCTGACGCCGGTCGCCGCGGCGGCGGTGACGAAGCGGAGGTCGGCGAGGCCGAGCGCCCGGGCGAGCGGCCCGCGGTTGACGTCGATGAGCTGCATCCGCCCGTACGGCACCGACACGAAGCGCTGGAACATGATGCCGCGGCGGAAGAGCAGGTCGTCCTGGCGCAGGAGGTAGCCGTAGGCGCGCGCACGGCGCGGGGCCACGATCAGGAGGGTCACCGCGAGGGCGGCCGCGGCGGCCAGCGGGATCCAGCCCCACGGCAGGCCGATCAGCATCAGCACCACGGGCACGGCGAGCAGCAGCACGCTCGACACGACGGCCGACACGATCTCGACCGCGACGTACCGGGGCGAGACGCGGCGCCACTCCCCCGTGATGTCGAGACGGTCCCGCCGGCGTCCCCTCGCGTCGCGGCGGGTCGTCGGCGACGCGCCCTCGGGCTCGGCGGGCATGGCGTCGTCCTCACTGCCCGCGGCGGTCCGGGCGTCGGCGTCAGGCGTGGTTCACCTCGCCGACGGCGGTGTCGTCGTCGTCGCTCGGCGGGATGGTGCACAGGTGCTCGGCGACCAGGCCGGCCACCAGCAGGACGAGCGCACCCACGATGGTCGCGACGTCCTGCCACACGGAGCCTAGCGAAGGGATCGCACGGCTCAGCAGGTACACCAGGATGCCGCCGGAGGCTCCGAGCAGCAGAGCACCGACGTGGCTGGACGCCTTCGCCAGCACCACGACGCGCATCGCCCGGAACGGATCGATGGGCCGGCGCAGCGTGCCCTTCGTGGCGCGGTGGATCGGGACGGCGAAGCCGAGCACGAGGGCGGCGACCACCATCAGGGTCAGCGGAACCGTCAGCGGCGGGATGAGCACGGGGCGGCCGGCGGCGGCGATCGCGAGGTCGAGGAGGAACCCCGCGACGGCCCCGGCGAGGCCGAGTCCGAGCAGGGTGCTGATGCGGGTGCGCCTCACGGGGTCCTGCTCTCGGGGTCGGCGGTGCTGCCGCGGGCGGAGTCGCGCCCCGGCCAGGTCAGCCCGGCCGGGTGGTCGGTCACGCGGTCGGTCGCCCGTGCGCGCAGCTCGGCCACGGGTCCGGCTCCGGGAAGGACCGCCGCCGGCTCGGCGTCGAGCCAGGGCTCGAGCACGAAGGCCCGCTCGGCCGCCCGCGGGTGCGGGAGGGTCAGGTGCGGGTCGTCGCGGAGCACGCCGCCGACCGCGATCACGTCGATGTCGAGGGTCCGGTCGCCCCAGCGCTCCTCGCCCTCGCCGCGGATCCGGCCGCCGGCCGATTCGATCGCCGCCGTCGCCGCGAGCAGGTCGTCGGGCTCGAGGACGGTCGAGCCGGTCACGACCGCGTTGAGGTACCCGGGCGCGTCCTCGTCGACGCCCTCGGGCTTCCACGCGGGCGACTCGACGACCTTGGACACCGCTTCGATGCGCAGGCCCGGCGTCGTGGCGAGGGCCCGCAGCGCCTCCTCGAGGTGCGCGAGGCGGTCGCCGAGGTTGCTGCCGAGCGCGAGCACGACGTGGCGCACCGGGCGGACGCGCTCCTGCCGCGGCCTCACGAGCGGGTCCTCGTGATCTGCACGGCGACGTCCTCGAAGGGCAGCGGGATCGGCGCGTCCGGCTTGTGGACGGTGATGCGGACGACGTCGGCGGCGGCGAAGCCCAGGGCCACCCGGGCGAGGCGCTCGGCCAGGGTCTCGATGAGGTCGACCGGGTCGCGGGTCACCGCGTCGGCCAGGGCGATCGCGAGCTCGCCGTAGTGCACCGTCTCGGCCAGCGCGTCGCCCTCGGCCGCCGGCGCGGTGTCGAGCCACACCGTCGCGTCGATCACGAAGTCCTGGCCGTTCTCGCGCTCGAAGTCGAAGACGCCGTGGTGCGCGCGCACGCGCAGCCCGGTGAGGGTGATGGAGTCGCGCACGGCGAGGGCGGCGGGGTCGATCGCGGTCACGGGGTCTCCTCCTGGAGTCGGGCGGCGAGGGCCAGGGCGCGGGCGGACGAGCGGACGTCGTGGACCCGGACGCCCCAGGCGCCGTGCCCGGCGGCGACGAGGCTCAGCATGGCGGAGACCTCGTCGCGCTCGGCGGCCGGGGCGCCGGCGGGGGCGAACGGAGCGAGGAACCGCTTGCGCGAGTGGCCGACCAGGACCGGGAAGCCCAGCGAGACGATCGCGTCGAGCCCGGCCAGCAGCGCCCAGTCGTGCGCGCCGACCTTCGCGAAGCCGAGGCCGGGGTCGAGCAGGAGGCGGTCGTCCCGGATCCCGGCCTCACGGGCGGCGTCGACGCGGCGCTCGAGCTCGCCGCGGACGTCCGCCACCACGTCGCCGTAGGACGCGAGAGCGGTCATGCCCGCGCTGTGCCCGCGCCAGTGCATCGCGATGTAGACGGCGCCGCGCTCGGCGACGAGCGGGAGCATCCGCGGATCGGCGAGGCCGCCGGAGACGTCGTTGACGACGACGGCGCCCGCGTCCAGAGCGGCCTCCGCTGTGGCGGCGCTCATCGTGTCGATGCTGACGCGCACCCCCTCCGCGGCGAGGGCGCGGACGACGGGCAGCACGCGGCCCTGCTCGGCGGCGGAGTCGACGCGCGCCGCACCGGGGCGGGTGCTCTCGCCGCCGACGTCGACCAGGTCCGCGCCGAACGCGGCGGGTCCGTCCCCGGCGGGCCGGGTCAGGTCGAGGCCGTGGCGGACGGCGTCGTCGACGGACAGCCAGCGTCCGCCGTCGCTGAACGAGTCCGGAGTGACGTTGAGGATCCCGAGGAGCGCGGCGCGGCCGGTCGGCGTGAGGTCGGCGACGGTGGTGGCCACGTCACTCCCCCCGCGCGGCGCCGATCAGCGCGATGATCTCGGCGCGGGCGGCCGGGTCGGCGAGGGAGCCGCGGGCGGCGACCGTCACGGTCGAGCTCGCGGTCTGGCGCGGCCCGCGCATCCGCACGCAGCCGTGCTCGGCGTCGACCACGACGAGCACTCCCTCGGGAGCGAGGCCCTGCTCGAGCGCGTCGGCGATCTGCTCGGTCATCCGCTCCTGGATCTGCGGTCGCGACGCGACCGTCTCGACCACGCGCGGCAGCCGGCCGAGGCCGACGACCCGATCGCGCGGCCGGTAGGCGATGTGCGCGACGCCGAGGAACGGCAGGAGGTGATGCTCGCAGACGGAGCGGAATGCGAGGTCGCGCACGATCACCGTCTGGTCGAGCGGCGCCTCCTGGCCGCCCTCGACAACCGCGAACGTCTCGGTCAGCTGGGCCGCGGCGTCGTCGTCGAAACCGCCGAAGAACTCCTCGTACGCCTCGGCGAACCGCCGCGGCGTGTCGAGGAGTCCCTCGCGGCCCGGATCGTCCCCGATGGCCGCGAGGATCTCGGCGACGGCCGCCTCGATGCGCGCCTTGTCGACGGGCACGCGCGCGCTACGCCGTCGCGGGGCGCGGGTTGATCAGCGGCGGACGCTTCGGCGCGACCTCGTCCGCACCGGCGGAGGAGACTCCCCCGTCGGTCGCACCCGAGTCGATCGGCGCCTTGGCGACCGGGACCGCGATGGGCGGCAGGTCGGACAGGGGGCGCTTGTCGCTCGAGAGCCACTGCGGGCGCTCGTCGATGCGGCGGACGTCCTTGAAGATCTCGGCCAGCTGGTCGTGGTCGAGCGTCTCCTTCTCGAGCAGCTCCATCGCGAGGCGGTCGAGGATGTCGCGGTTGTCGTTGATGACCTGCCACGCCTCGTCGTGCGCCTGCTCGATGAGCTGGCGCGTCTCGGCGTCGACCGTCTCGGCGATCTGCTCGGAGTAGTCGCGCTGGTGGCCCATGTCGCGGCCGAGGAACATCTCGCCCGACGACTGGCCGAGCTTGACCGCTCCGACGTTCGCGGACATGCCGTAGTCGGTGACCATCTTGCGGGCGATGGAGGTCGCCTTCTCGATGTCGTTCGACGCTCCGGTGGTGGGGTCGTGGAAGACGATCTCCTCCGCGACGCGACCGCCCATCGCGTACGTGAGCTGGTCGAGGAGCTCGTTGCGGGTCGTGGAGTACTTGTCCTCCAGCGGGAGCACCATCGTGTAGCCGAGGGCGCGACCGCGCGGAAGGATCGTGACCTTGGTCACGGGGTCGGTGTGGCGCATCGCCGCCGCCGCCAGAGCGTGTCCGCCCTCGTGGTAGGCGGTGATCAGCTTCTCCTTGTCGCGCATGACCCGCGTGCGGCGCTGCGGCCCCGCGATGACGCGGTCGATCGCCTCGTCGAGCGCACGGTTGTCGATCAGCTGCGCGTTGGAGCGGGCTGTGAGCAGCGCGGCCTCGTTGAGGACGTTGGCCAGGTCGGCGCCGGTGAAGCCCGGGGTCTTGCGGGCGACGACCTCGAGGTCGACTCCCCCGGCGAGCGGCTTGCCGCGGCCGTGGACCTCGAGGATCCGCTTGCGGCCGAGCAGGTCGGGGGCGTCGACGCCGATCTGGCGGTCGAAGCGGCCCGGACGCAGCAGCGCGGGGTCGAGGATGTCGGGGCGGTTCGTCGCCGCGATCAGGATGACGTTCGTCTTGACGTCGAAGCCGTCCATCTCGACCAGCAGCTGGTTGAGGGTCTGCTCGCGCTCGTCGTGACCGCCGCCCATGCCGGCGCCGCGGTGGCGGCCGACGGCGTCGATCTCATCGACGAAGATGATGGCCGGCGAGTTCTCCTTCGCCTGCTGGAACAGGTCGCGGACACGGCTCGCGCCGACGCCGACGAACATCTCGACGAAGTCCGATCCGGAGATGGAGTAGAAGGGGACGCCCGCCTCGCCCGCGACCGCGCGCGCCAGCAGGGTCTTGCCGGTGCCGGGAGGGCCGTAGAGCAGGACGCCCTTCGGGATGCGGGCGCCGACGGCCTGGAACTTCGCGGGCTCCTTGAGGAACTCCTTGATCTCGTGCAGCTCCTCGATCGCCTCGTCGGCGCCGGCGACATCGCCGAACGTGACCTTGGGCGACTCCTTCGAGACGAGCTTCGCCTTCGACTTGCCGAACTGCATGACGCGGTTGCCGCCGCCCTGCATGCCCGAGAGCATCAGCCAGAAGAACGCGCCGATCAGCAGGATGGGGAGCAGGAAGCCGAGAGCCGAGAGGAACCAGTTGGTCTGCGGGACCTCGTCGTTGTAGCCGGTGCTGCCGAGATCGGCCGCGGACACCGCGTCGACGACCTCCGCGCCGCGAGGGGCCACGTAGTAGAACTGCACCTGCGTGCCGTTGTCTCCGTCGGCCTGCTTGAGCGTGAGATCGACGCGCTGCTCGCCGTCCACGATCTTCGCCGAGTCGACCTTGCCGTCCTTCAGGAGGTCGAGACCCTCCTGCGTCGTGACCGGCCGGAAGCCGGACATGGTGATCAGCGAGGAGCCGATCCACACCGCGACGATCGCCAGGACGACGTAGAGGATGGGACCCCGGAAGATGCGCTTCACGTTCATGCTTGTTGCGGGTGCGACACCCGGCGCCTTTCTGACGAGGAGATTGTGCCTGCCAGGCTACCTCCCGCACTCTGAGCGCCGCCCACGCGTTCGCCGTGGGCCGAACGGCCGCGGGCTGTGTGGTCCGGCGGGGATGCGGCGGGCCGCATCCCCGCGCGCGGTCGGCTCCACGAGATGGTGCGTTCCGCAGAGCGGGGTGCGTCGGACTGCCGGGAAACGCTGGCACGCGTTTCCCGGTCCGCGTCCTCTGCGTTGCGGGTGGAGGTCGCGGGGATCGGCGCTTCGGCGGTAGGGACGCGCCGCGAGAGCGCAGGAGTTGTCGCACTCGAGCTCGACAGCGACGACTACTGCGGTCTCGGGGGGGGCGAAGGTGTCCGGGCGGGGCCGCCGCGAGAAGGGGCAGCAGGCGCGGACGGACGGACGGGCCCGCCCGGCTCGGGTCAGGCCGACTCGAGGAGGGGCTCCGGGTCGCGGAGGGCGGGCACGAGGCCGCGGCGGCGGCGGGCGGCGGCCAGCACGGTCACGGCGAGCGCCCCGACCAGCCAGAGCACGAGCACCAGGACCGCGTGCGCGACTCCGATGCTGCCGCCGGCGATCAGCGAGCGGAACGCCTCCACCGTCCAGGTCAGCGGCAGCACTTCGTGGATCGCCTGGAAGAAGGCGGGAGCGGTCTCGACCGGGTAGGTGCCTCCGGCCGAGGACAGCTGCAGCACGATCATCAGCAGCGCCAGGAACCGGCCCGGGGCGTCCAGCAGCGCGATAAGCGCCTGGTTGATCGCCACGAAGGTGAGGCTCGTGAGCACGGCGATCCCGATCAGCCCGGGCAGGTTCGACGCCTCGACGCCCACTCCGAAGCGGATGACGAGCGCGGCCAGGACGCCCTGGGCGACCGCCATCAGCGCGCCGGGCAGGTAGCTGCGCAGTGCGATGACCCAGGCGGGACGGCGCGCGGCGAGGAGGCGGGAGCTGAGCGGGGCGCTCATCAGATAGAAGGCGAGCGCGCCGACCCAGAGCGCGAGCGCCATGAAGTAGGGGGCGAGGCCGTAGCCGTAGGACGGCACGCGGTTCATCCGCTCGGCGTCGATCCCGACCGGGGCGGCCGCGACGGTGCTGAGCTCCTGAGCCTGCTCGCCGGTGTAGGTGGGCACGTCGTCCGCGCCGTCCGAGAGCTTCGTGTCGAGGGTGCGCGATCCCGAGGCGAGCGAGTCGATCCCGTCGGCGAGGTCCTGCGAACCGGTGGCCGCGTCGGCCGAGCCGGTCGCGGCGGTCTCGGCGCCGTCCGCGAGGTCCGAGGCGCCCGTCGCGAGGGCGGCCGTCCCGGAGGCGAGGTCGGAGGCGCCGGCGGCCGCGGAGGCGATGCCGCTGGTGAGCGGGCCGACCGCGCCGGAGAGGGTGTCCACTCCGCCGGCGACCTGCGCGGCTCCGCCGTCGAGGGTCGCAGCTCCCTGGGCGAGGGCCTGCGCACCGGTCTGCAGCTTCTGGGCGCCGTCTGCGGCGGAGGTCGCCCCGGTGGACAGAGCGGCGGTGCCGGTCGCGAGGTCGGCGGCTCCGCCCGAGACCGTGGCGGCACCGGCGGCGAGCGCCGTCAGTCCGCTGCCGTCGTCGCCGACGAGCGCGGTCGCACCGGAGGCGAGCGTCTGCGCGCCCGCGTCCGCCGAGGCGGCTCCGCCCGCGAGAGCGGCCGCACCCTCCTCGAGGGCGGTCAGCTCGGCCACGCGCTGGGCGTCGGACAGCGAGTCGTACCGCGAGAGCAGGGAGGCGAGGCCGGAGTCGACTCCGGTCGCTCCGGTGGCGAGTTGCGGAGTGGCGGTCGCGAGCGCTCCCGCGCCGGTCGCGAGCTGCTGGGCTCCTGCGAGGGCTTTCCCCGCTCCATCGGAGAGGGAGGCGGACCCGGTGGCCAGCGCCTCGGCGCCGGACGCCGCCGAGGCCGCGCCGTCCTTCAGGGTCGACGTCCCCGCGGCGAGGTCGGTGGCGCCCGAGGCGAGCGACGCCGCTCCGCCGTCGAGCTGCTGGGCGCCGTCGGCGACCGTGCGGGCTCCCGTGTCGAGCGCCGCCGCCTGGTCGGGCAGCTGCCCGGTCCCGCTCGCGATCCGCTGGAGTCCCGACGAGAGGTCGGACGCTCCGGAGGCCGCGCTCCCCGTGCCCGAGCGGAGGGAGTCGGCGCCGGTCGCCAGCTGCGCGGTGCCGTCCTGCAGCTGCGCGAGCCCGACGACCAGCTCGGAGGAGCCGGACGCGGCGGTCCCGGCGCCGTCCGCCAGCTGAGCGGCGCCGTCGGCCGCCTGCTCGAGGCTCGAGTGCACATCGGTGAAGCCGAGGTAGACGTTCTCGAGGTAGGTCGCGCCGACCTTCTCCTCCAGCGTCTTCGTCACGGTGGTGCCGATGGTGGAGGCGATGTTGCCGACGATCAGGTTGGCCGCGTCGTTCGTCTCGATCGACAGCTTCGCCTGCACGGCCGCGGCGGGGTCGTCGCCGCCGACCGAGGCGACGTCGGCCGAGAAGCCGGCCGGCACCGTCAGGACGGCGAGGACGTCGCCGGAGGCGAGCTCGCGGGACGCCTCGTCGGCACCGGTCGCCGTCCAGGCGAAGTCCGAGCCGGACGTGTCGGTGGTGAGCTGCTCGGTCAGGTCGTCGCCGAGGGCGAGCGCGGAGCCGTCCGAGGCGGTCGCGCCGGTGTCCTCGTTGACGATCGCGGCGGGCACCGTGTCGAGGTGGTGCGTGGGATCGAGGTTGGCCGAGGTCAGCAGTCCCGCGTAGATCAGCGGGATGAGCGCGATCGCGGCGAAGACGACGACGAGGCGCGGGTTCACGGCGCGCAGGGCACGGCGGAGCGGGGAGGTGGTCATGGTCCTTCTACTTCGTGGAGTGCAGGGCGGCGAGCCGCGGCGAGGCGACTCCGGTGACGAGGAGCTCGGCGATGTCGGCGGAGGCCGAGGCCACGGGACGGCGGGCGTCGCCGTCGAGGAGCCAGCCGACGACCAGCCAGGTGGTGCCGGCGGCGAGGAGGACGGCGAAGCGCTCGACGCGGGCGTGGTCGCCGCCGCCCGATCCGCGCTCGGCGAGGGGCGAGAAGGCGAGGAGCCGCTGCGCGAGGAACGCGACGACCGACTCCTGCACGGCGCGGGCCGTCCCTCCGCTCAGCACGCGGCGGTAGAAGTCGGCGTGCACGAGCAGGCCCTCGAGGAGCCCGCGGACGATGCGGGGGACCGCGCCCTCCCAGTCGGCGGGGGCGGTGCCGGGAGCGACGTCGCCGAACAGCGCGTGCATCCGCTCCACCGCGGCGGCCTCGATCAGGGACGGGACGTCGCCGAAGTGCTGGTAGAACGTGGGGCGGCTGACGCCCGCGGCGCCGCAGAGCTCCGTGATGGAGGGCTGGTCGTCGCCCGGGCGGTCGAGGGCCGTCGTGATCGCGGTGAGCAGGAGCTCGCGCGAGCGGGTGAGCCGCGGATCGGTCACGGGGTCCTTCTTCCCGGCGCGAGGAGCGCCTTCTTTACGTCCGTCAGATAACTTACAACCGTAAAGAAGAGCGCGCAAGCGTCAGGAGGAGGGCGGCTCCGGGAGCAGCGTCGCGATGGCGGACGTGTCGACGATCACCGAGTCGTGCGGAGTCAGTCCCGGGCTCCGCGGCGTCGGCACCGGCAGGCGCACGAGGAGGGCGCCCGGATCCACGCCGAAGCGCCCGGAGCGGGTGCGGCCGACCGGATCCCCGTCCAGCTCGGCGAGCACCGGCTGGTCGAGCTCGAACGAGAACTCGCGGCCGGGCCACTGCCGGAGGGAGGCGAGCCCGTTGCGGTTGCCGGTCGCGACATCCAGCGCGAGGCCGAAGCGCCGACGCAGCAGCACCAGCTCCAGGTCGCCGTCGTCGAGCACCGCGCCCGCGGCCAGCTCGATGTTCGCCACCACGGAGCTGCAGTTGCAGGCCAGCACCATGAAGCAGCGCTGCGGAGGCTCCTCCGCGCCGTCGATCGTGAGGGTCACCTCGAATCCGGCCTTGAACATCGCCGGCGCCCCCGCCGCGAAGTAGGCGCCCCAGCCCACCCGCTTCTTCAGCTCCTCGTCCGTCTTGTCCATGATCTCGGCGTCCAGGCCCACCCCGCCCATCACCATGAACACCCGCTCCTCGCCGTCGTCGAACGCGGCCGTGCCCACGTCGATGGCGCGGTCCTGCCCGAGCAGGGCGATCTCGACCGCCTCGGGCAGCGAGCCGAGCGGGATCCCGAGGTTCCGCGCGAGGAGGTTGCCCGTGCCGCTGGGCAGCAGGCCGTAGGGGACGCCGGTCCCGCGCAGCACCGTGGCGACGGCGCGGACGGTGCCGTCGCCGCCCATCGAGCAGACCAGGTCCGGGCCCGCCTCGAGTGCGGCGCGGGCCGCGGCGGCACCGGAGTCGCCCGGGCTGGTCTCGAACCAGAGCGGCTCGTTCCAGCCGTGGCGGCGCGCGATCGTCGCGACCAGGTCCTCCGCGGCGCCGACGTCGTCGAACTTGCTCGGGTTGATCACGACGGCGACGGTGCGCTTCTCGGGTGCCTTCACCCCGTCAGTCTGACGGCACCGGCGACCGGTCCAGTCGCGCTGACGCCTCCAGGGCGAGCACGGCGCCGATCTCGGCCGAGAGCGTGGCGGGCAGCGACGGAGGCGCGTCCCAGCGGGGCCCGGCCAGCAGCACGCCGCGGCGGACGCTCGAGCTCTGCAGCGCGGCGACGCTGCCGGCGACGAAGCCGCGGAGGCGGGCGGCCACCGCGGGCGCGACTCCGCTCGTCGTGGCGAGGTCGACGAGGTGCCGGTAGGCGATGCCGCCGAACAGGGCGCCGTCCCCCGATCCCTGGTCGACGAAGACGCCGTCGGGGGCGAGCCGGTCCAGCAGGTCCTCGGCCGTGCGGGAGGCGTGGGCCACCAGGCGGGGGTCGGGCCGCAGGCGGTGCAGGGCGAGCGCCGCGCCGATGTAGACGGCGTGGTTGTAGCTGAATGCCCAGTCGTCGCGGGCAGAGCCGCCCTCGCGGCCGATGCCGTCGGCGACGAAGCCGGTGTCGTCGTCGCGGAGGCGCACGTGCATCCAGTCGAGGGCGGCGCGCGAGAGCTCCTCCCGGCCGTCCGGCCGCAGCCGCTCCAGGCGCGCGCCGAGGATCGCGAACGGGCCGTTCGCGGGCGCGTTCTTGTAGTCCAGCTGCCGGCGGCGCCAGGCGAGGCTCGCACCGTGGCGGAGGTTCCAGCCCTTCGCGACGGCGAAGCGCCAGAGGCGGTCGGCCCGGTCGAGGAACCGCGGGTCGCCCGAGGCCTCCCCGAGGCGGGCGAGCGCGCCGCCGAGCCACATCATGTCGTCGAAGTAGCCGTTCACCAGGCGCCCGCCGTTGCGGAGCCGGATCGCGCGGTGGATCCGCCGGGCACGCTCCAGGTGCGCCTCGTCGCCCGTGCGCGCGAAGGCGTCGACGGCCGCGTCGATCGCGTGCGCGAGCCACCAGTAGTTGAACTCGAGGTCGGCCCGCAGCGAGGTCGGGTAGCTCATGTGATAGCCCAGCAGCGGCACCGCGAAGAGCCGCTCGAGGCTCTCCTGCGCGGTGTCCGCGGGGCTACTCGTAGACGTGCGGGGCGAGGACGGCGACATCGCGGAGGTTGCGGTAGCGCTCGGCGTAGTCGAGCCCGTACCCGATCACGAACTCGTTCGGGATGTCGAAGCCGACGTAGGCCACGTCGACCTCGACCTTGGCGGCCGCGGGCTTGCGGAACAGCGCGCAGATCTCGACGGACTCGGCGCCGCGGCTGCGGAGGTTGCCCTGCAGCCACGAGAGCGTGAGGCCGGAGTCGATGATGTCCTCGACGATCAGCACCTTGCGGTTCGTGATGTCGGAGTCGAGGTCCTTCAGGATCCGCACGACGCCGGAGGACTTGGTGCCGCTCCCGTAGGACGAGACGGCCATCCAGTCCATGACGATGTCGAGCTTGAGCTCGCGGGCCAGATCGGCCATCACCATCACGGCGCCGCGCAGCACCCCGACGATGAGCAGGTTCTCGCCCGCGTAGTCGCGCTCGATGGCGCGGGCCAGGTCGCGGATCCGCTCGTGGATCTCGGCCTCGGTGTAGAGGACCTCGGTGATGTCGTCGGCGATGTCGGCTGCTTCCACCCGGCCACTCTACGGGTGCCCGGCCCCCGTCTCCCCTCCGCGAGACTCCGCTCTCGTACACCTCCGTCGGCGAGTCGCGTGCCGGAGCGGCGTCTCGCGGGGAGGGGCCGGGCGTCTCGCGGGGACCGGCGTCGCGGGGACGGGGTCAGGGGGCCGCGGGTGCGAAGACGAGGGTGGTGCCGCGGCGGGTGGCGAGGACGCCGGGGAGGTCGACGCCCTTCTGGCCGTGCCAGTCGGTGACCAGCGCGGCGACCGCCAGCGTCTGCGAGCGCGAGAGCGCGACTCCGAACTCGTTCGCCACGACTAGGCGGATGATCCGCTGCCGCAGCGCCGGCGGGTCCACGGCGAGCCCGCGCGCGTCGACCGTGACGTGCCCCGCCTCGTCCTGGCCCACCAGCTCGAGCGCCCAGTCGAGGGCGAGCGCGTCGAGCGCGTCCCCGTCCTCCCGCAGCTGCTCGGCCGTGCGCGCCAGGGCCTGCGCCACTCCCGGCCCGAGCTCGTCCTCCAGCACGGGCAGCACGCGGTTCCGCACCCGGACCCGCGAGTAGCGGGGGTCGTCGTTGTGCGGGTCGTCCCACGGCACGAGCCCCTGGTCGGAGCAGGCGAGGCGGGTCGTCTCGCGCCGCAGGCCCAGAATCGGCCGACGCAGCGGCCCACTGACCGGCGCCATCCCGTGCAGCGAGGCCGCACCGGCTCCTCGTGCCAGGCCCAGCAGCACCGTCTCGGCCTGGTCGTCGAGGGTGTGGCCCAGGAGGATCGCGGCGGCGCCCGTCGCGGTCAGCGCGTCGTCGAAGGCGCGGTAGCGCGCGCTGCGGGCGGCCGCCTCCGGACCGCCCTCGGCGGACACCGTCACCACCTCGCGCAGCACCGGCGCGAGCCCCAGCCCGTGCGCCTGCTCCGCGGCCCGCCGCGCGACCTCCGCAGACGCCTCCTGCAGCCCGTGATCGACGATCACCGCGCCGGCCCGCCTCCCGCCCCGCGGGGCCTCGAAGGCGACCGCCGCCGCGAGCGCGAGCGAGTCCGCTCCCCCGCTCAGCGCGACCAGCACGAGCGCTCCGGGGTCGAGCCCGTCGAGGCTCTCGCGCACCGCCCGCCGCAGATCGGCGACGGCGGGGGTCAGGCGGGGGCGATCGGGCACATCAAGTAACGTAATGCCAGCGATCCGCCCCTCCCGCGCGCGCACCCGCGCGAGCGTTCCGGAGGCCGATCCGTCCGCCGATGCGCCGCTCACGGCGCCACCGACTCAAGGAGAGAGCATGGCCGCATACGACGTCGTCGTCGAGATCCCCAAGGGGAGCCGCAACAAGTACGAGGTCGACCACGAGACCGGTCGCGTCTACCTCGACCGCGTGCTCTTCACCTCCTTCGTCTACCCGACGGACTACGGGTACTTCGAGAACACCCTCGGCCTCGACGGCGACCCCGTCGACGCGCTGGTGCTGCTCGAGTACCCCGTCTTCCCGGGCGTGGGCGTCTCCGTCCGCCCGGTCGGCGTGCTCAACATGAGCGACGAGGCCGGCTCCGACGCGAAGGTGATCGTCGTCCCCGCGAAGGACCCGCGCTGGCAGCACATCCAGGACATCGGCGACGTCCCGGAGCAGACGAAGAACGAGATCAAGCACTTCTTCGAGCGCTACAAGGACCTCGAGCCCGGCAAGTGGGTCAAGGTCGACGCGTGGGGCGACGCCGCCGAGGCGGAGCAGATCGTCCAGGACGGCATCAAGAAGCTGGCCGAAGAGGGTCACTGACCCCTCGCATCAACGAAGGAACCCCCTCCCGTCGTCTCGACAGGAGGGGGTTCTCTCGTTGTGCTGTGCGGCCGCGGCTCAGGCGGCCGGGCGGCCGACCATGCCGGCGGGCGTGCCCCAGGTGTTCCAGATGCGCACGGGCTTGCCGTAGTCGGCGGCCTCGATGATCTGGTTGTTCCCGAGGTAGATGGCCACGTGGTAGTAGTCCCCGCCGCCGCCCCAGAAGATCAGGTCGCCGCGCTGGCGCTGGCTGTAGGGGACGAGCTTGCCGGCGCCGGCCATGGTGTTGTACTGGTTCGTCGCCGAGTGGGTGCCGATGTAGATGCCCGAGGACGCGTACGAGGCCTTGGTGAGGCCCGAGCAGTCCCACTGGTCCGGGCCCATGCCGCCGAGGACGTACTCCTCGCCGAGCTGAGCCATCGCGTACGAGATCGCGTTCTCGACGGCGCCGCTGGTCGGCACCAGGACCGGAGCGGTCACCGGCTGCGGGAGCGGCTGAGCCGCCGGCTGGGCGACCGGCTGAGCAGCGGGCTGGGCCGGAGCAGGAGCGGGCTGCTGCTGCGCGGGCTGCGGCGCGGCGGGCTGCGGGAGGGACGCGGTCTGACGCGACGGGGCGGCGGTGTCGGCCTGCGCCGAGGACTGCTGCTGGGCGGAGCGGGCGGTGGACCGCGCCTGAGCGGCGGCCTCCGCCTCGGCCTGCGCCTGAGCGGCGGCCTCGTCGGCCTGGCGCTTCTGCTCGCCCGCGAGGTACTGGGTCTCGGCCTCGACCGAGGAGTCCTTCAGCAGCGCGAGCTGGGCGACCAGCTCCTGCGACTTCTCCTCCTGCGCCGAGAGCGACGCGCGGGCCGACTCGGCGGCGGCGTCGGCGTCCTTGCGGGCGGCGTCGGCCTCGTCCGAGAGCGCCTGGTGCTCGGTGACAGCGCGGTCGGCCTGGTCGCCGAGCGACTCCGCGTTCTGCTTGTCGGCGAGGGCGTCGGCGTAGACCTTCTGCGACTGCTCCGAGAGCTGCGACATCGCGCCGAGCTGGTAGAGCAGGTCGCCCGCGTCCTTGCCCTTGGCCACGAGGCTGGCGGAGAGGTCGCCACCGGCGGCGCGAGAGAGGTGCGCGGCCAGCAGGCCGGCGCGCATCTTCGAGGTCTGGGCCTTGGCGGAGGCGGTGGTCGCCTTCTCCTCGAGGTCGGCGACGGCCTTCGCAGCGGCGTCGAGCGCCTCCTTGGCCTGGCGCCAGGCCTCGGCCTTCTTCATCGCGGTGATCGACTTCTCGTCGACCGCGGTCTGCAGGCTCGCGATGAGGCCGGCGATCGAGTCGATCTCGGCCTGCTTGCTCGCCTCGTTCTTCTTGGCGTTCTGCACGTCGTCCCACGAGGGGTACTTCGCGTCGTCGGCGAGGGCCGGGGTGATGCCGAGGGACGCGGTGACCGCCGTGACCGCGAAGGCGGCGGAGATGACGAGCGGGAGGCGGCCCTTCCAGGCGCGCTCCCGGGGTGCCGGGGTGAAGGTGCGTGCGGTCGTCTGTGCGTCAGCCAAGGGTGACTCCTCGTTGGGCCATGAAAGGTTGGGCGTCGACGGCGGAGCCGTTGACGCGGGTCTCGAAGTGCAGGTGGCAGCCGGTGGAGGCGCCGGTCGAGCCGACGGCGGCGATCTGCTCGCCCGCCTGGACCTGCTGGCCGACGCGGACGAAGATCCCGCCGGACATGATGTGGGCGTAGCCGGTGCTGATGCCGCTGCCGTGGTCGATCAGAACCCAGTTGCCGTAGGTGCCGTTGGGGCCCGCGTAGGAGACGGTGCCGCTGTGCGCCGCGAAGATCGGGATGCCGCAGCCGCCCGCGAGGTCGGTGCCGCGATGGTACGAGCCGGAGGATCCTCCGCCGGTCGAGATGCTGTCGCGCGGGCCGAAGGTGCCGGTGATGCGGCCTCCGGCAGGGCGGACCCAGCCGGAGTCGCTGACGGCGCTGGAGCCGCCGCCGCCCGAGGGGGCGACGTACCCGCCACCGCCACCGCTGCCGCCGCTGGATGCGGCTGCGGCCCGAGCGGCCTCGCGGCGCGCGGCCTCGGCCTGGGCGGCGGCCTGACGGGCGGCCTCCTCCTCGGCGAGCTTCCGGAGGCGCTCGGCCTCGCGGGCGGCGACGCCGGCCTCGTACTCGGCCACGGTCTTCGACTCGGTGTCGCGGAGCGCGGCGAGCTGCTGCTCGAGCACGACGCTCTGCTCCTGCTGCTCGGCGAGCGCGGCCTCGGACGCCTCCTGAGCGGCGGTCGCCTCGGCCAGCTTCTGCTCGGCGGCGACGCGGAGGCGCTCGCGCTCCGTCTGCGCGACCTCGGCCTGGTCGGCGAGGGACGACGCGGTGTTCCGGGCGGTGCTGGCCTGCTCGTAGATCGCGGAGGAGCGCTCGACCAGCTTGGTCATGCTCCCGATCTTCGACAGCAGCTGGTCGGCCTGGCCGGCCTTCTGGTCGAGGAAGATGTTGACGGACAGGTCGGTGCCGGTGCTGCGGTAGAGCTGCGCGGCGAGCAGGCCCGCCTGCTGCGAGGCCTTGTCGGCCTCCTCGGCGCTGGCGGCGGCACGGTCCTCGAGCTTCTTCGACTGGTCCGAGGCCTCGTCGAACGCCTGCTGAGCGGCGAAGTGCTCGTCGCCGCGCTGCTGCGCGAGCTGCTGGGCGGAGGCGACCTCGCTCTGGAGGTCGCCGATCAGGGACGTGATCCGGTCGACCTGAGCGGCCGCGGCGGCGGTGTCGCCCTTCGCCGCCTCGACGTCGGCCCACGACGGGTACTCGACCGCCTGGGCGGGAGTGGCGACGAGCAGGCCGGCGACGAGCGCGACGACGGCGGAGGCCAGGGCAGCACCTCGGAGTCGCCCGAGTCGCGGCGCGCCGGGGAGGCGGGCGGGACGCGGACGGCGCAGGGAGTGGGGCATGGGACCTCGGGGATAGGGGGCCCTCCCTCCGCGGCGGTGCGGCTCCGGCGCGCGGGTGGGGGGAAGAGCGATTCCGCCCCACCCTAACCGCGGCCCTGCCCGATCTCCTAGACCCGGGTCAACCCCGGACGGGGTGCACGCCGCCTGCGGAACCGTCGATTTTGCATCCTGCGCCGCGGCCCCCTATGCTTGCGTGTCGGTAGTCATGGGGGGTCGGCCGCAGGGTCGCCCCGCGAGTCTCCGGCCCCATCGTTTAGTGGCCTAGGACACCGCCCTTTCACGGCGGCAGCACGGGTTCGAATCCCGTTGGGGTCACGGATGGGTCGGTACTACCAGCACCACCAGAAGTACCAGCACCACCGGAAAGTGCATCGGCTCGCGAGGGTCGGGGCGTGAAAATAGAACAGCCTCGAAGGCAGTATGCTTGTCTTCGCAACGAGGCCCTGTAGCGCAGTTGGTTAGCGTGCCGCCCTGTCACGGCGGAGGTCGCGGGTTCAAGTCCCGTCAGGGTCGCAAAGAGGCCCTTCCGAGAGGAAGGGCCTTTTTCAGGAGATCACCTCTCCAGCGACATCACGTCGCAACGGCTCTGTAGCTCAGTTGGTAGAGCGCACGACTGAAAATCGTGAGGTCACGGGATCGACGCCCGTCGGAGCCACTGGAACCCTCGCCTAGCTTCTACATGGCGGGGGTTTCTTCGTACCCGGAGGTTCCCGCCGCCGCGATCCGCCGCACATCCCTCCCGTTCCGGCCCGCGCCGAGCAGTGACTGCAGCCCGGATCCCGTCCAGGCGGTCTGCGTAGGCTGGCCCGGCCATGCAACCCGACGCCTTCCCGCCGCCCGATCCCGCGACGCTCGCGCCCGACTCCGCTGCGGCGCCCTCGTGGCCGGTCGAGCCCCTCCCCTCGGTCCACGCGCCCTACTCCTCTCTCCTCTACCTGCCCGATCCTCGGGTCCGCTGGGGCCTGCCGACCGCCGTGCTCACGATCGTCGGGATCGTCCTGCCGCTGGCCGTGCTCATCCTGCTGTTCGGGTTCGGCGTGCTCCCCTACTCCGCCGGACTCGCCTTCGCGGGGGCGCTCGCGAGCTATCTCGTCGCGCTGATCGTCCCGTTCGCGGCGTCTCGGCTGCGCGGGCTGGGCACGATGGCGGCCGACTTCGGACTGCGGTTCCGCTGGATCGACGTGCCCATCGGGATCGGGCTCGGCATCGCGGTGCGCGTCGTGATCCTGTTCGTGCTCGCCGCGTTCGCTCCGCTCCTCCAGGACGCGCAGGGGAACCTCGACATCGACCCCGATCCGCTGTGGTTCGTGCTGAGCTCGGTCCTCATCCCCGTCGTCGTCGCGCCGCTGGTCGAGGAGGTCCTCTGCCGCGGCGTCGTGATGCGCGCGGTGCGGAACCGGATGCTCCGGGGCTCCGCGGAGTCGGCGCCGCCCACCCGCGGCCGCCGCGTCTGGGCGATGGTGTTCAGCATCCTGACGTCCACGGCGGTCTTCGCCCTGCTGCACGGGCACCAGATGGTAAACCCGGCGACGATCGTGACGCTCGGCGTGACGACGGTCACCGCGGGACTCGCGCACGGCTGGATCGCGACGATCACCGGGCGGCTCGGAGCGGCGATCGTCTCGCACGCGACGCTGAACGGCTCCGCGGTGCTGCTGCTGGCGCTGCTGCCGCTGCTGACTCCGTAAGGGGGGATCTCGAGACGCCCGCTGCGCGGGCTGCTCGATCGGCAGGAGTCGGAGCGGCCCGATCGGCGGCGTGGGGCGGCCCGTCAGACGTCGTAGGTGCGCGCCCCGGGCAGCGGGCCGCGGACCTGGCGGTGGAGGCGCTCCATGTCGGCGTCGAGGGTGGCGGCGGTGCGGGCCGCGTCGGCGAGGCCGTCGAGGAGCTCCTGCGGGACCTGGCGGTCGTACTTGTAGTAGATCTTGTGCTCCAGGCTCGCCCAGAAGTCCATCGCGATGGTCCGGAACTGCACCTCGACGCAGACGTCGACCGATCCGCCGGAGAGGAACACCGGCACCTCGACGATCGCGTGCAGGCTCTTGTAGCCGTTCTCCTTCGGCTCGGCGATGTAGTCCTTCACCTCGAGCACCGTCACGTCGGACTGCGAGGTGAGCAGGTCGAAGACGCGGTAGACGTCCGAGACGAAGCTGCAGGTGATCCGCACGCCGGCGATGTCGGTGATCGCGTCGGCGATGCCCTCGAAGGTCGTCTCGCAGCCCTTGCGCTCGATCTTCTCGATCAGGCTGTCGGCCGACTTGAGCCGGCTGGTGACGTGCTCGATCGGGTTGTACTCCTGCAGCTCGCGGAACTCCTCCTGCAGGATCGACACCTTCGTGACGATCTCGTCCATCCCGAACTTGTACTGGAGCATGAAGCGCGCGAAGTCGTCGCGCAGAGCGCGGATCTCGGCGACGGTGGTGGCGTCGAGCGCCTCGGCGACGGCGTCCGTCAGCGGAGGGACGGCGTGCGCGGGTTCGGGGATGCGGGATTCCACAGTCGGACACCCTACGCGCGGAGTCGTTCGAGACCGGAGGGAGGCACCCGGCCTAGCCTGGGAGCGTGATCACCGAGCCCCGCCCGCTGCGCTTCTGCGCGTTCGTCATGAACACCGCCTCCCACATCCAGCACGGCCTCTGGCGCCACCCCGACGCCCGGCAGCACGAGTTCGACGACGTGCAGCTCTGGATCGACCTCGCCCGGACGCTGGAGCGCGGCCGCTTCGACGCGATGTTCTTCGCCGACGTGGCGGGGCTCTACGGTCCGGCGGACGGCGACTGGGACGTCAACGCCCGCGAGGGGCTGCAGCTGCCCAGCAACGACCCGTCCGTGCTGCTCTCGGCCCTGGCGGTGAGCACCGAGCACCTCGGCTTCGCGTTCACGAGCTCGGTGCTGCAGTCGCATCCGTTCGACTTCGCCCGGAAGGTCTCGACCCTCGACCACCTCTCGAAGGGGCGGATCGCCTGGAACATCGTCACCAGCGCCCTCGACGGCGCGGCCCGCAACTTCGGCTACGACCGGCTCGAGGAGCACGACGAGCGCTACGCCTGGGCGCAGGAGTACCTCGACGTGGTCTACAAGCTGTGGGAGGGCTCGTGGGACGACGGTGCGCTCCTGCGCGACAAGAGCGGCTCCTTCGCCGACCCGTCGCGCATCCACCGCATCGACCACGTCGGGAAGCGCTACCGCGTGCAGGGGCCGCACCTCTCGGCTCCGTCGCCCCAGCGCACGCCCGTGCTCTTCCAGGCCGGCTCCTCCCCCGCGGGCCGGCGCTTCGCCGCGCGGAACGCGGAGGCGCAGTTCGTGTTCTCGGGGTCGCCGGAGAAGACCCGCGAGCTGATCGAGGACACGCGGGCCCTCGCCGCGGCGGCCGGTCGCGGAGCGGGTGCGCCCTCCTTCTACCTGGGGCTCTCCTTCATCACCGGCGACACGGAGGAGGAGGCGCGCCGCGCTGAGCGCGAGATCGACGAGTACCTCTCCTCCGACGCCTTCCTCGTGCACTCGAACCTCGGCTTCGACCCGGCGACGGGCGAGAAGCTCGACCCCGACCTGCCGCTCTCGGCGATCGAGACCTACGCCGGCCAGAGCCACCTGCAGTGGATCCGCGACGCCTCCCCCGACCGCGAGCCGACCGTCCGCGATCTGGCCCGGCTCTCGGCGAAGCTGCGCGGACGGGTCGTCGGCACACCGGAGCAGATCGCCGACCACCTGGCGGGCTGGCGCGACGCGGGGATCGACGGGATCAACGTCGTCAACTGGATCCTGCCCGGCAGCTACGAGGAGTTCGTCGACCGGGTGATGCCGGTGCTCCAGGAGCGGGGCCTCGCGCAGACCGAGTACGCCGAGGGGACGCTGCGCCGCAAGCTGTTCGGGACGGACGAGCTGCCGGCGACGCACCCGGCGCGGGCGTACCGCGGGGCGTTCGCGGGCTGAGCCGTCGCGGGCCGGGCTCTGCGCGTCCGCTGCCCCTGCACGGGCCGCTCGCCTCGCCCCGCGCCCTCCGTCGGGCGGGGGATGCGAGGGCGGGTGCGGCTCCGTAGCGTCGAGGGATGATCCAGACCTGGGGAGTCCTGACCGCGCTGTACGGAGTCGTCGTGACGGCGGTCGCGGTGCTCGCGATCGTGCTGCTGGTGCTGCTGTGCCGCCTGGTGCTCGCCGCGCGCGAGAACCTGCAGGCCTCGACGAGGCTGCGCGAGCTGCAGATCGAGCGGATGCTGCTCGAGGACGAGTAGCGGACGCGCGACGCCGGCCGCGATCAGGTCCTCGGCGAGGAGCAGTCGCGGCCGACGACGCGCGGTCCGGTCACGGCAGAGCGGGTCGCGCCTCCGGGCGGGGCGCCCGCGGGATGAGCAGGCCGAGGGCGACGGCGATCAGCGCTCCGATCGCGCCGATCACGAACGTGGTCTCGAAGCCCTGCGAACTCGGCAGCTGCACGTCGCCGACCGACACGGTCAGCTGCGCGAGCACGCCCGCGGTCACGGCGGAGGAGAGCGTCGTGCCGAGGGTGCGCATCAGCGAGTTCAGCCCGTTCGCGGCGGCGGTCTCCGAGGCGGGGACGGCGTGCATGATGAGCGTCGGCATCGCGGCGTAGGCGAGGCCCAGGCCGACCCCGATGAGGGCGTTGATCACCAGGATCTGCCACACCTCGCCGCCGAACGGGAGGATCAGCAGGTACGAGACCGCGATCAGCCCGGAGCCGGCGATCAGCACGAGCCGCGGCCCGGACTGCGCCGAGAGGCGGGCGGCGAGCGGGGACGTCGCCATCATCGCCAGGCCCGAGGGCGCGAGCACGAGGCTCGCCACGATCAGGCTCAGGCCGAAGCCGACGCCCGACGCGGCCGGCAGCTCGAGGCGCTGCGGCAACGTGATCTGGGCGCCGAAGAACGCGAAGCCGACCGCCACCGAGGCGAGGTTGGTGAAGAGCACGGCGGGGCGGGCGGCCACCCGGAGGTCGACGAGCGGGCTCTCCTGCCGCAGCTCGTACCAGCCCCAGAGGAGCAGGACGGCGATGCCGCCGAGGCCGGAGCCGAGGATCGCGGGGCTCGTCCAGCCGGAGTCGTTGCCGCGCGAGACGGCGATCAGCACGCCGCTCAGCCCGAGGGCGAGGCCGATCGTGCCGACCACGTCGAAGGTGCCGGGCGAGCGCAGCGTCGACACCGGCACGACCAGGAGGACGAGGACGATGTCGAGGACGCCGAGGCCCGCGGACATCCAGAACAGGACGTGCCAGTCGGTGTTCTGCGCGATGAGGGCGCTGAGCGGCAGGCCGAGCGCGCCGCCGATGCCGAGGGTCGCGCTGACCAGGGCGATCGCGCCGGGGAGCCGGTCGCGGTGGAGGGTGTCGCGGAGGATCGAGATGCCGAGCGGGATGACGCCCATCACCGCGCCCTGGAGGGCCCGGCCCACGACCAGCGTCCACACGTCCCCCGCGAAGGCGCACACGATCGAGCCGATCACGAGCACGACCAGCGCGGCCACGGCCATCCGCCGCTTGCCGTAGAGGTCGCCGAGGCGGCCGGAGACCGGGGTGAGGATGCAGGCGCTGAGCAGCGTCGCGGTGATCACCCACGCGGTCTCGGTGCGGTCGGCGCCGAGCAGCGTCGGCAGCTCGGACTGGATCGGCACGACCAGCGTCTGCATGAAGGAGGCGCTCATCCCCGCGAAGGCGAGGACGGCGGTGATGAGGCGCGGGTCCGGCGAGCGGGTCAGGGAGCGTCTGTCGGAGTCGGGCACGGCTGTCCTTCGTGTCGGCGGCGGACGCGCACCCGGACCGCAGCGGCGGGCGGGCCGTCGTCGGCGGGATCGTATCGCTCGGCTCTGCTTTCGACCGGCTCGGGGCTCAACAGCACGGGCCGCCGCTTTGTTCCCTCCTCCTCCTTCCCGCGCGCGTCGGGCAGGACGAGGATGGGCGGATGATCGACATCGAGAGCTGGATCGCCGGCTACGAGAAGGCCTGGGCCACGGACGACGCGGCCGACGTGGCCGCACTGTTCACCGAGGACGCCGAGTACTTCACGGCGCCGCACCGCGACGCGATCACTCCGCGCGACGCGATCGTCGAGTGGTGGCTGGCGGAGGAGGAGCCCGCCGACCCGACGTTCGCGTGGGGCCTGGTCGCGCTGACGGAGGAGACCGCCGTGGTGGAGGCGCGCACCGTCTACCCGGGCGACCGCACCTACCTGAACCTCTGGGTCATCCGCTTCGCCCCCGACGGGCGGGCGCGCTCGTTCACCGAGTGGTACATGGAGGAGCCGGCCGACTCCGTGTCCTGACCCGCGGGAGTCCGCAGGCAGCGGCGAGGAGCCCTCAGCGGCGCCAGGTCAGAGCTGCGCGGCCGCGAAGGTGTCGCAGCTGGTGGCGTCGCCCTCGAAGCCGGCCTGGAACCAGCGCTGGCGCTGCTCGGCAGAGCCGTGCGTCCACCCCTCCGGATCGACGGTGCCGGTGGCCTGCTCCTGGATGCGGTCGTCGCCGACGGCGGCCGCGGCGCCGAGCGCGTCCTGGTACTCCTGCGCCGTCACCGGCTTGAGGTAGGGCGTGCCGGTCTCGTCGGGCACCGTCGAGGCGTCGCCCACCCAGGCTCCGGCGAAGCAGTCGGCCTGCAGCTCGAGGCGCACCGAGTCCGACTCGGGGCCGGTGCCGGAGCGGTCCGCCGACTCCATCGCGCCGGTCAGGTTCTGGATGTGGTGGCCCCACTCGTGGGCGAGGATGTACATCTGCGCGAGCGATCCGCCCGAGGTGTCGAACCGGGTGCGCAGCTCGTCGAAGAAGTCGGTGTCGAGGTAGATCGTCCGGTCCGGCGGGCAGTAGAACGGGCCGACCGCGGCGGTCGCGCTCCCGCAGCCGGTAGTGGTGCTGTCCTCGAACAGGTCGACGCCGGTCGGGGTCGTGTAGGCGACTCCGAGGGTCGGCGTCTGCTCGCCCCAGTAGCGGTCGAGCGACTCGGCCGCACCCTCGAGGCGGCAGTCGACCTGCGTGTTCGCGTCGGCGCCGCTGTCGCAGGCCACCGCGGTGGAGGTGACGCCCTCCGGCGAGGACCCGCCTCCGCCGAACACCTCGCCGAGGCCCGAGAGGTTCACGCCGAGCAGCTGCGAGAGCAGCGCGAGCACGACCACGCCCACCGCGCCCCCGCCGACGGCGATGCCGGTGGTGCGGCCGCGACGGCGGACCTTGCCGCCGCTGAGCTGGGAGTCGTCGTTGAAGGTCATGCCGACGAAGCTAGCGCTCCGCGGACGGGCTCCGCTCGGGCTTGCGGTCAGCCCCAGCGCGACTCGCTGGCCGAGCGGATGATCTCGAGCAGCGCCTCGCGCAGGGGGCCGTGCTCGAGCGAGCCCGGGAACATGTCGACCTCGAGGCGGTGCGCCCGGCGCCAGGCCTCGCCGCCCGCGTCGGTGAGCGCGACGAGCTGCCGGCGGCGGTCCGACGGATCCGTGGTGCGCGAGACGTGGCCCTCGCGCTCGAGGCGCTCGATGGTGCGCGACATGGTCTGCACCTCGACGTGGGCCGCGGCGGCCAGGTCCTTCTGCGCGACGGGACCCACCTGCAGGAGGTGCAGCACGATCAGGCCGGCGTGGGTGAGGCCGATCTCGGCGAGGGCGCCGTGCCAGGCGTGCTCGACCATCCGGGAGGCGGTGGAGAGCAGCCGGCCGGTGGGCCAGTCCTCCATCCCGGAGGCGTCGTCCGCGCGCATCTGATCAGGGTAGACCCGCTCCCGGGGCACGACGGCGCCGGGCGCGGGACGCTCAGGCACGGGCGCCCGAGCATCCCGGCCGCGAGGTGCGGACCGCCCCGCCCGTCAGGACGCGAAGCGGTCCGTGGCCTCGATCAGCGCGTCGAGGATCCCCGGCTCGTCGAAGGCGTGGCCCGCGTCGGCGATCATCCGGAAGTCGGCCTCGGGCCAGGCCCGGTGCAGGTCCCAGGCGGTGAAGGCCGGGGTGCACATGTCGTAGCGGCCCTGCACGATGACGGCCGGGATGTCGCGGAGGACACCGGCGTCGCGGATCAGCTGCCCCTCCTCCAGCCAGCCCCTGTGCACGAAGAAGTGGTTCTCGATGCGGGCGAAGGCGAGCGCGAAGACGGGATCGGACCAGTCCGCGATCAGCTCCGGCTTCTGCAGGAGGGTGATGGTCGACGCCTCCCAAGTGGTCCAGGCGACACCGGCGGGGCCGTGCACGGCGGGGTCCGCGTCGTGGAGGAGGCGGTAGTACGCCTCGATGAGGCTGCCCCGCTCGCCGGCCGGGACGACGGAGGTGTAGCCCTCCCAGAGATCCGGGTAGACCGCGGCGGCGCCTCCCTCGTAGAACCACTCGAGCTCGGCGCGGCGGAGGGTGAAGATCCCGCGGAGGACGATCTCGCTGACCCGCTCGGGGTGGGTCTCGGCGTAGGCGAGGGCGAGGGTCGAGCCCCAGGAGCCGCCGAGCACGAGCCAGCGCTCGACGCCGAGGTGCTCGCGGAGGCGCTCGATGTCGGCGACGAGGTACCAGGTGGTGTTGGTCGAGAGGTCGGCCTCCGGCTCGCCGGCGTGCGGGGTGGAGCGGCCGCACATCCGCTGGTCGAACAGCACGATGCGGTACTTCTCGGGGTCGAACAGCCGGCGGTGGGCGGGCGAGGTGCCGGCTCCGGGGCCGCCGTGCAGGAACACGACGGGCTTGCCCTCGGGGTTGCCCGAGACCTCCCAGTAGAGCGAGTGGCCGTCGCCGACGTCGAGCATGCCGGAGTCGTGGGGCTCGATCTCGGGGTACAGAGTGCGCATGGCCCGCACCCTACCGACTGTCAGGGTCGCGGTCCGCGAGGCGGGCGGCCCGGCACAGGAGAGGCCGGGAGCGCCCGCGTCCACCCGGCGCACCCGCCTCCCGCGGTCGTTACTGTGGAGCGGACCTGCACGCCCCCGTCGAAGGAGCCCCCCATGCCCACCACTGTGCGCGGCGTCATCGCCCGGTCGAAGGGCGCTCCCGTGGAGCTCGTCGACATCGTCGTCCCCGACCCGGGCCCGGGCGAGGCCGTGGTCGACATCGAGACCTGCGGCGTCTGCCACACCGACTTCCACTACCGCGAGGGCGGGATCAGCGACGACTTCCCCTTCCTCCTCGGTCACGAGGCGGCCGGACGGGTCAGCGCGATCGGAGAGGGAGTCACCCACGTCGCGGTCGGCGACTTCGTGGTCCTCAACTGGCGCGCGGTCTGCGGCGAGTGCCGGGCCTGCACCCGGGCCGAGCCCTGGTACTGCTTCGACACCTTCAACGCGACGCAGCGGATGACCCTGGAGGACGGAACCGAGCTCAGCCCCGCCCTCGGGATCGGGGCCTTCGCCGAGAAGACCCTCGTGCACGCGAAGCAGTGCACGAAGGTCGATCCGGAGGCGGACCCCGCCGCGGTCGGCCTGCTCGGCTGCGGGATCATGGCCGGCCTCGGCGCGGCGATGAACACCGGGAACGTGACGCGCGGCGACTCCGTCGCGGTCATCGGCTGCGGAGGAGTCGGCACGGCCGCCGTGGTCGGCGCCGCTCTCGCGGGCGCCGGCACGGTCATCGCGATCGACCGGGACCCCAAGAAGCTGGTCGCGGCCGAGAAGCTCGGCGCCACGCACGTCATCGACTCCAGCGGCCTCGACGAGGCGGGCGTCGTCGCCGCCGTGCAGGCCCTGACGAACGGCTTCGGAGCGGACGTCGTCATCGACGCCGTGGGCCGCCCCGAGACCTGGCGCCAGGCGTTCTACGCCCGCGACCTCGCCGGGACCGTGGTGCTGGTCGGGGTGCCGACTCCCGAGATGACGCTCGAGATCCCCCTGCTCGATGTCTTCGGCCGCGGCGGATCGCTGAAGTCGAGCTGGTACGGCGACTGCCTGCCGGAGAGGGACTTCCCGATGCTGACCGGCCTCTACCTCCAGGGCCGCCTGCCCCTGGACGAGTTCGTGAGCGAGCGGATCGGGATCGAGGACATCGAGGAGGCCTTCGCCACGATGGCCGGCGGCGACGTGCTCCGCTCGGTGGTGGTGCTCTGATGGGCGCGCGGATCGAGCAGCTCGTCACGAGCGGCACCTTCAGCCTCGACGGCGGCACCTGGGACGTCGACAACAACGTCTGGATCGTCGGCGACGACTCCGAGTGCGTCGTCATCGACGCGGCCCACGACGCGGACGCGATCCTCGCGGCCGTCGGCGAGCGTCGGCTCCTCGCCGTGCTGCTGACCCACGGGCACGACGACCACCTCGACGCGGTCGAGGGAGTCCGCGCTGCGACCGGCGCCCCGGTGCTGCTCCACGAGGCCGACCGGATGCTCTGGGACGCCGTGCACCCCGGCACGGCCCCGAGCGGCGCCCTGGTCGACGGACGGATCGTGCCCGTCGCCGGCGTCGAGCTCGAGGTGCGGCACACCCCGGGCCACACCCCCGGCGCCGTCTGCTTCGTCGCCGAGGCGCTCGGCACGGTGTTCACCGGCGACACGCTCTTCCAGGGCGGGCCGGGGGCCACCGGCCGCTCCTACAGCGACTTCCCGACGATCATCGACTCGATCACGGAGCGCCTGCTGACGCTGCCCGCCGCGACGGTCGTCCGGACCGGCCACGGCGACTCGACGACGATCGGAGCGGAGGCGCCGCACCGCGAGGAGTGGATCGCGCGCGGGCACTGACCCGGGCGGGGCGGGCTCAGAGGCGGCCGGCCCGCCCGGTGCGGCGTTCTGCTCGCCCGAGTTGCCCGACGGGTGTGGGAGTTTCGCAACTGATGGTCGTGCTCTCTTGTTACCGTGAACAATCGCCGGTACCGTGCGGAGACCACACCGCAGGCGGGATCCCCCGTCCGCCCACCGGTTCGCTGCAGAACCCGAGAGGACACGTCGACGATGACGTCACGACCCCCGGGCGGAGGCAGGCGCTCGCGCCTGCTCGCCGCCACCCTCGCCGCCTCCGCGACGATCGCCCTCGCCGCCGGCTCCGCCGTGCCGGTCGCCGTCGCCGCGACAGCGGCGACCACCCCCGCGCAGAGCCTGCTCGCGGACTTCACCTTCGACACCGCCCCGAGCGGAGGCGCCTTCACCGACCGGTCGACCCGCGCCGCCGTGAAGGGGACGCCGACCCTCGTCGCCGGGCGCACCGGGCAGGGCAGCGCCGTGTCGCTGTCGTCCTCGTTCTGGCTCGACCTCACCGCGACCGACGGGCAGCCGCTGCTGAAGGGGCGCGACTCCGTCACCCTGTCGTACGACTCCAAGCCCGCCGCCGCGAACAACGTCGGCTGGTCGGTCTTCGCCGCTCGCTCGGCCGCGACCCAGGACTACGCCCAGGAGAAGTACGTCGGCGTCCTCGACAGGACGACCGGCATCACCGTCGAGCGGTACGCCAACAGCGGCGCCCGCGACGCGTCGGGCAACCTCACCGGCCCGAGCAGCACGGAGTGGAAGCACGTCGATCTCGTCCTGAGCGCCGGCACCGCCCGTCTCTACGTCGACGCGAAGCCCGTGGCCGTCACGACGGCCGGCCCCTCGCTCGCGACGGTCCTCGGATCGACCGGCGGAGTCCTTCAGGTCGGCAAGGCCAACTGGGGCGGCGGGGAGTACTTCACCGGACTCCTCGACAATCTGCGCGTCTACGACCGCGCCCTGACCGGGGCCGAGCTGGGCGCGACGAGCAGCACCGTGGCGACCGACCTGCGCGCCGCACTCGACGTCCCCACGACCGTGCTCGGCGACCTGCCCGCGCAGGTGCTCGGGAGCACCGTGACCTGGACCGCCTCCGGCGCCGGCGCCGCGCGCGTCTCCTCCACCGGCGCCGTGGACCTCGCGGGCCTCACCGCTCCCGTCGCCGTCCGCCTCCAGGCAGCCGTCGCCGGGCAGACCTACGCGTGGGACAGCACCCTCGCCGTGCCCGGCGGACGCATCGCCACCTCCGTCAAGACCGTCACCACGACGAACGGAGTGAAGGACGACCCGCTGGCCTACAACGACGACCGTCGCGCGGACTCGCTCTTCACGGCCGCACTGCCCGCCGGCGCGACCGCCTGGGAGCCGCTGAACCGCTCGCAGTCGATCCTCTCCGTCCTCAAGGACGGCGATCAGGCGCAGCGCCCGAACGCCCAGATGGGCTCGCCGCTGCTGTTCCGCTCGAAGGACGGCTCCCTCGGCGCGGTCTCGTCGCAGAACAACGCGACGGACTCGGTCTACCTCTGGAGCTCCTCCGACGGCCGCACCTTCCGCGACCAGCGCGTCCTCCGGGTCGCGCCGGGCTCGGTCGTGACCGACCCGCGGATCGTCTTCGACTCCGCCCTGGGCGTCTACAAGCTGTTCTGGACCGACCTGCTCACCACCGAGGGCCGCGTGACGCTGTTCACGGACCTGGCCTCCGGCACCGCTCCCGGAGCGACCACCCGCGCCGACGCCCGCGTCCCCGGTGTCCAGGGCTCGGGTCTCCCCGCCTGGTTCACCCAGGGCCAGGCCGGCGAGACCGCGCTGACCTCGACCGAGTTCGGCACGTTCTACCGCGAGTACGTCGACCTGAAGAACACCGGCGTGAAGGCGCTCAGCGGCTCCGTCGACTCCGGCGCCGGATCCGCGGCGATCGCCGCCGCGCTCCCGGGGCAGGCCGTGATGGAGTACAACGACGGCTCGACCAAGTCGCTCAACGTCGACTGGCAGGACGACCTGACCACTGCCGTCGACACCTCGCGTCCCGGCACCTACCGGGTCACCGGCTCCGTCCAGCAGGACCCCGAGGCGATGGTCAACGAGGCCCGCGCGGATCCGCACGTCTTCTTCAATGAGGACGACGGCTACTACTACCTCACGGGCTCGCACTACGGCCAGGACTCGCTCGGCCCGATCGAGGAGAGCTCCAGCTACCGCAAGATCGGCCTCAAGCGCTCGAAGACCATCGCCGGTCTCGACTCCGCTCCCGAGCAGATCGTGATCGACCCCGACGCCGGCACGCCCGGCCGACAGAGCCAGTACCCGAACACCTTCTACGGCTGGGGCGGATACATCTGGGCGCAGGAGTTCCACAAGATCAACGGCACCTGGTGGATCGTCGCCGGCATGAACAAGGGCTACGCGCCCGTGGGCGGCTGGTGCGACAACACCGTCCTGATCCCCTACACCGGGACCGACGCCTCGATCGCCGCGGGCGGATTCCTCGACCAGACGAAGTGGGGCGAGCCGGTCGTCCTCGAGGGCGCGGCCTTCGACGTCAGCTACATCGAGCGCCAGGAGAACGGCGCCGCCCAGGGCTACTGGGTCCTGCCCAACGGCGGCACGCTCTCGCTCGCCAAGGCGACCATGGGGCCCAAGGGCACCGTCCCGCTGATCTCCGGTGCGGTCAGCCGCATCTACGGCGAGAGCCAGCCGTGGGAGTCGGGCAAGCGCTCGCCGACCCCGTCCGACACCACCGAGGGAAGCGACCAGGGCATCGTCGAGGCGCCGTTCATCGTGTCGAAGGGGGGACGCCTGTACCTCACCTACTCGGGTGGAACGGTCGACAAGTACTACTCGCTCGGCCTGCTCACGGCCGACGCGAGCGCCGACCTCCTCAACCCCGCGACGTGGACGCAGACCGCGTTCCCCGTGCTGGACACCGAGGACACCTACCTGGGCCGCCTCGGCGCCGACGAGACGCAGTACTTCTCGCGCCAGCAGGCCGGCACCGGGCACAACTCGTTCGTCGAGGACGAGTCGGGCAACCTGCTCCTCGCCTACCACGCCCGCCCCTACCCGGACCCGCACACGGCGACCGACCCGCAGAACGCGGGCGGCCTGTTCGACTCGGACCGCAACACCTGGTTCAAGGGCGTCAACATCCGCGCGAGCGGCCGACTCGACCTCTCCCTCTCGAAGGAGCAGGAGGTGGCCTCGGCCAACCGCACCGTCACGGCGACGATCACCGTGAAGGCGCCGGCTGTGCCCGTCACCGCCACCGCCGCGGCTCGCTGCGTCGCGGGCAAGGTGGTGGTCACCCTGACCACCGTCAACAGGGCCGCGTCGACCGCCGACCTCCGCTGGAGCACCCTGTGGGGCGCGAAGACGCAGCAGATCGATGCGGGCCGGACCGCCTCGCTGGCCGTGACCACGCGGGCCGCCTCGGTCACCGCCGGGACCGTCCAGGGAGTCGCCACCGTCGGCAGTGCCTCCGCTCCCGTGAGCGCCGCCTACCCGGCGCTCCGCTGCGGATGACCTGACCCGCTTCCGCGAACGACGACGCCCGGCCGTCCCTCACACGAGGGCGGCCGGGCGTCGTCGTTCCGATCTGCGGTGATGTGCCGAACGACCGGGTCGCGACCCTCGATGATCTCTCGGCGGTGCCGCCGGCATCGCGGGAGGAGACCCACCGGATGAAGCGGCAGCGTCGCACGACCGCACCGTTGCGATCCACGAGTCACTCCTCATCGGGGGGGGGAGGTCGTCGCTCGACGAGGTACGGGGTGTCGTGAATCGGACTCGAATGGGCGAGCCGATCTGTCGCTTCTGCACGAACCGGCCCGCCCCTTCGGCATCGTCTCACTGGACGAGGCGTCCTCCGCCTCGTCCCAGGCGCGGTCGAGGTCCTCCTTCCTCCCTCGGATGAGGAGGAATCCGATGGCGACGGGCGAGAACGCCGTGACCGCGACGGTCAGGGCGAGGTTCGCGAGCCCGGCCCCAGCGGTCCCGTTCCGAGAACGATCTGGAAGTGGAACGCGAGAGAGAGGACGGCCCCGATCATGACGGCGCCGTCGGCGGCATGAATCAGGATCGCGCCACCTCGCGCACGACGCAGGGTGAAGGGGCGGCAACGGCCGGCGTGGAGTCGCCGGAGCCCTGAGCGGCGACTGGTGCTCCGCGGGGGCGTCGTCACGGGCGAGCCGTGCCTGAGCGCGCGCCGGCGGCGAGCTCGCACAGCTCGTCGGGATTCGCGTCGGCAGTGCCTCCGGCTGCGGTCTGCCTCGTGATCCTGAGCGGGTGTGACGCGGTCACGAGCGAGGGGACCGCGAGGCCGGGACCTGCCTGCGACCCGGCGCGTCGGATCCCCGGATCGACGCCGAACAGACTCGACGCGCCCGCGCAGGCGCTCGGCTCGTCAGCGGGACAGCAGCGCGACGTGGATCTCCTCGGCGAGGAGGTCCAGTGCTCTGGCGTGGGACGCCAGGAAGGCCCGGCCGTCGCGCGTGATCGAGAAGCGCTCGATGCGCTGCAGCGGGGTCCTCCTGCCTCTCTCGAGGAGCACCAGACCGTGGCGTGAGAGCCGGAGGAGGCGCTTGCGCACCTCGACGACATCGACACGGTCGCCGGAGCGGTGGTCGAGAACCTGTCGGAGGCGGGACTCGTCGCGGTTCTCGCCGGTCGCGAGCGCGATCAGGATGAAGACGTCGGTGCTGCAGTCGAGCCCGCAGGCTCCGCAGCGGTTCGTGCACCGCGCAGGGCGTGCGAGGGACACGAGGAATCGATCGAGGCGCATCACGGGTGTCTCCTGGGGAACGGCGGTCTCCTGCTGCAACGGGAGGAAGGGGCTGGGCCGGTCACCGCCGGCGCGCGTCCGGGAGTCGCCTCAGGAGCGCTCCACGCATCAGCGATCGGCCCGGACAGCAGAATCCGGCCCGATCACCACCCCGGTCTGCAGCCGGTGGTGAGGTCGGCTCGGCGGAATCGTCGGGCGATCAGGGCCGTGGACCCACCCGTACCGCTCAGGGGGACTCAGGAGAGAGGGAGGGCGTTGCCGTTGATCAGCAGGAGGTCGTGTCCTCCGACCGCAGCTGCGCTGCCGGCCGCTCCGTCGTCCTTCTCCTCGGTGAGGGTGTGCGACTGCGCGACCTTCGTCAGCACGGGCCCGATGGTCGGGACCGTCCCGGTTCTCACTCTGTGGTGCATCTCGTCGGTCGTCCTTCTGAGGTGGCGGCACTGCAGGGCGGCGCAGTGCCGGTCGGGGGCGGGGCGACGAGGGAGCGGGCGATCGTGGCGCCCGCTCCCTCACCGTCTCAGCGGCAGCTGCGCGCCGGGTAGTCGACGCTCGTCTGCGTGCTGACCGTCTTCCCGTCGACGACGGCCCTCCCTGTCGCGGCCACCGACCCCGCGGGGATCGAGACCGCGCGGGTGGTGACGGCGCTCGAGGCGGACGCTCCCGGCGCGACTCCGGTCACGGTCTTCGAGCCGAAGGCGGTGACCGTCGTGATGTCCATGATCGAGCGGCTGTCGTTCTTGACCGCAGTGGTCAGGACGACCTTCCCGCTGACGCAGCGGGTCGACGCCGTGGCTGTCACGGTCAGCGGCGACGTGACGGTGACCTTCGCGGTCACAGTCCGGTACGCGGGTGCGACCTCCTCCGTCGGCGTCAGATCGAAGACCGGCCGGCCGTCGGCGGCGTAGTGGATGCGGGCGAGACGGGTGTCGCGGCCGTCACCCCCGACTCCGTTGCCCCAGGTGTGGTAGACGTACAGGTCGTTGCCGTCCTCGTCCTGGGTCACGGCTCCGTGGCCGGGACCCTGCTCGTAGGTGCGGTAGTCGACGACGCCGTCGGGCATGGGGACGCTCTGCAGGAGCGGGGCGTCGTACTTCGTCCAGCTCGCGATGTCGGTCAGGTCGCTGCCCTCCTCCGCCCAGGCGCCGCCCACGATGTACTTCGGGCTGACGGCGCTGCTGGAGTAGACGAGCGTGATCCTCCCGTTCCGCTGGATCGCGAACGCTCCCTCGGCCAGGCGGTCCTCGAACGTCAGCGAGGGCACGATGATCGGGGTCGGCTCGCCGATGACGCGGGTGGGGTTCGCGGGATCGACCTTGGCGATCCAGGTCGCCGGGTCGCTCGCTCCGTTGTCGACGTAGCGCTGGGACCAGGCGTAGTACGCGGTCCCACCGGACTCGAAGTAGCTCATGTCGAGGCTGATGTTGCGGCCCGTGCCGGGGCGTGCGAGGGCGCTCCCGTCGCTCTTCAGGACGGCGCGCGGCGCGCTCCAGTCGGAGGGGTTCGCGGGGTCTCCGCCGTCGCGCAGCTGCATGATGTGCGCCTGCACCGTGAACCACTGACCGCCCTGGTTCGACTGGTCGTTGTCCGGGTTGAAGCACGGGGCGAACAGGATCGAGAGCTTGCCGCCGATCTCGTGGATCTCGGGGGCCCAGTAGCAGCCCGCGATCACCTTGCCCTCGGCGGTGCGGTCCATCCGCGTGGTGCGGTTGAGGAGGTCCACCTCACGGGCGCGTCCACCGTTGTCGTCGCTGAGCTGGTCGATGCTGTCGGCGACCCGGATCGGCAGGTGCTGCGAGGCGACGTTGTTGTTGTTCGTGTCGTCCGTGGCGGTGAAGAGGTACTGCGTCTTCCCGTTGCGCTCGTAGCGGTGGATCGTCGGATCCGCGCGGTTGTAGGCGAACGGCTCGTTGTACTGCCGCTGGCGGACGGTCCCGGAGAGGTCGTACATTCCCGGGCCCTTCGCGGCGAGGTCGGCGAGCTGCTGCTGGTTCCAGTCGATGCCGAGGCTGCCGGTCGAGCCGTCGTTGTACGAGAGCTGCGCCTTCACTCCGGACAGGGCGGAGGTGTCGCCCTGATCGATCGTCTGCGGTGCGACCGAGGATCCGGTGTTGACCGTGCGGCCGAACCTCTTCGCGAGCGAGTCGGCGACGGAGCCGGAGACGGTCAGCGCGCCGCCCGGCAGAGCGTCCGCGACGCGGCCCGGGACTCCGGAGAGGTCGGGAGCGGCGACGGTGGCGGGGCTTCCTCCGAGGACCGCTCCGCGGTTCCCGTCGGTCACGACGACGCTGCGACGGCCGCCGTCCTTCGGCCAGAACGCCTGCGCACGGAGCTCGGTGCGGGCGAGATCCGTGACGGTCGTGTACTTCGCAGCCCCGGAGGAGTCCGTCCAGGAGACGAGGTAGCGGTTCTGGTCGGTGTCGTAGACCGCCTTCGGCCCGACGACGCCGCCGGTGGTGCCGAGGTCGATGAGGCCGAGCTCGGTGAAGTCGGACGCGGTGGCGTCCGTGGCCTTGAAGACCAGAGCGCTCGAGGTCCCGGTGCCGTCGGACGCGCCCGACTGCAGGACGCGGGTGGCGATCACGCCGACGGTGCCGTCGGCGAAGGTGAACAGCGCGGGGTTCGCGAGGCCGCGGGCGTCGGCCTTGTCGGTCCCGGAGAAGACGCCGTCGGCGAAGAGGACTCCCGAGTTGCCCGAGAGCGGTGCCGCGTCGGCGACGGACGAGCCCAGCGCCAGGTGGAGACTGCGGGCGACCGTGTCCTGGTTCGCCTTGTCGTCGCCGGTCGGCGTCCGGGTGTACGACACCACGGTCTTCGCCGTGGAAGCGCTGAGGACGGTGGTGCGGAAGGTCTTCGTCAGCGTGGTGGTGCCGACCTTCACGGAGGCGGTGAGCGCGAGCGCCCGGTCGGTCGCCGTGTCGTTCACGAGGCGGCCGCCGGACAGGCCGGCGCCGTCCGCACTCCACGACACGGTGTAGCCGGCGACCGTGGGCAGAGCGGTTCCGGAGGCGACGGTCGGCGGGACGACGAGGGCGGTGCGCAGGCGCGCCGTGGCGTCGGCCTCGGTGTCCGCGGCGACGGTGACACTGCGCGCGGTGCCGGTGGCGGCGGATCCGGCGAAGGTCGCGGTCGGGGTCAGGGTCACGGTGGCGTTCGCCGATCCGGGTGCCGGGCGGCGCACGGAGCCGTCGGTGCCGATCACCGCGGGGTCGCTGCTCGCCCAGGTGAGGACGGAGCCGCCCGCGCCGCGGGTCGGCAGGGGGAGGTCGCTGGTGACGGGTCCGGTGACGGCGATGGTCGCCGCGGCGGCGTCCGATGCGGCGATCGCGGCGGCGGCCGGAGCCGCGTCCTCGCGCACCTGGTCCTGGGTCAGGGCGGAGGAGTAGACGTGCACGTCGTCCATCGCCCCGGCGAAGAGGGGGTCGGGGCCGTAGAACGACTTGCCGAGGAGGCCGGAGAAGGCGGAGGTGCCGACAGTCGCCGCTCCGGTCGCGGAGGTCGGGGTGGTCTGGGCGAGCCGGCCGTCGACGTAGGTCGAGACGCTGACGCCGCTGCGCAGGACCACGGCGACGTGGCTCCAGCGACCGGTGGCGGCGGGACCGGAGTCGGCCGCACGCTGCTCCGAGCCGTTCTTCACGGCGCCGATCAGGTTGCCTCCGCACTGGGGCGTGGTGAAGAGGTACCGCTCGGTCGACTGCCCGAGCGCGTACGCCCAGCTGCAGCTCTGGTTCCCCTCCCAGCGCAGCCAGGCCGACATGGTCACATCGGTGGTGGCCGCCGTGGTCAGTCCGGGCGCGATCTCGGCGTAGGCGGCGGAGCTGCCCGCGGCACCGCCGGGGAGGCGCAGTGCGCGGTCGGTGCCGCCGCGCGGACCGGCGACGGTCGTCGCTCCGGTCCCGCGCACGGTGGCGGAGCGGCCGGCAGCGGAGTCGGTCAGGGTCGTGCCCGCGCCCACGGCGGAGCCGACAGCGGCGGACGAGGAGAAGTCGTAGGAGAGGACCGGGCTGGGCACCGCGGCCTGTGCGGGTGCCGCGCCGAGCGCAGCCCCTCCCGCTGTCAGGCTCGCGGCGACCAGGAGGGCCGTCGTGCGTCGGAACCGCATTGTTCGTCTACTTCCGTGGGAGAGGTGGATCCGGGGAGAACGGACACGGGGTCCGTGCTCCCTGCTCCGGTGGCCGGAGGCCCCGGAGCGAGAGGAGATCAGGGGAGGGGCGGCTCGGAGCCGCCCCTCCCCCTGTCACCGGCCTAGCGGCAGGTGAGCGCCGAGTACGGCGCGGCGGCCGTCCTGGTGCCGTTCGCGTCCTTCGAGGCGACGCTCACCTCGCCCGCGGCGACCGAGGTCGCCCGGGTGGTGAAGGCGGCGGACACGGACTTGCCGGGAGCGACCCCGGTGAAGGTCCTGCTCCCCCACTGCGAGCCGACGGTCATCTCGACCGTGGAGCCGCTCGTGTTGGTCCCGGTCGCGGTGACCGTCACCTTGCCGGCGACGCAGCGGCTCGAGGCCGAGGCCGTCAGCGACGGTCCGGGAGGAGCCGTGGCGGTGATGGTGGCGATGGCCGGAGTCGCCGCCGAATTGGCGAGCTGTCCGCGCACCTGCACGGTGTCGCCGGCCTTCTTCAGCGAGCTGAGATCGGCCGTCTCCCACGTCACGGCGACCGTCTCGCGGTGGCCGTCCTTGAACGTCGCGCCCACCGTGGCGGGCAGGTCGACGGTGGTCGATCCGGCCTGCACGGTCCGCGCCACGGCGTCGATCGAGGTCACCAGGAGCGACGGGTTCCACTTCGCGGCCAGCGCGTCGCGCTCCTTCGCGGTGATGGAGACGACGGATCCGTGGCGGGGCGACGTCGGCAGCGAGAAGCTGCTGGGGATCGTCCACTGGATGTCGCCCTCGAGCGAGTTCGTGCCGAGCGGGATGTAGCCGCGTCCGCCGTAGTTGTCGGTCCAGAGGAAGTACTTGTAGCCCGCCCGGTCACCCTCGTTGGTCTTGAAGATCTCGGGACCCTCGACCTCCGGCGTTCCGGCGGTGCGGCCGATGCAGGTGTCGATCAGGCTCCACGCGCCGGAGGCGGTGGTGGCCCGCAGGTTCGTCGACTTCTGTCCGATGATGTCGGGCGAGGGGCAGCCGCTGGTCTCGGTCGCCTTCGTGAAGCGGTAGTAGGTGTCGCCGTCCTTGAGCATCGTGGCGTCGATCAGCCCGTTGCGGCTGTTGAGCGAGGGGACGTCGGCGGCCTTGAACCAGACCTCGGGGGTGGTGAACTCCCGGAAGTCGCGGGTGGTGGAGGTGAGGATCTGGGGTCCGTTGCCGTCCTCGACGTTGCGGGTGCTGTCGGTGAAGAGGGCCGAGGTCCAGTAGACGACGTACGCGTCGATGGTGGGGTCGTAGGTGGCCTCCGGCGCCCAGGTCATGCCCGCGTTCGGCAGGTTGACCTCGACGTGGCGCTGCTGGCCCCAGTTGACGAGGTCCGTGGACTCCCAGATCTCGAGGTAGCGGCTGCCGCGGTTGGTCGAGCCGCCGAAGCCGGTGGTGCCGACGGAGAGGTCGGTGGCCATCAGGAAGAAGCGGTCGCCCTCCTTAGAGCGGAAGATGAACGGGTCGCGCAGGCCCTTCGTGCCCAGGGTCGAGGTGAGGATCGGCTGCGCGTCGTTCAGGGTCTTCCACTTGAGCGAGTCGTTGCCGTCGGAGGTCGCGAAGCGGATCTTCTCGCCCTCGATGCTGTCGCCGGTGAAGTACGCGAACAGGTACGCGTCGAGGTCGCTCGCGGCGACGGGGGCCGCGGCCGGAACGGTGCGCGTGAGGGTCCGGACGAGGGGCGTGGTGCCGGGGACGGTGATCGTCGCGGTGAGGGTGACGGTGGTGTCGGTGGACGGACGCGTGAGCGAGCCCTTGGCGACGACGTTCGGCGCGGTGCCCTTGTCGGCGGAGGTGATGACGGCCTCGTTCGACGAGGTCCAGGTCACCACGGCGCTGGCGCTGTTCGCGCGCGCGGCGGTGGTGGCGACGTCGGCTCCGGTCGAGGGCAGGTTCAGGCTGCCGCGCACCGGTCCGGCGAGGGCGGGATCGTTGGCGATGCCGTCGGCGACGGCCCGGGCGAGCTCGGCCTCGGCGCTGTCACCGGCGGCGTACGCCGGGACGGAGACGGTGGTCGCTCGGCCGACGACGGTGATGCCGCCGTGGACGGCGGTCGGGGTCAGCGTGACGGTGGCGTCCGGGCTGCCCGCGGCGGGCCGGGTGACGACGCCGCTGGTGCTGACGACGCCGGGGGCGCTCGACGTCCAGGTGATCGTGGAGCCGTTGGCGCCGGTCGTGGGGAGAGTGAGGTTCGAGGTGACGTTCGAGGTGTCACCGAGCGAGACGGCGGCGTCCTGGTTCGCGAGCACCGAGTGCACGGACGCGGCGCTCTGCTGCACCTGGCCGGCGGTGAGCGCGGAGGTCCAGACCTGCATGTCGTCGATCGCGCCGGCCCAGTAGGCGTCCGCGCCGTAGAAGGACTTGCCGAGGAAGCCGGAGAACGTGGAGGTGCCGATCGCCGAGGCGGCGGTGAAGGTCGTGCTGCCCTGGCCGACGAGGGTTCCGTCGAAGTAGGTCGAGACCGACTGGCCGCCCTTGACGACGACCGCCATGTGCACCCAGCGGTTCGCGGCGACCGGAGTGGTGCCTGCGGCCCGCACCTCGGAGCCGCTCTTGATCGCGCCGAAGCCGGCCGGTCCGCACTTCGTGGTGGAGAGGACGTGGGAGTCGACGCTGGAGCCGAGCGTGAAGGGCCAGGTGCAGTCGGGAGCACCGCTCCAGCGCAGCCAGGCGGACATCGTGACGTCCTGCGTGCCGGCGGGGATCAGGCCCGGGGCGATCCGGACATGGGGGGCGGCCGACGTGCTGGATCCGCCCGGGAGCGAGAGAGCACGGTCGGTGGAGGCGCCGGAGGGGCCGGCGACGCTGGTCGCGCCGGAGTTGATCAGGGTCCCGGGGTGGTTGCCCGGAGCGGAGTCGGCGACGACGGCTCCGTTGGCGAGCGTCGCGCCGATGCCGTCGAACGAGTACTGCAGCGCGGGAGCGGGGACCGTCTCGGCGGCACCGGCGGCCCCGATCGGTCCGAGGACGCCGCCGAGGCAGGCGATGGCGAGCGTCAGCGCGGCGCCCGCTCGAGGGAGGCGTGAGCGCCGGGTGCGCTCCTGCCGGGGGGTTCGTGACATGGGGGGTCCTTCAGGTGAGGGGTCGGAGGGGGAGGACGGAGCCCGCGCGATCGGCCGGCGGAGTGGTGAGTCCGGCGTCCGTCTGGCGGGGAGGGAATCGCCGGAAGGCGGCCCGGGACGCGGGCCTGGCGACCCGTGATCGGGAGGCGGAGGTCGACGTGGGTGCGAGGACGAGACGTCGCGCGCTGCGGGCGCCGACCGCGGTCACCGCGTGGGAGGTGTCGGCCGGGCCGACAGTCATCGGGGCCGGGCGTGGGCCTGCGGCGGGAGGGTGCGGCGGGAGGGTGGTGCTGTCGTCATCATCGACGTTCCTCTCAGGTTCGCCTTCGAACCGGTCGGAGTGGGACGCGAGGCGCGAGGACGCGCTTGCCCACTTCAGGTGTCACCGTACCGACTTTTGTTAACGGTAACAATGGCGGATTCCCGGGCGATGCCGCAGCGACGGCGGGTGTGAGCGCTCTCTCCCTGCGAGCACGAGGATCCGCGTGGACGGATCACCCTCGCCCGGCGGGGCTCGGACCGGATCCGCTCGAGACCGGCACTTGACACCGGCTCCGCGACCGGTCGATGGTTGTCCACGTCAACATGCAGGTCGTGATCAGCTTCCCATCCCACTCGGAGCGTCGGCGCTGACGCGTCCCGCGGCGGGACGACCGGATCACCATCCCGGTCGCTCCGGCGCATCCTCTGCCGTGCTCCGACCCCTTCGGACACGGCTCCTTCCTGCGACCCTCACCCGCGTCCCTTCGGGGACGCCGGATGTCTGTGAAAGGCACCCATGTCCCGGACAACGAAGTCCCACCCCTCCAAGCGCCTGATCGGAGCTCTGATCACGGCCGTCGTCGGAATCACGACGCTCGGCTTCAGCACGCCCGCCTCCGCAGCCACCGCCCCGGTCGGCCTCGGAGCGGCTCAGGAGATCCGCAACCAGCACAGCAGCATGTGCCTCGACGACTACGACTTCATCACTCAACCCGGCGCCGAGGTGCGCCAGTGGAGCTGCAGCGAGTCGAGCAATCAGCGCTGGCAGGTCACCGACCTGGGCACCGGCTACGCCGAGATCAAGAACACGTTCAGCAACCTCTGCCTCGACGACTTCGACTTCGGCACCACGCCCGGTGCGGAAGTGCGCCAGTGGAGCTGCAACGGCAGCACCGCGCAGCAGTGGCGGATCACCTCCGTCGGCGGGGGCTACGCCGAGATCGCCAACCGCCACAGCAACCTCTGCCTCGATGACAAGGACTTCGGCCAGCTCGACGGCTCCCCCGTCCAGCAGTGGACCTGCACCGGCTCCAAGGCGCAGCGCTGGGCCCTGACCGACCCGACCGTGCAGAAGATCACCTACACGCTGAACCGCTCGGCGACCCCGACCGCTGACGAGGCCGACGCCTACACCCGCATCACCGCCGCCATGGACCGCGCCGTGGCCCGCTACAACCGCCTCAACAACATCTCCCGCCACCTGACCGTCTCCTACAGCCCCGGCACGCCGACGGCCGACGCGAACATCTACGGTCAGATGCGCTTCGGCTCGAACCGCACCTACATGGTGGAGGGCACGGCGCTTCACGAGATGTCGCACACCGTGGGCGTGGGCACGTCGTCCGGCTTCACCTCCAACTGCCAGAACAACGGCTGGGTCTCCTCCCAGGCACTGCTGCGCACCTGGGACGGAGCGGGCGCGACCCTCAACTGCTCCGGGGTCCACTTCTACCCCTACGGCCTCAACTACAACACCGAGTTCAGCGAGCTGAACTTCGAGCGCCACACCAAGCTGGTGCAGTCCATGCTCAGTGACGGCATGTAGCCGTCACTCGAGGCACGCCCGAACGAGCACCCCGTCGCCCCTCGCGGGCGGCCGGTCCGGCGGGGAGGGGAACCAGAGCCCCCCTCCCCGCCGGCGCCGGATGCCCGGACGCCTCCATCCGGAGGCGCTGGGCAGCGGAGCGCTCGGGAGTCGAGGAGGGCCCCTCGACCGGGTGGTCGCAGCCGACGTGCCGGACGCCGCACCCTGGGGAGGGGGCGTCCGGCACGTCTTCCTCGTTTCCGCTCCGTCCGGTCCGCCGGACGCCACGGAGGCGCAGGACGGGCGGACTCTGCGGGCGCTAGCGGTTCTGCTCGAGGGTGGTCGGAGCGGTCCGATCCGTGTCCGGCGCCTCGGTGCCGACCGGTTCCGCCTCTCCGCTCGCCGCGGCCTCCCGCAGGTACTGCGCCGACATGACGCGGTAGGAGCGGGTGAGCATCGCCGCGCCGGCCGCGATGATCATGACGACTCCGCCGACCAGGAACACCAGAGCGATCCCCCGGCCGATGCCGTCGCCGAGCAGTCCGCCGAACGCCGAGCGCCCGGCCGGCGACTCCATGTACGGGATGATCGCGAACTCGGCGATCGGGGCGATGAGGAACGACGTGATCGGAGCGGCGGCCGACTCGAACGCCGCCGCGAAGCCGAAGACGCGCCCCTGGGTCTCGAAGGGGACGACCTTCTGGATCACCGTCTGCTCGGCGGCCTCGACCGCCGGGATCAGGGTCATGTAGATCCAGATGCCGCCGGCGTAGAGCCACCACCAGTCGCGGAGGGTGAAGACCGCGCCGATCAGGCCCATCGCCATCACGAGCAGCAGCATCGTCCGGATGGGGTTCCTCCCGAGCCCGAACCTCGCGACGAGCAGACCGCCGATGACGAAGCCGGTCGCCGTCACTCCGAGCACGACGCCCCACAGCTCGACCGGGAACAGCTCGAGGCCGTACGGGTCCATCAGCGCCATGTAGACGCCGCCGATCAGGTTGTTGAACGTCGAGAAGACGATGAGCGCGAACAGCCCGGTCGCCGCCCGCACCGCGGTGATGCTGCCGCGGAGATCGATCAGCGGCGCCCTCTCCCCCGTCGGCGCGGGCCGGTCCTCCGGGATGCGCAGGAAGAGGAGGTGCAGGAGCGCAGCGGCGGAGAGGCCGATCGCGATCACCAGCGTCCACCCCATGCCGAGCAGGCCGATGGCGAGCCCGCTGAAGACGCTCGTCACCACGAAGGCGAGGCCCTGGACCGTGCCGACGAGGCCGTTCGCGCGGGCGTGCCCCTCCACCGGGACCAGCAGGGTCACCGTCGTGGACAGGGCGATGTTGCGCATGTTCTCGATGACGGCGCCGAAGAGGATCGTGCCCGAGAACACCCAGAACCAGGGGGCGCGGAAGTCCAGGAGCGCCGCCTCGGGCAGCGCGAGGAAGAGACCGCCCGCGACGCCGAAGGACACGAGCGTGACCGCGCCGGCGAACACCATGACGCGGAACTTGCGGTGCCGGTCCACGATCGTGCCGAAGGCCATCGCGAAGACCGCGACGAGCAGCATGTAGGCGCCGCCGATGATCCCTGTCGCCAGGACGGAGCGCGTCTCGAGGTACACCCAGAACGTGAGCGCGAACCAGAGGAAGCTCGTCGTCACGTTCGCGACGGCGGTGTTGAGGAGGATCTGGTGGAAGTCGCGGAGCCTCGTCGAGGCGTCGACGGCGGCTCCGGGCACGGGGGCGGTCGAGGACACGGCTTCCCTCCGCTCGCGACGGCGCCGTCGGTCCCGCGGCGGGAGTCGAGGGTCGTCGCAGCCACTGTAGGACCGCGCCGTCGGCGAGTCGAGAGGGGCCGGGCGTCCGGCGGGGATGCGCTGCCGCCTCCCGCGCGGAACGAGGGCGCCGCCGCCCTCGCGACCCGGATCAGCGGGCCCCGGGGGCGGCGGCGCCGACGGGTCAGACGATGGCGGCGCGGAGGGCCGCGGCGGCCTCGCCGACGTCCGGGGCGCCGTAGATGGCCCCGCCCGCGACGGCCACGAGGGCGCCGGCGCGCTGCACCGACTCGATGGTGGCGGTGCTCACGCCGCCCGCGACCGAGAACGGCACGCCCGAGGACTCGCCGTCGCGCAGCAGGGTCTCGAAGGTGAAGCCCTCCTCCGCCTGCTCGTCCAGACCGGCGTGCATCTCGACGAACTCGGCGCCGAGGGCGACGACCTCGCGGGCGCGGGCGGCCTTGTCGGGCACGCCGATGAGGTCGACGACGACGCCCTTGCCGTGCTTCCTCCCGGCGGCGATCGCGCCGGCGATGGTGCTGTCGCCGGCGACGCCGAGGACCGTCACGAGGTCGGCGCCGGCCGCGAAGGCCATGTCGGCCTCGAGCTCGCCCGCGTCCATCGTCTTGAGGTCGGCGAAGACCGTCTTGTCGGGGTGCGCCTCCTTGATGGCGGTGATGGCGGAGAGGCCGGCGCTCTTGATGAGCGGGGTGCCCAGCTCGAGGATGTCGACGTGCGGGGCGGCGGCAGCGGCGAGCTCGAGGGCGGCGTCGGTGCTGAGGGTGTCCATGGCGAACTGGAGCTTCACGGGGTTCTTCTTCCTGTCGAGGTGGGGAGTCGGGTCATTCGAGGTTCGCGTGGCGCGGCCAGAGCTCGTCGGCGCTGTCGCCGCGGCGCTGCCAGAGCGCGTGGAACAGGGCGTCGCCGGTGAGCACGACGACCTGCTCGAAGAGCCCGCCGGAGTACTGCGCCGAGGCGGCCCCGGAGCGGTCGAGCTTGTCGGCGGCGGGCACGACCACCACGGCGGAGGCGAGCCCGGCCAGCGGGGAGTCGGCGGCGGTCGTGATCGCCGCGACCCGCGCTCCGGCGTCGACGGCGGCCTGCGCGGCGCGGACGATGCCCCCGGTGGTGCCGGAGCCGCTCGCGGTGAGCAGCACGTCGCCGCCGCGGATCGCCGGAGTCGTCACGTCGCCGACCACGTGCACCACGAGTCCGAGGTGCATGAGGCGCATGGCGGTCATCCGCAGGGCGAGGCCGGAGCGGCCGGCGCCGTGGACGAAGACGCGGTCGGCGCCGGCGAGCAGCTCGAGGACGGGCTCGAGGCGGTCGGTCGTCAGCGAGGAGGTCGCGGCGGACACCTCGGCGGCGATCACGGCGAGCGCCTCTGCGGGGTCGGTGGTGCGGTCGTCAGCGGGCATGGGTCCACAGTGCGCCCGGCGGCCGGATCCGCGCGCCACCTGATCGAGGAGGTCCGCCTACCCGATCGGGTGGGCGGTGCCGCTCGCGGGTAGGACGGGTAGGTTCGGGGGATGGATCCCGCCGAGTCCCCCGCCTCCCGCACCCTGCTGCAGCAGCACGCCCGCACGGTGGCCGAGCAGGCCGACCGGCACGCGGTGGCGCTGGAGTCGGTGCTCGCCGCCCTGCGCGCCGAGCGCCTCGACGACCGTGCGGCCCGCACCGTCGCGATCGACATCGCCGCGAACGCCCTGGTCGAGCTGCGCACCGCCTCGGACGAGCAGCGCAGCGCGATGCTGGAGCCCGTCGTGGGCGCGTTCGCGCGGCTCCGGAGCGACCTGCGCCCGCTCGTCCGCTTCGGCGACCTCGACGTGCAGTTCGTCGAGCCGCCCGCCACCGGGCGCGCCCTCCCCGGCGAAGTGGCGCACGCGGCCCGCGCGATCGTGCGGAGCGCCGTGCTGGCGTTCGTGGAGTCGGAGCAGACGCGCCGGGTGCGGATCCAGTGGGACTGCGACGGGCTCAACCTGCTCATCGAGATCCGCGACGACGGCCGGGGCGAGCTGACGACCCGCGACGACGCCCTGCGCCCGATCGCCGAGCGCGTGCGCGGGCTCGACGGGGAGCTCTCGGTCGCGTCGACCGCGGGCTGGGGGTCGACCCTGTCGATCCGCCTCCCCCTCGATCCGCCGGCGCAGCCCGACGGGCTCGACCTCGCCGAGCTCAGTGCGCGCGAGCGGGAGGTGCTGAACCTGATCACGCTCGGCGCCTCGAACCAGCAGATCGCGGACGACCTCGGCATCAGCGGCAACACGGTGAAGTTCCACGTGTCGAACCTGCTGCGCAAGGCCGGCGCCCGCACCCGGGCGGAGCTGGCGGCGCTGGCGCGCTGATCGATCCGGGTGCCCCGCCCGGCAGCACGGCCCTGACAGAGACCCCGGACGCACGGACGGGCCGCGGCGGCCGCCGAGGGTCTCCCCCTCCTGCGGCGCCGCGGCCCGTCCGGCCGATCAGCGCGCCCCGATCACTCGCTCCGGAGCAGCCCGAAGCGGAACCGGCCGGAGCCGTCGAGCGTGTCGTCGATGCCCGAGATCGTGGAGGAGGCGATGACGGTCTCCGTGCCCTCGAGGAGCGGCACGGTGATCGCCTTCTCCGCCGCGAGGCGCTGCGCCTCCTCGATCGCCGCGGTGCGCTCGTCGCCGGGGGCCAGGCTCCGCTCGCGCAGCACGACCTCGTTGTAGGCGTCGTCCTTCACGGCGGCGCCGAGGATGGAAGGGACCTCGTCGGTGCCGTAGAGCAGGTTCAGGTAGTTGTCCGAGTCCGGGTAGTCCGCGAACCAGCCCTGCTGGTAGAGCGGGTAGGAGGTCGACTTCTCCTTCACGTACTGCGTCCACTCCGTCGACTGCAAGTCGACCGTGAACAGCCCGCTGCGCTCGAGCTGGTTCTTGATGAGCGCGTACTCGTCCGAGGTGCTGGAGCCGTAGTGGTCGGTGTTGTACTGCAGCTTGAGGTCGACGGGACCGGTGATCCCGGCCGCCTGGAGCGCGGCGGCGGCCTCGTCCGCGCTGGGACCGCCGCTCCCGTCACCGAAGGCCTGCTCGTACGCCGGCGTCGATCCGGTCAGGGCGCTGGGGACGATCGAGTAGACCGGCGCGTAGGTGCCCTTGTAGACCTGGTCCGACAGCTCGTCGCGGTCGATCAGGTCGGCGACGGCGGTGCGGACGGCGAGCGCCTTGTCGGCGTCGGCCTCGGAGGTGGCGGAGCCGTAGGGCATGGTCTCGGGGTTGAAGACCAGGAAGCGCATCTCGGCACCGGGACCGGAGTGCACCGTCAGGCCCTCCTCGCCGCGGAGGTCCTCCGTGTCGGTCGCGTTCAGCGTGCGGTAGGCGACCGCGATCTCGCCGCGCTGGATGTCGAGCTTGAGGTTGCTCTCGTCCGCGTAGTAGCGGACGATCACGGACTCGTTGGCGGCGGCGCCGAGGAGGCCGTCGTAGGAGTCGTTGCGGGTGAGCTGCACGAGCGAGTTCAGCTTGTAGCTCGTGATGGAGTACTGCCCGCTGAAGGCGTCGCCGGCGACGATGTCGTCGTCGGTGGTGAGGGAGTCGGCCGAGAAGACGTCCTCGTCGACGATCGCGGCGGCGGGGCTGGTGAGGATCTGGGGCCAGAGGGCGTTGTCCGGGGTGGCCAGTGTGAAGACGACGGTGGAGTCGTCCTCCGCCTCGACCGAGACCATGTCCGAGAGCAGCGACGAGGGGCCGTTCGGAGCGGCGATCGCCACCTGGCGCTCGAAGGTGAAGACCACGTCCGAGGCGGTGAGCGGATTGCCGTTGGCGAAGGCGGCGTCCTCGCGCAGGGCGACGCGGTAGTGGGTCGGGTCGGTGAACTCGGCCGAGGCCGCGAGGTCCGGCACGGGATCCGTCGATCCGGGGGCGGAGGTCAGCAGCCAGGAGAAGACCTGGTTCTGCAGCGTCGCCGAGCCGAGGTCCCAGGAGCCGGCGGGATCCAGGGCGGTGACCTTGTCCGTGGTCCCCAGGAGGATCCCGGGGGGCGCCTGGGCGCCGGTGGTGCCCGGCGAGCAGGCGGTGAGGGCGACCGGCGTCGTGCCGTCGCGGTTCCGGCTACTCGAGCAGCTTGCCCGCGGTGGCGACCTCGCCGCTGATCAGCGCCTGGATCTCCTCCGGCACCGCGGGGATCTCCTCGCGCGTGATCCCCGTGGAGGGCGACCAGACGAGGTTCACCTGGAGGGCCGGGTCGATGTCCGGGTAGTCGCTGCGGTTGTGGCAGCCGCGGCTCTCCCGGCGCTCGAGCGCTGCCTCGAGGGTGGCCCGCGCGGCCATCGCGGCCGACTTGAGGTCGAAGGCGTGGGCGAGGTCCTGGAAGCCGGCGATGTCCGGGTGCACGCCGATGTCGGCGATGCGCGCCTCGATCGCGTCCAGCTCGGCGAGCCCGGCGAGCAGGCCCTCCTCGTCGCGGACGACTCCGGCGTGCTCGGTCATCGTGTTGCGGATCGCGCGCTGCAGGGCGCGGACGTTCTCGGTGCCGTCGGCCGCGAGCAGGCCGGCGATCTCGTCGCGGGCGACCTGGACGGACGCGGCCGAGCGCGTCTGGGCGGTCAGTGAGGCGGAGTACTCCGCCGCCGCCTGCCCGACGATGCGGCCGAACACCAGCAGCTCGATCAGCGAGTTGCCGCCGAGGCGGTTGGCGCCGTGCAGTCCACTGGAGGCCTCTCCGATCGCGTAGAGCCCGGGGACGTCGGTGCTGTGGTCGTCCGAGCGCACCCAGACCCCGCCCATCGAGTAGTGCGCCGTGGGCGCGATCTCGATCGGGTCCTTCGTGATGTCGAGCATCTGCAGCTCGAGCATCGTCTGGTACACCCGCGGCAGCCGGGTCATGATCGTCTCGCGCGGCAGGTGCGAGACGTCGAGCCAGACCCCGCCGTTCGGCGTGCCGCGACCCTCCTTGATCTCGGTGTAGCAGGCGAGGGCGACGCGGTCGCGGGTCGAGAGCTCGAGGCGCTCGGCGTCGTACTTGCCCATGAAGCGCTCGCCGAGGCCGTTGCGGAGGATGCCGCCCTCGCCGCGCGCGGCCTCGGAGATCAGCGTCCCGGCCGCGTTCTCGGGCTCGATGATGCCCGACGGGTGGAACTGGACGAGCTCGGGGTCGCGCAGGCGGCCGCCGGCCTCGACGGCCAGGCGGAACGAGTCGCCCGTGTTCTCGTCGCGGCGGGAGGAGGTGCGGCGCCAGATGCGGTTGTGCCCGCCCGCGGCGAGGATCACCGCATCCGCGTGGATCAGGTAGCGGGTGCCGTCGACGAGGTCGAAGCCGTAGGCGCCGAACACTGCTCCGTCCTCGTTGACGAGGATGCGCGTGACGTACACGGTGTCCAGGATCGGGATCTCGAGTTGGGCGGCCCGGTTGACGAGCGTGCGCTGGATCTCGAGGCCGGTGTAGTCGCCCGCGAAGGCGGTCCGGCGGTAGGTGTGCGCGCCGAAGAAGCGCTGCGAGATGCGGCCGTCGTCCTCGCGGGCGAACGGCATGCCGTAGCGCTCGAGGTCCTGGATGCCGCGGGCGGCGTTGGAGGTGACGATCTCGACCGTGTGCGGGTTGGCGAGCTGGTAGGACTCGGTGATGGTGTCGGCCGCGTGCTGCTGCCAGCTGTCGTCGGGGTCCATCGTGGCGAGGGCGGCGTTGATGCCGCCGGCGGCGAGGGAGGTGTGCGCGTCCGACTTCGAGCGCTTGCCGAGCGCGAGGACGTCGACGCCCGCCTCGGCGAGCTCGATCGCGGCGCGCAGGCCCGATCCGCCGGTGCCGATGACGAGGACGGAGGTGGAGATCCGACGCTCCGGTGCGGTGGTCTCTGAAGTGGTCATGCCTCCACGCTAGGCACGGCGCTTCGATTACTCCAATGCATAATGCTGGGCACGGCCATGCGCATAGGGTATGCATGTGGATCTCGAGCAGCTCATCGGATTCGTCGAGGTCGCCCGCCTCGGCAGCTTCACCCGCGCCGCCGAGGAGCTGCATCTCGCGCAGCCCTCGCTGAGCCGCCGGATCGCCGCGCTGGAGCAGGACCTCGGCTCCGAGCTCTTCCACCGGGCGCGCTCCGGCAGCACCCTCACACCGGCCGGGGAGCTGCTGCTGCCGCTCGCCCGGCGCATGCTCGCCGACGCCGGATCGGTGCGCCGCGAGCTGGCCGAGCTGGCCGGACTCGAGCGCGGCCGGGTGCGGTTCGGCGCGACGCCGACGCTCTGCATCAGCCTCGTCGCGGAGGTGCTGCACGCGTTCCACTCCGCGCATCCCGCCGTGGAGCTGCACCTCGCCGAGGACGGGTCGCGGAGCCTCTTCGACCGGCTGGCACGGGGCGAGCTCGACCTGGCGCTGGTGACGACCTCGACCGCGGCCGCTCCCGGCGCCTTCACGGTGACCCCGCTGCTCGTCGAGGAGCTCGTCGTGGTCTCCTCCGCCGCGGAGCCTCCCCTCGCCGCGACCGGCGCGCTCGATCTGGCGGCGGTCGCCCGCCTCCCGCAGATCGTCTTCAACTCCAGCTACGACCTGCGCCGCACGACCGACGCCGCGTTCGCCGCCGCGGGCCTGGAGCCGGACGTGGTGCTGGAGGGCGCCGAGATGGACGCGGTGCTGCGCTTCGCCGAGCGGGGCCTCGGCGTCGCGGTCGTCCCGGCGATGGTGCTGCAGGGGCGCCCGGGCCTGCGCTCGATCCGCATCGAGGAGCCGACGCTCGAGAAGCCCACGCTGACCCGGACGATCAGCCTCGCGCGCCCGGCGGACCTCGCGCCGACCGCCGCGGCGCGGGTCATGCAGCGCACCATCACGGCGACCGCCCGCGCCTTCGCCGCCCAGGCCGGCGGCACGATGCGCCTGGCCGACAGCCGCTGACCGAGCGGGGGTCTAGAGGCGCCGCTGCTCGACCAGCAGGACGGCGGACATGCTGATCGAGCAGCCCCGGAGGGCGTATCGAGATCCCCCCGCACGCGCAGGAGCGCCCCCGGCCCCGCAGGGCCGGGGGCGCTCCCCGGTGGTTCAGCCGTGCGCTACGAGCACGGGCGCGCCGCGTACGGAGCGCTCACCTCCGTCTCGACGGGGGCGCCGTTCATCGTGGCCGTGGCCTCGACGGTCACCGCACCGGCGGGCAGGTTCGCCTGACGGGTGGTGAAGGCGTGCGACACGGTCTTGCCGGGCGCCACCGAGGTGAACGACTTCGTGCCGGACGTCGACGTGAAGGTCACGCCGACGGGGACGTCGGAGCCGTTGCTCGCCTGGACGGTGACGATCGCCTTGCCCGCGATGCAGCGGGTCGCCGCGCTCGCCGTGATGTCGAGCGCCGGAGCCGCCTCGCCCTCGGTGAAGGCGAAGGTGTCGAGCTCGAACAGGTCGCCGGAGGGTCCGGAGTAGCTGAAGAACACGTCGTGCACTCCCGTCGCTCCGGTCAGCGCGGCGCTGACGTCGGTCCACTCACCGGTCGTCCCGTTCACCGCGACGGTGCCCGCGACGGGCCCGGTCTCGGAGTCGAGGCGGACGGTGATGGTGCCGCCGGCCTGCAGCGCCTTGGCCTTCGCGGTGAACGTCGCGGCTCCGGTGTCCCCGAAGTCGACGGCGGACAGCGCGGTCCAGTCGCCGTTGTCGAGGTCCTTCAGCACGAGGTTCTGCGTCGCGCCCGCGGCGGGGGTGCCGAGCGGCGCCGTGGCGATGCCCTTGCTCCAGCCGATGGTCTCGGCCGGGAAGGTGCGGTACGGATCGAAGTCCTTCACCTGGTCGACGCCCTTGTAGTCGCCGACCACCTGCTGCACCGTGCCGTCGGCGTTGAACTGCAGCTCCTGGATGTGCGGGCTGCGGTACCCCTGGGTGGTGTCGCCGTTGATCCGCTTGTTGAGCGTCGGCGCGTGGTAGGTGAAGTAGTACTTGCCGCCCAGCTCGAAGACCGACTGGTGGTTGTTGCCGCCGGTGCCGGCTCCGAAGAAGCGGCTCTGGTTCGGGAACATCACGCCGGCGTAGTTCTCCTTGGGCCAGGACATCGGGTCGTCCGAGATCATGTAGCCGATCTCGCCGCCGCCCGGGTAGCCGGGCTCGCGGGTCTGGTTGCCGCCGAAGTCGTTGCCGCCGAAGTGGGACGAGTACGAGAGGTAGTACTTGTCCTGGCGCTTGAACACCTGGGCCGCCTCGAACGCGACGGGCGCGTCCACGACGGCGGAGGTGCCCTGGGTCGAGATCATGTCGTCGCCGAGCTCGATCACGCGGATGTTCTTCGGGTTGTTGAAGCGCTCGGCCGCGGGGAGCGCGGTCGAGGCGGGTCCGCCTCCGAAGAACAGGTAGCCCTGGCCGTCGTCGTCGACGAGCGGTGCCGGGTCGAACTTCCACGCGACCGCCTCGGCGCCCGGGGTGGACGCGTTGATGAGCGTGGAGGTGCGCTGGCTGGTCCACGGGCCCACCGGCGAGTCGCCGGTGATCACGTTGCTGGAGCCGCCGCCGTTGGCGTAGTAGAGGAAGTACTTGTCGACGCCGTTCACGGTCTTCTTCGCCATGCCGGGAGCCCACGAGTTGCCGGTGTAGGGCGCGACTCCGGTGGAGCCGGCGACCTGGATCTCGCCGTGGTCGGTCCAGTTGACGAGGTCGTCCGAGGAGATCACGGTGATCTGGTTGATCTTGCCGTAGTCGATGCCCGCCGAGACGCCCGTGGCGGGGTTCGGAGCGTAGCCCTGGGTGTCGTTCGTCATGTACATGTACACGCGGCCGTTCTCGACGAAGCCGAAGCCGTCGGCGCCGAACTTCCAGCCCATGAGCGGGTTGTGGTCGCCCGGGATCTTGCCCACGACCTCGATGGTGCGCGAGGCGGGCGCGGGAGGCGCCGCTCCGACCAGCGAGACGTCGTCGAGCTTGTAGTCCATGAGGTGCGTCTCGGGCGCGGCCGACGGAGTCGCGGTCCACGGCGTCTCGAAGAAGAGGCGCGCGGTGGCGACGCTCTGCCCGGCGGGGATGGTGAACGATCCGTTGATCGTCGCCCACTGCCCCTTCGTGGCGGTGACGCTCGCGAGGTTCGTGTAGGTGCCTCCGCCGTAGTGCATGGTGGCGAAGAACTGCTTGGTCGCGGGGCTCGCGGCGTTCTCGTACTTGATCTGCGCCTTGACCTGGTAGGTCTGGCCGGCGACGACCTTGCCGCTGAGGTCCTGCATGGCGCCCGCGCCGGTGGTCGTGCGGCCGGTGACGAGCGCTGCGGCGGAGCCGGTGCGCGCGTCCGTGGTCGTCGCGATGGTGCCGGCGTCGGCGGCGTTGCCGTTGTTGACGAACCAGCTGCTGATGCCGCTCTCGAAGCCGCCGTTGACGATGAGCTCCGCCTCAGCGGCGGACGAGGTCTGGGCGGCGAAGGGTGCCACCAGGAGCGCGGTCAGCGCGGCCGTGGCCAGCAGCCTCAGCCGCAACCGCCCCTTCGGAGCGGCTTCTCGTTGTGGTGATCTCACGGATCCTCCTTGATCGTGTCGTGCAGGAGATCGTCGGCGACGGGTGCCGCTGACGCGTTCGGGGGCGGGGGCGGCCGCGCGGGCCGCCCCCGGGGTGCTCAGCCGCAGGACGCGGCCGGGTGGGGCGCTCTCACCGTGGTCGTCACCGGCTCGCCGTCGAGGGTGGCGGTCGCGGTCACGACCACCTCGGCGGCGGGGACCGAGGCCGCCCGCGTGGTGAAGGCGTGGCTCGTCGTGGCGCCGGGTGCGAGCGCGGCGACCGTCTTCGTGCCGGAGGCGCTCTCCATCCGGAGGGCGACGGGCACGTCGTCGGCGTTGGTCGCCCGCACGGTCACGACGACCTTCCCGGCGATGCAGCGGGTCGCGGCGGCGGCGGTCACATCGAGCGACGCCTCCTTCAGCGTCCCGAGGCGGGCCAGCTGGTAGCTGAGCGCGCGCTCCGGGGCGTCGATCTGGTTCTGCGTTCCCGCGGTGCCGACCGCCTGCGCCTTCGCGAGGACCGACTGGAGGTCGGACCAGGCGTCGGCCGGGTAGTCGTCGGAGCGGAGCGTCGCCGCGTGGGCGACGGCCGCGTCGAGCTGCGAGCGGTCGAGCGCCTTCCCCTCCGAGGAGAGGGTGTCGCTCAGGAGGAACTCGTCGACGTCGACGTGGCCGCCGGCGGTCTTCGTCGCGTAGCTGAACAGCCCGAGGCGGTGGCCCATGAAGTGCGTGAGCTGACCGTCGAGGGTCTGCGGGCCGACGCGGCTGCCGAGCTTCGTCCAGCTCGTCCCGTCGAGGCTGTACGAGAAGGTCGTCCAGAGCTGTCCGGCCGGGGCCGAGAGCTCGAGATCGGCCTTCAGGCGCACCTGCGAGGCGTCGCCGAGAGCGGCGGTGGAGCCGGGGAGGAAGGACTCCACGGCCGCCTGGTCGAACGTGGTCGCGAACGGCTGGCTGCGGTTCACGACGCCGACGGTGGTGACGCCGTCCACGCGCTTGACCGCGACGTAGGAGAAGCCGCGGTTGTAGGCCGCGAGGCCGGCGACGTCGCCGTCCTTCATCCCGGAGACGTCGAACGCCGCCTCCGCCGACTGCTTCGGAGCCACGATGCGCTGGGAGAGCGTGTTGCGCGCCTCCTCCAGGTACGTCATCTCGGGCGAGCCCGAGAGACGCGTGTGCGCGGCCGTTCCGCTGAGCACCTTCCCGTTGGTGAGGCGGAGCCAGCCCTCGCGCTCGGTCAGCGACCAGTAGCGGTTGTCGGGGGCGTGGTTCCACTGCCAGGGGAGGGCGAGGGTCGAGCCGTTCGGCTGGATCTCGGCGGCCGTCGGGCGCTCGAGGGTGGGGGCGGCTCCGACGAGCGAGACGTCGTCGAGCAGGTACTCGGTGCTCGAGGACGCCGGCTGCGGGTTGCCCCACGGCGTCTCGACGGCGAACTTCACGCTGCCGACGTTCGCGGTCTCGGGCACCGTGTAGGTCCCCGTGATCGTCGTCCACTGCCCCTGCGTGACGGCGGCGGAGGCCATCGTCACGGGTCCCGCGCCGAAGTCGGCGCAGAGGTTGAAGCGGACCGACGCGGGGCCGGTCGTGTACTTCACCTTCGCGGACACGGTGTAGGTCACGCCGCGCTGCAGCTTGTTCGCCAGCACCTGGCTCGGGCCTGAGCCGTTGAGCGTGCGGGTGCCCACGCGGAGCGCGGCGGTACCGGACGCCGGGTCGGTCGTGTCGGCCGACAGCGTCGCGCCGAACTGGCCTGCCCACGGCGCCGTCCCCGACTCCGCTCCCGGGTTCTGGAGCAGCTGCACGCCGAGCAGCGACGCGTCGTAGGCGGGCGCGGGCGGGATCGTCCACGACTCGTCCTGGTAGGCCTTCGCCGGGGCGTCGTTGTCGAAGTCGTCCGAGACGACGATGCTCTTCTGCCGCTCGAACAGCTCCTCCTCGGGGCTGAGGCGGATCGGCTTCGGGAAGCTCCCGCCCACCGGCACCGAGCCGTTCGTCCCGAACGTCGGCCAGCCGTCCTTCCACGTCGCCGGAATGAGCCCGGGGATGCGTCCGGTCGGGAAGCTGTCGCGGAAGAACATGCCGTGCCAGGCGGTCGAGCCGTCCTCCTTCGCGATCGGCACGAGGCTCCCCTGGGCGAACCCGCTGGAGTTCAGCACGCCCTTGCCCTCGTAGGGGTTGCTGCCGTCGGCGGTCGCGTAGCGGCCCAGCAGCTCGGACGAGCGGAACAGCGCCACCTGGCGGCCCTGGCCCGAGGGCCAGGTGATGATGACGATGTAGTACTGCCCGTCGATGTACTGCACCTGCGCGCCCTCGAACAGGCCGCCGAGGTAGCCGGCTCCCGGGTAGTCGGAGGTGCGGAGGATGTTCGGGTACTCGGCGACGACGGTCGTCAGGTCCTCGCTGAGCTTCACGGCGCTGGTGGATCCGGAGCCGTAGAAGATGTACGGCGTGCCGCCGTCCGCGTCGTCGAAGAAGAGCGACGGGTCGTGGAAGGCGCGGCCGAGGGCCGTGCGGGTCCAGGCTCCGTCCTCGATGTCGTCGGTCGAGTAGAGGTAGGAGCCGCCGAGGTTGTTGGTGTTGAAGACCGCGTAGTAGCGGCCGTCGTGGTACCGGAGCGACGAGGCCCACTGGCCGTTGCCGTAGGAGTTCTGCCCGTTCCGGAGCGAGAAGCGGTCGCCGATCTCGAGCCGGTCGAAGACGTAGTTGACGATCTCCCAGTTGACGAGGTCGTAGGACTTCATGATCGGGGCGCCCGGGCTCAGGTGCATCGTGGTGCTGATCATGTAGTAGATGTCGCGGCCCTCGTCGTTCTCGGACGCGGGCACGCGCTCGACGCTGACGTCGGGCACGTCGGCGTTCAGCAGCGGCACGGAGTAGGTGCCGTCGCCGCGGTCCGTCGACGTGTAGGAGGCCTTCGGCGACCAGGCGCCGGCCGCGGTCGCCGGAGCCGCGCCGGAGGCGAGCAGGCCCGCCGCGAGGAGGGCGCCGATCGCCGTGGAGGCGACTGCGCGCATCGGGGTCATTCGAACAGCGACAGCGTCAGGACGGAGGAGTAGTCGCCGGGGGCGACGTCGGCCTCGGTCTTCAGGGTGAGGCCCGCGGACACGGTCCAGGACCCGTCCGTCGCGGTCTCCTGCGAGTCGAGCGACAGCGCGAGCAGCTCCTGGTCGAACAGGCCCACGGCGTCGGCGCCCTCGTCGAGGATCGTGTCGACCGGGTCGCCCTCGGACACGAGGCCCGACTCGCCGCCGTCCACGAGGACGGGCGTCCAGCCGAGGTGGTCGGAGGAGATGTCCTCCTGGTCCGCGTCGCCGGTGAAGGCGCTCGCCGAGCCGAGGACGTACCAGCCGGCTCCGGCCGGGATCTCGTCGACGGTCCGGGTGTCCGTCACGGTCACGTCGGGCAGCTGCCCCGTGAAGGCGCGCACGGTCGGGGTGGAGCCCTCCTCGGCGAGCGTGGCGGAGGTGCCGTCGATCGACATCGAGAGCGCGCCGGGCTGCTCCAGCTCCTCGATGCTGACGTTCACGTCGACGTCGTCGGAGCCGTACTCGGTGTCGGCGGCCGCGGCCGCGGCGGCGACGCCGGACAGGAGAAGGCAGCCGGCGAGAGCGGCGCCCGAGCGGACGAGCCAGAGGGGTCGGGGGGTGCGTCGCGTGGACATGGTGTTCCTCACTCGATCGGCACCGTCGCCGATCAGGTCGAGCGCCGGACGGCGCGGAGTGGTGGCGCGGCCCGAGGCCGCGAGAGGACGGAGCGCGGCGCAGCCCGAGGGCGTTCGGCCGCGCCTGGAGCGCAGGACGCGCGGAGAGCGGCGGACGGCTCGTGCGCGGCGGCTTCCACAGCGTGGCCACGCGAGCTCCAGCTCTCGACCCCCTCAGCACTGAGGGGAGAAAGGCTGCCCGACACTCGTCTCTCTCGACTGCTGAGCTTTCCCTCAGCTAGTCTTGCGGGCAATGTTACCGGGAACATTCCCGATTGCAAGGACGTGTTCTCAACCGTCCGGAGCAGCGCAGCGAGGCGATCACCGCGTTCCGCCGCGGCCGGGCGGGGACGGCGGGAGGGGACGAGGATGTCCGCAGGGGCGGCGACGGCGGAGGCCGAGCAGGAGGTCGCGACGACGGAGCGCTCGGGCGTCATCGGCGTGCTCCTGGGCGACTTCGAGCCGTTCGGCACGGAGGTGCTGCAGGGAGTGGCGACGGCGCTCCGGGGGACCCGGTTCGACCTCCTCGCCGGCAGCGGGGCGAGCCGCCGGGGCCGGGCGGGATGGGAGCAGGAGTCCCTGCGGCGCCTCACCGAGGCGCACGTAGCGGGAGCGATCCTGGTGACTCCCTCCGGCGTGATCCCCTCGTCGGACCTGCCGCTCGTCGTCGTGGATCCGCTGACCGCGCAGACCGAGCTGCACTCGGTGGCGACCGACGACTTCGGCGGAGCGCAGCTGGCGACGAGCCACCTGATCGGGCTCGGCCACCGCCGCATCGGCTTCGTCGCGGGCCGCCCCGACCTGGAGTCGTCGCACCGGCGCGGCGCCGGCTACCAACGGGCGCTCGCGGACGCCGGCCTCCCCTACGACCCCGCGCTCGTACGGGTCGGCTACTACCGGCACGACCCCTCCCTCCTCGCCGCCCACGAGCTGCTGCTGCTGCCCGACCGCCCGACCGCGGTCTTCGCCGCGAACGACGCCTCCGCCATCGCCGTGATCGAGGCGGCCCGGGCGCTGGGCCTCTCGGTGCCGGGGCAGCTGTCGGTCGTGGGCTACGACGACGTGCCCGACGCCTCCCGGGTGGTCCCCGCGCTCACGACGGTGAGGCAGCCGCTGCACCGCGTGGGGCGCGCGGCCGCCCGGGCGCTCCTGACGCTGATCGACGGCGGGAGCGTGGCCGAGCCGCACGTGCGGCTGCGCAACAAGCTCGTGCTCCGCGGGTCGACGGCGCCTCCCGCCGAGGGCCCGCCGTCCGGCTGACTCCTCCCCCTCCCCCAGCCGGCGGGAATACGCTCGGCGCATGAACCAGCAGCGCACTCCGGTCACGGTCACGGTCACGGGAGCGGGGGGCGCCATCGGCTATGCGCTCCTGTTCCGCATCGCCTCGGGTCAGCTCCTCGGGCCGGACGTCCCCGTCCGCCTGAACCTGCTCGAGATCCCCTCCGGCCTCCGCGCGGCCGCGGGCACGGCGCTCGAGCTGCAGGACGGCGCCTTCCCCCTCCTCCGCGGGATCGAGGCGACGGACGACCCGGCCGCCGCGTTCGACGGCGCGAGCGTCGCCCTCCTGGTGGGCGCCCGGCCGCGCAGCGCGGGCATGGAGCGCGCCGACCTGCTCGCCGCGAACGCGGGCATCTTCGGACCCCAGGGCGCCGCGCTGAACGCGCACGCCGCCTCCGACATCCGCGTGCTGGTCGTCGGCAACCCGGCGAACACCAACGCCTGGATCGCGCGGCGCAGCGCCCCCGACATCCCCGCCGGCCGCTTCACCGCGATGACGCGCCTCGACCACAACCGGGCGGTCGCGCAGCTCGCCGCGAAGCTCGACGCCCCCGTCGACGCGATCGAGGGCGTCGCGATCTGGGGCAACCACTCCGCCTCGCAGTACCCGGACGCGACGCACGCCACCGTCGGCGGACGTCCGGTGCCCGAGCTGGTCGACGCCGAGTGGCTGCACACGGAGTTCGAGCCGCGGGTCGCCAAGCGCGGCGCCGAGATCATCGAGGTCCGCGGCGCCTCCTCGGCCGCGTCCGCCGCCTCCGCCGCGATCGACCACGTGCGCGACTGGGTCGACGGCACGTCGTGGACCTCGGCCGCCGTCGAGTCGGACGGCTCCTACGGGGTGGAGGAGGGGCTGATCTCCTCGTTCCCGGTCCGCTCCGTCGACGGCGAGTGGCGGATCGTCGAGGGACTCGAGATCGACGCGCACTCCCGCGCGCGCATCGACGAGTCCGTGCTCGAGCTGCGCGCCGAGCGCGACCAGGCACTGGCGTTCCTCGCGTCCTGACGCGCCCCTGCCCGTCCTGTCTCCGCGGGATGCCACTCCGGTGCGCCTCGCGCGGCGTGTCGCGTACCGGAGCGGCATCCCGCGGAGGGGCTCAGCGGCGCTTCTCCGGAGTGGGGAGGGTGCCGGAGGCGCGGGCGGCCTCGTACCAGGCGTGCGCCTCCTCCTGGCGCTCCGCCTCGGCGCCGGTCGCGATCGCCGCGCGCACGTGCTCGGGCCCGTAGCCGAACGACGCGACCAGGTCGGCGGCGTGCGGGCGGATGCGCGCGAGCAGGCGGTCGATGTAGGACGTCACCGCGACCGCTCGCTGCGACGACAGGCGCCCGTGGATGAGGTACCAGTCGAGGTGCTTCTCGATCAGGCCCAGGCCGAACAGGTCGCGGAGCCAGGTGAGGACGGTGCGCGTGCCCGCGTCCTCGACGCCGGCGAGCGCCTCCGTGAACGCCTCCCACTGCAGCAGCTCGGCGTGCGCGCGCGCCGCCTCGATGAGCTCGCTCTGGTGCGCGTTGAACAGGCGTGCCGCCTCGTCGGAGGGCAGCTTCGACGCCGGGCGCAGCCGTGAGGCGATCCCCGCGACCATGCTCTCGACGCGGCCGGTGAGCAGCTCGCGCTGGTCCTCCCGCAGCTGGCCGACCGAGCGGGCCGTCGATCCGCGATCGGCGACGACCTGGGCCAGACGGCGCAGACCCGAGTTGTCGACGGTCGCCCCCGCGACCTGCGAGGCGGCGTACCGCGCCAGCTCCGCGGGCTGGGCGCCCTTGAAGCGGCGTCCGACGTCGGTCAGCAGGCGCTTGGCGACCAGCTGGAGGAGCACGGTGTTGTCGCCCTCGAAGGTCGCGTACACGTCGAGGTCGGCGCGCAGCTGCGTGAGCCGGTTCTCCGCGAGGAAGCCCGCGCCTCCGCAGGCCTCGCGCGCCTCCTGCAGCGTGTCGAGAGCGTGCCAGGTCGAGAGCGCCTTCAGCCCCGCGGCGAGGGTCTCGAGGTCCTGCCGCGACTGCTCGGTGTCGTTCGCGCCGGAGAAGACCTCGTCGAACGCCGTCAGCAGCTTCTCGTGCGCGAAGGCGGCGGCGTAGGTGGTGGCCAGGCGCGGCAGGAGGCGGCGCTGGTGCCGCTGGTAGTCGAGCAGCACCTCCTCCCGCTCGCCGCCGCCGGTGAACTGGCGGCGCTGATCGCCGTAGGTGACGGCGACCGTCAGCGCGATCTTCGCCGCGGCGACCGAGGCTCCGTCGAGCGAGACACGGCCCTGCACGAGCGTGCCGAGCATGGTGAAGAAGCGGCGGCCCGGGCTCGCGATCGGCGAGGAGTAGGTGCCGTCGGCGGCGACGTCGCCGTAGCGGTTCAGCAGGTTCTCGCGAGGGACGCGGACGCCGTCGAAGTGGAGGCGGCCGTTGTCGATCCCGTTCAGACCGCCCTTGAGGCCGTCGTCCTCCCCGCCGACGCCGGGCAGGAACGCGCCCTGCTCATCGCGGATCGGGACGAAGAAGGCGTGGACGCCGTGGTTCACCCCTAGGGTGACCAGCTGCGCGAAGACGACCGCCGCGCGCCCGTCCACCGCCGCGTTGCCGAGGTAGTCCTTCCAGGCCGCGCGGAACGGCGTCCGCAGCACGAACTCGCCGTCCTCGTAGGTGGCGGTCGTGGCGATCGACGCGACGTCGGATCCGTGCCCGGTCTCGGTCATCGCGAAAGCGCCCGGGATCTCGAGGCTCATGATCCCCGGCAGCCACTTCTCGTGGTGCGGGCGGGTGCCCAGGTGCAGGACCGCGGCGCCGAAGAGCCCCCACTGCACGCCGGACTTGATCTGCAGCGAGGGGTCGGCGGTGACCAGCTCCTCGAAGCCGGCGATGTTGCCGCCGTGATCGGCCTCGCCGCCGAGGTCGACCGGGAAGGCGCGGTGCACGCCGCCCTCGGCCGCGAGCACGCGCATCTGCTCCGAGACGCGGAGGCGGTGCTCCTTCATCGGGAGGCCGTCGGTGCGGTGCAGCTCGGGGCGGGCGGTCAGAGCGCGGCTGGCGAGGCGCTGCTCGCGCCAGGCGCCGAGCAGGGTCTCCCCGAGGGCGGCGACGTCGACAGCGGGGGCGCCGTCCTCGTCCAGGCGCGCGTCGACCTCGGAGCCGAGGGAGTCCACCGGCGGCGTGGGCGCGATGGAGCCCGAGCGGGAGCGCCGGGCCCGCGTGCGTCCGGTGGCCGCCCGGTCGGCGGCGTCGGCGGCGGAGCGGGGGTGGGGAGCGGTGCTGACCATGGTGTTCGTGTCCCTTCGACCGTCTGCGGTTCGGGCCGCTCCCGGTGCGTCGTGCGCCGACGGGCGCGGCAGCGGAGGCGGTCCTCGCACGGTAGGTCGCGCGAAGGCGCGGCGGAAACGTTCCGTCGCCCGGGCACAAACGGCGCCGGGCGGAGGCGGAAGCGCGTTGTCGGAACCGACCAGGCGGAGGCGGGGCGCCTCGTCTGTGCGCTGGAAGGGCTGTCCCTGCCGACGGGAGCGGAGGAGGGGGCGGCTCGTCCGTGTGCTGAACGGGCTGCTTCTGCCGAGGAGGGCGCCTCATCGGAGGACGCGTCGCTAGTCTCTCGGCATGAGCGAGCCGCCGCTGCCTCCCCCTCCGCCCGCCAGACACCCGGCGGCCGGCCCGCCCGCGGACGTCGCGGCAGCGCCTCCCCGGACTCCGGGTGCGCCGCCCGTGGACGTCGCGGCCGCGCCTCCCGCGCCTCCGGCCGCGCCGGGATCCGGGGTGCCGCATCGGCGCCCGGTCCGCGTCTGGGACCTGGTGCTGACGATCGTGCTGATCCTCGTGGCCTCCGCGGTGACGCTGCTGCTGTCGTTCTTCGGGCTGTTCTTCGCGATGGCCAGCGACTCGTGCGGCGGATCGAACGCCTGCGACATCGGCCTCATCGAGGGCGGGATGGTCCTCGCCGCAGGAGGAGTGTGGGTGCCGTTCGTCGCGGCGCTGGTCGTCTCGATCGTGCTGCTGGTGCGGCGGCGCATCGCGTTCTGGGTGCCGGTGGCGGGTCTCGCGGTGTCGTTCTGCTGCACGCTGCTCGGCGGCTGGATGGCGTCGACCGGCGCGAACGGCTGAGGGCGCTCGCCGACGCCTCGGACCGAGGACGCTCGCGTCGGTGCCGAGGTGGGCACGATCGCCGACGCGGGCGCCGGAACACGATCGCTCGCGCCGGCGCCCGCCTCCGTCGCGGGCGGTGAACCGCGCGCCTCAGCGATGGATCAGTAGCTGTCCCAGCCGGGCTCCCAGTCGGGCTCGTCCGGCGGCACCCAGTCGTCCTCCGGCGGCTGCGCGGCGGACACCGGCGGACCGGACGATTCGCGGCCGAACGAGGGCTTCGCCCCTTGCGAGCGGGACGACCCGCCACGGGCAACCGGCGCGCGGCGGGGAGCGGGAGCCTCCTCACCGGGTTCCGGGACGGCGATCTCGGGGCTCTCCCCCGCGACGACGGCGAGCACGGCCTCGCCGTAGGTGAGCAGCTTCTTCTGGCCGACGCCGCCGATGATGCTGAGCGCGTCCATCGTCGCCGGCTCGGCGGTCGCGATCTCGCGGAGGGTCGCGTCGTTGAAGACGATGTAGGCCGGGACCGCCTGCGCGCGGGCCTGCGCGGCGCGCCACTCCCGGAGCCGCTCGAACAGCGGCTGAGCCTCGCCCGACAGCTCGGCCACGGTGGACCGTCCGGAGCGGGAGGATCCGCTGGAGCGAGCCGGCTTCTCCGGCTCCTGCCGCAGCTCGACCTTCCGCTCGCCGCTGAGGACGGAGCCGGACGCGGGCGTGAGCACGAGCGTGCCGAAGCCGTCGTCGTTCACGCCGAGAAGGCCCTGCGCGAGGAGCTGGCGGGCGACTCCGCGCCACTGGGTGTCGCTGAGCTCGGCGCCGATGCCCCAGGTGGCGAGGCCGTCGTGCTGGTGCTGGGTGGTGCGCGGCGTGGTCTTGCCGCGGAGGACGTCGATGATGTGTCCGGCGCCGAACTGCTGGTTGCGCTCCCGCTTGAGGCGGACGACCGTCGACAGGAACTTCTGCGCCGCGACGGTGCCGTCCCAGGAGGCGGGCGGCTCGAGGCAGGTGTCGCAGTTGCCGCAGGCGGTGCTCTCCTGGCCGAAGTAGGCGAGCAGGTTCACCCGGCGGCACTGGACCGTCTCGGAGAGCGCGAGCATCGCGTCCAGGTGCGCGGACATCCGCCGACGGTGCGCCAGGTCTCCCGGCGACTCGTCGATCATCCGGCGCTGCTGCACCACGTCCTGCAGGCCGTAGGCGAGCCAGGCGGTGGACGGCAGTCCGTCGCGGCCGGCGCGACCCGTCTCCTGGTAGTAGCCCTCGACCGACTTGGGCAGATCGATGTGCGCGACGAACCGCACGTCCGGCTTGTCGATCCCCATGCCGAAGGCGATGGTCGCGCAGACGATGACGCCCTCCTCGCGGAGGAACCGCGACTGGGCGGCGGCGCGCACCCGCGAGTCGAGGCCCGCGTGGTACGCGACGGCGTCGAAGCCCGCCGAGCGCAGCGCCTCGGCCGTCGCCTCGACGCTCTTGCGGGAGAGGGCGTAGACGATGCCCGCGTCGTGCGCGTGCTCGCGCCGCAGGAAGTCGATCAGCTGCTTGCGCGGCTCGACCTTGTTGACGATCCGGTACTGGATGTTCGGGCGGTCGAAGCTCGAGACGAAGTGGCGGGCGGCGCCGAGGTGCAGGCGCGAGGTGATCTCGCGGTGCGTCGCCTCGGTGGCGGTCGCGGTGAGGGCGATGCGCGGGACGTCGGGCCAGCGCTCGGCGAGCTCGCCCAGTGCGAGGTAGTCGGGGCGGAAGTCGTGGCCCCACTGGCTGACGCAGTGGGCCTCGTCGATCGCGAAGAGGGCGATCCGGCCGCGGGCGAGGAACTGCTTCATGCCCTCGTTGCCCAGGCGCTCCGGGGCGACGTAGAGCAGGTCGAGCTCGCCGTCGAGGTAGGCGCGCTCGACGCGGCTGCGCTCGCCCGCGTCCTGGGTGGAGTTGAGGAACTCGGCGCGGACGCCGTTCGCGCGGAGGGCGTCGACCTGGTCCTGCATCAGCGCGATGAGCGGGGACACGACCACGCCGGTGCCGGGGCGCACGATGGCGGGGATCTGATAGCAGAGCGACTTGCCGCCGCCGGTGGGCATCAGGACGACGGCGTCGCCGCCTCCGATGACCTGCTCGACGATGGCCTGCTGCTCGCCGCGGAAGGAGCCGTAGCCGAAGACCTTCTCGAGGATCGCCTGCGCCTCGGAGGATCCGGATCCCGGGGCGCCGCTCGCCGCGTCGCTCCGGACGCCGCCGCGGGACTCCGCCGAGGGGTCGGCGAGCGGCGGGGCGGGGAGGGCTGTCGCGGTGGGCTCTGTCACCCGGGGAACTCTACCCGCCGCCTCCGACGCCGCCCCGGGGGTCCGGGGAACTGTGGAGAAGGGCTGCAGGGAGGGAGCTGGGGAGGCGGCTGCAAGGAGCGTCGGGGGGCTTCTGCGGCGCCCGGATCAGAGGTCGGTGAGGGTTCGGGTGTCGCCGTCCCAGAAGCGGACGCCCGCGAGGCCGACGGTGAACGGCTCGCCGAGGAGGGGGACGGCGTCGCCGAGCTGCTCGGCGCGGAGGCGGCGCGAGACGCTGATGTGCGGCGTCCAGGCGTCCGGCAGCGAGGTGTCGACGCCGCCCGGCACGAGGCGCGTGGCACGGCCGTGCAGCGCGTCGAGGGCGGGCGAGCGGACCACTCCCCAGGCGAGGACGAAGCGCCCGGCGTGCGGGAAGAGGAGGACGGCGCCCAGGTCGGCCGTCGCCGGAAGCGGACCGAGCGCGCCCGGCTCCGGGGCGGTCAGCTCGGGCCCGGCGACCAGGGTGAGGTGCGGGCGGTTGCTGGCGGACGTGTGCAGGGCGAGGCTCGGGATGCCGGCCGCCTCGAGCGCCTCCCACTGGGTGCGGACGCGAGCCTCCGACTCCGGATCGAGGAGGACTTCGAGGCTGCGCATGTCCACATTCTGCCGCGGCTCCTGTGTGCGGGCCTTCGCGGGCGCGCGGCCACTCGCGGGTGCGCACGGTCCTCGACGACTCCCGCGAGTGTGCAGGAGTCGTCGCACTCGAGCTCGAGTGCGACGACTTCCGCGCACTCGCGGGGGCGGGGAGCGGGGCGGAGACGGGGAGCGGGCGGGCACCGCCGGCCCCGCGCCCCGCCACCCGCGTCAGCCGATCGTCACGAGGGCGGCGAACAGCTCCGGCGCTCGGCGGTCGACGATCCGACCGCCGACGCGGATGCCCACCAGCGCGAAGACGGTGCCCAGCACGAGGGCGGCCGCCAGTCCGATCAGGCCGAAGGCCGGGTCGCCGCCGATGAGCGAGATCGCGCCGAGGACGATCGACGGGAGCGCCAGCAGACCGGTCGCGGCCATGCTCCCCAGCATCACGACGCTCGAGATCATCCCGGAGCCCGGCGGCGTCTTCAGCGGGCTGTCCCCCGGCCCGGGCACGGGGTAGACGACGAGCGACGAGGCGACGCTCGACACTCCGAACCCGCTGAGAACGAGGGCCAGCGCCATGCCCAGCACGGCCGGGATCGCGTCGGCGCGTCCCGCGTACAGCGCGGTGCCCACCGCCACGACGACCACCGCAGGGACGCCGATGATCGCGGCGGCGACGACGCGACCGGCGCGGTCGGCCGACCCCGTCACTCCGGAGCTGACGTGCGCCGCCCAGGCGGTGCCGTCGTACGACACGTCGGCGCAGAGGGTCACGCCGAAGATCAGGCCGACGAGCACGGCCGAGAGCAGCACGAAGGTGTCGCCGCCGCTGCCGATCGCGGAGTAGAACACCGCGAGGACGACGACGGCGGGGATGACGAGGAGCCCGCGGCTGTAGCGCGGGTCGCGCCACCAGTAGCCGAGGGCACGCGCGGCGACGGCGCCGGTCGGGGTGCCGGGGAAGCGCCCGAACAGGCCGAGGCCCGCGGATCCGGAGGCGGAGTGCGCGCCGGACGCGGCGGGCTCCGCGAGCGCCTGCCGCAGCGCCCGGGCCCACGCCCAGACGAGGACGGCCAGCGTCGCGAGCCCGATCAGCAGGCGCGCGATCGCCGCGACCCAGTCGCCCGCGACGACGGATCCGGGGACGGCCCAGATCGCGCCGAGCGGCGACCAGCCGAGGGCGCCCGCGATCACGGGCAGGACGTCCAGGCCGTCGCGGATCACGTTGGTCAGGCCGAAGAAGAGCGGTCCGAGCAGGATGACGACGACGAGCACGACGCCGCCGATCACCTCGCGGTAGCGGCGGCTCGAGCCCAGGCCCGTGGTGAGCGCGCCGATCAGGCGCGACGCGACCACGCAGGTCGCGACGCCGATCACCGCGGCGACGAGGCCGGGCAGGATGCCGATCGGACGGCTCCACCAGGCAGCCGCGGAGGCGAGCGACCCGAGCGTGGTCACCACGCCGGGGATGCCCGCGAGGCCCGCGGCGGCGAGCCCGAGGAGGAGGGTGCGCAGCGGGATCGGGAAGGTCGCGAGGGTGGGCAGGTCGAGGCTCTGGTCGGAGCCGGACAGGAAGATCGGCCCGAGCACCCAGCCGAGGATCAGAGCGGAGCCGCCGAGGACGATCGCGACGTTCGCGAACGCCGGGTCCGTGCCTCCGAGCGCGACCAGGCCGGCCGCGACCAGGCCGAGCACTGCGATCGCGTAGAGACCGCCGAGGATCACGCCGATCAGCTGCCACACGTTCCGCGTCAGCGAGTTGCGGAGCAGGAGCAGCCGCAGCCTCAGGAGATGCGCAACCATGCCGGTCCCTCCTGGTGGGTGCGGCCGCCGACCAGCTCGACGAAGCGCTCCTCGAGGCTGGAGCCGGCGCGGACCTCCTCGAGGGTGCCGGAGGCGAGCACGCGGCCGTCGGCGATGACGGCGACCCGGTCGCACATCCGCTCGACGAGGTCCATGGAGTGGGACGAGACGATGACCGTGCCGCCCGACGCGACGAAGCCGGTCAGGATGTCGCGGATGTTCGCCGCCGAGACCGGGTCGACCGACTCGAACGGCTCGTCGAGCACCAGGAGGCGCGGGGCGCGCACGAGCGCGCAGGCGAGCGCGATCTTCTTGGTCATGCCCGCGGAGTAGTCCACGACGAGCGTGCGGTCGGCCGGATCGAGGCCGAGCAGGGCGAGGAGGTCGTCGGTCCGCTCGACGACGACGGAGCGCTCGAGCCCGCAGAGCAGGCCGTAGTAGGTGACGAGCTGGAGACCGGTGAGGCGGTCGAACAGCTTGACGCCGTCGGCGAGGACGCCGATCAGCCGCTTCGCCTCGAGGGTGTCCTTCCAGACGTCGACCTCGTGGATCGTGACGACGCCGCTGTCGGGGCGGAGCAGGGCCGTGGCCATCGAGAGGGTCGTCGTCTTGCCCGCGCCGTTGGGGCCGACGAGCCCGAAGAAGGAGCCGGCGGGGACGTCGAGGTCGATGTCCTTCACGGCCTCCTTGTCGCCGAAGCGCTTGCGGAGGCCGCGGATCCGCAGGGCGACCTCGCCGTGGCGGCCGGAGGCCTCGGGGGCGGCCCATGCGGGGGTCGCGGAGTCGGTGTGCGCGGAGTCGGCGTGATCAGCGGTGCCGTCGGCGGCGGTGTGCGCGGCGTGGCTCTCGGTGTCCGTGCCGTCCTGGGGAATGCCGGGGGGCGTCGTCCCGTCCATGTGTGTCCCTTCCGGGCCGCGGTGGGCGGCCGCTCCTCCACCCTAGGCAGGCGCTGCGGTCGGGGCATCCGTCCCGCGATGGAGTCGCGCGGAACGCACCGGCGCGGCCCCGGCGGCTCGACGGGGCGGGGCGGAGCACGGCCGCCTACGCTGGCCCCATGCCCACGCTCCTCCTCGTCCGGCACGGACGCACCACCGCGAACACCGCGGGGATCCTCGCCGGACGCACCGCCGGAGTGCGGCTCGACGACGTCGGACGCACGCAGGCGGCGCGCACCGGGGAGCGGCTGGCGGCGGTCGAGCTCGCGACCGTGGTGTCGAGCCCGCTCGAGCGGTGCCGGCAGACCACGCGCTTCGTCCTCGAGCGGCAGACGGGATCGCCGGCGACGGTGATCGACAAGGGCATCACCGAGTGCGACTACGGCGACTGGTCGGGGCGCTCGCTGCGGGATCTCGCGACGGAGCCGCTCTGGGCGACGGTGCAGAACCAGCCCTCCGCGGTGGTGTTCCCCGGCGGCGAGGGGATGCTCGCGATGCAGGCCCGGGCCGTGTCCGCGATCCGCCGGCACGACGCGGCGGTGGCGGAGGAGCACGGGGCCGGCGCGGTGTGGGCGGCGGTCAGCCACGGAGACACGATCAAGGCGATCCTCGCGGACGCGCTCGGCATGCACCTCGACCTGTTCCAGAGGCTCAGCGTCGGACCGGCGTCGGTGTCGATCATCCGCTACGGCGCGGGGCGGCCCGAGGTCGTCTCGATGAACACGGACGCCGGGGACCTGGGCTGGCTGCGGAAGGCGGCCCCCGTGGCGGACGCCGCCGTGGGGGGCGCCTTCCGCAGCCAGCCCAGGTCCCCGG